>NZ_JAGCFH010000046.1 GCF_017650195.1 Ruminococcus sp. | reverse complement strand
GTTCCATAAAATGACAGGCGTTCATATGTGGGTGTATACTGTCACCGACTGGCTTGGACTTGTGCCAATCTTTATCTGTATGATATTCGGAGTTGTCGGTCTGGTTCAGCTCATAAAGCGGAGAAGTTTTCTTAAAGTTGATAAGGATATTATCCTGCTTGGTATTTACTATATCCTTGTGATATTTGGTTATCTCATATTTGAGATGATACCTATAAACTACCGACCGATACTTATAGAAGGACTTATGGAGGCTTCGTACCCGTCTTCAACAACGCTTCTTGTTATGAGCGTAATTCCCACGCTGGATTTTCAGGTACATCGCAGGATAAGAAATACTAAAGTCAGATATGGACTTTATTCGTTAACATTCCTATTCACGGTGTTTATGGTGGTGGGACGCACTGTTGCGGGAGTACACTGGCTGACAGATATAGCAGGCTCTGTTCTGCTGAGCTCTGGACTGTACTTAGTCTCTCCTCAAATTTACCCTCTCATTTTTCATTTTTGATAGTAGAAAATTGAGAGCTTTAGAGGACGTTGCTTATTGAGGAGACACTAATTATTATGTTTGATTGCATAACAATGAAGAAAAATAATATACTAATAATCATAAAAAATCTTCTCCAAATATAGTCAAAATATAAAACATCTATCGCTATTCAAACTTTAGTGGTTCAAATTACAATAGATGTTCTATTTCAAATGCAGCTATTCTTTTCAAGAAATAAACGAAGCTGCTTTTTCGTTTTGAATATAATATTAGATACCCTGAAAGAAGTAACATTTAGACTTTTGCCTATCTCTTTTACAGAATCACCGAAGAAAAATCGCCTTACGAAAATTTGACGTTCAAGCTTTGGCAGTCCTGATAAAAAGGTATTTATTTGCTCTTTCAGAAAATTTCCATCATACCCTTCTTCCGCATTTCCTACATCGGAAATGTAATCGCAGAGTTCATCAAATGATGTTCTTGGATAGTCTCTCTTTTTTGAACGGGCATATTCAAGTTTTTTTATAGCATGATTACGGGCAATTCTGCAACTGAATGCTTTAAGATTCTCCGGATGATGTTTAGGAACTGATTTCCACATATTTAACAGGAAATCATTGTAACATTCTTCCGCATCCTCATAAATATGTAGGTGATTTGAGATTAGCTTATGGCATAAATTGCCATACTTTTTTTCTGTGAATCTTATAGCTTTTTCAGGTTCTGTACTGTAAAGATCAACTATCAGATCATCACTTACTTCATCAATATTATTCATCATCTTTTATTATATACGGATCAGTAACTGCATTTGTTAGAAATTGATACTCCATATAAGTATATGCTTCATCACTTGGACGCTTCTTTAGTTTAAACCCTTCAAGCAATTCTTTCTCATCTACGGAACATTTTTCATGTTCCGCAAGAGCACCAACTACCAACATTTTTTTGATATAATTTTCTCCCTGTTGATAACAACTATCAAAAAATTGCTTCTCAGACATATGAAGGTTTTCAGTATAATAAGTTTTTAAATCTTTATTATAAAGATATGCTTCATTAATATAGCTATTGACAATTGATACTGAATAATCAGTGACCTGTTTCTCGTCCATTTCAAACTTGCATTTATCAATTAACTTTTCTAAAATATCGTTTCGTGCACCTAAGACTGCGGCACCTTTATTTTCGGTATCAAGTGATTTTTTTAGGCTTTCAAGGTAATCTGAAACAGAATCTTCGTTAAAATTCTGCTTAACAAATTCATTGTTTAATTCAGGGGTCACCATTGTGCCTACATTCTTTACTGTTATATCATAGCGATACTCATGTCCTGAAACTTTTTCAAAAACTTCAAACGTTTCGCCTTTTGAATGACCTATCAATGATTTTACAACTATTGACTGATTATTTATGTCAATATATAAGCACTCATCATCGCTTGAAAATAATTCCTTATCACTTTCATATTTTACAATAGAACAATTAACATAGTCTCCCTCTTTAATCTGCTTTGACGATGAATATGCTTGGAATGAACTTTTCATATCAAGCTGATCAGAAACATAATCATCTATTTCTTTTTGACTTATCACACTATCAGAAATATCAATTTTCTTAATGTCATTCAAACCGTTTAACTTTTTAATTATAACATTATTTATATTATTTGTCAAGTAATATTGTGAACATTATGTGAATATTTTTGCGTAACCTAAATATTTCTATGAGTTTTCGTACATATAAAACAGATGGGAACAATTAAACTTAACCCACTATACGACCAAAACTATATTGAAAGGAATAGTGATCTTTATGAAACGACATGAAATCAACGGTATGCTTAATGGCATAGATGACAAATTCCTCAACGAATCTATGCATGAAAGTGTAATCAAGGGAAAAAAAGGAAAAAGCAAAAAAATTGGTATTATTGGTACAATAGCAGCGTGTTTCTGCTTTATCTCCGGAACTGTATATCTCACAGGCAAGCCTTATAGCACTGCCACTCAATTAGGGGTAAGGCTTTCAAACGATGGAGTCACTATGTGCTATGAACAAGAAGATCTTATTAGATTTGACAGCTTAATGTTAGGCAGAAAAAAAGGACAAAAAATTGATGAATTCAGTGATGAGACCGTTAGCTGGTATAAGATCGAAGGTTCAGATAACTTAAAAACGATAATACGCGATGACGGGAATAATTTATCTAAATGGAAGTTTATTGACTATTCGTTTGATGAAGAGAATATCAAGAACATGAAATGGATAGTTGAAAATGTATTTGGAGTAAATTCTGCGAATGATATTAAAAAATTAGCTGTAAATGATCAAGAACGCGAATTAGACGATAGTCAGAAAACAAAGCTTTATAACTATCTTTTAGAATTAAAATATCCCCAAAATGATGATGAATTTTCATTGTTAGAAAAAGTACAACGTGATAATGACGCAATAAACATAAATATCATCACTGATAAAGATACATTACATTTCTTGATTCATCCAAATGACAACGTACTTCAGCTTAACGAAGACAGAGTATATTCTTTATTTACCATAATGCAAGATGAAGAATTCAACAACTGACAATGCAACGATAAGTTTATTATTTCAAACAGATATTTGTTCAGCTAATACCTCAGATTACAGACTGCCATTACATAGTCGCAGAACTGGCAGTAATAACACATTCAGATTAGGTTCAAGAGATCACTTCAAATCCTGGTCACTTTTCGGAAAACTATCGTGGGATAGCGAAAGAAAAATGATAGGTGCTGTTCCACTGATCATTACAAATATGCGCTCATAGTTAATAATATCGTTTCTGGAAACAGGGAATTTAATGCCTTGTTTCTTTTTGAAAAGCTATTGACAAACATAAAATAGCATGTTAGAACCCGAGTTTGACGGAAAAATGATAAAAACCTTGGGGTCGTCGCTCTTTTGAACGGCGATTTCAAGGCTTTTTTGCTATAGACCTGGATAAAATAAAAGGTGACATTATGTATTACAATTATGACCTACAGTGACTTATGCTGACTATTCTGTTTTCTACAGAATGTGTGTTGCTTTCAAACATATACTGCTGCTGTTCATAAACTGTTGTAAGGATATCAAGAAGCTCTGCATCAGAAGCAGACAGAATTACATTGTTGTTTTCGAGAAGGTTTTCCATATATCCAAGATCACGTCGAATGTACTGAAGCTGCTTTTTAATAGCTTTCCTGATTTTTTAGCTCCACGCTTCCTGCATTTTGCAAATGCACGATAATCCTTACGTGCCTTTTCTTTGTACATTCTTGGTCTGTAAAAGCCATTGTCATCAGAGATCCTGCATAGCATATCTTCAAGTTTTTCACGGGCCTCATTAAGCAGTTCAACATCCTGAGGATATTTTTATATTCTGAGGAGCACAAGTTGCGTCGAGTATAAGTGTTCCGCTATTTGCAGAGGAATCAGAAGTATTATCTGTATCGTTGCTGTAAATGGTAAAATAAGAATGCAGTAAAAACGGCATATAAGTATGTCGGAAAAACTACATTCTTATTTTACCATTTACACTTGACAAATTCCTTGCTTTGTGCATGGTACTCCTCAGGAGAAATTTCAGAGAAGGTATTGACAAGTATCTGATTTTGTGATATGGGAGAGTTTCTGCATCTTGGTATTGTTTTCATTATATAACATCATCCTTTCGATTTTATTCATAACAACAAAAAAAGCCCCGTACCAACGGTGTATAAACACCGTTGATACGAGGCTCTGTTTTTTTATTGGATTTTATCCTACTTCAAGACAAAACACCATTTTAATATCTCGCCACTGATTTTTCCTTAAATAGCTTCCATGAGCCTTTTTATAGGCTTTCGCCATTTCATAGGTTATTGGAAACTCCCAAGAAATCGTGACTTTATGACTCCTACTTAGAAGCGATAGCAGCCTGAGCAGCAGCGAGACGAGCGATCGGAACACGGAAAGGTGAGCAAGATACATAGTCAAGACCAATCTTGTGGCAGAACTCTACAGATGTAGGATCACCGCCGTGCTCACCGCAGATACCGCAGTGGAGCTTGGAATTAACTGGCTTACCGAGCTTGATAGCCATTTCCATGAGCTTGCCAACACCTGTCTGGTCGAGCTTAGCGAAAGGATCATTCTCGAAGATCTTCTTGTCGTAGTAAGCGCCAAGGAACTTGCCTGCGTCGTCACGTGAGAAGCCGTATGTCATCTGTGTAAGGTCGTTAGTACCGAAGCAGAAGAAGTCAGCGTTAGCAGCGATTTCGTCAGCTGTAAGAGCAGCTCTCGGGATTTCAATCATTGTACCAACTTCGTACTCAAGGTTAGCACCTGCTTCCTTGATAACAGCGTCAGCAGTCTCAACGACTACCTTCTTTACGTACTTGAGCTCCTTAACGTCGCCAACGAGCGGGATCATGATCTCAGGCTTAACTGTCCAGTCAGCGTGCTTCTTCTTAACGTTGATAGCAGCCTTGATAACAGCTTTTGTCTGCATTGCAGCGATTTCGGGATATGTTACAGCGAGACGGCAGCCTCTGTGACCCATCATGGGGTTGAACTCGTGGAGTGAAGCGATGATGTTCTTGATATCAGCAACAGTCTTACCCTGAGCCTTAGCGAGAGCCTCTATGTCAGCTTCCTCAGTAGGAACGAATTCGTGGAGAGGAGGATCCAGGAAACGGATAGTAACCGGGTTGCCTTCGAGAGCTTCATAGAGAGCCTCGAAGTCGCTCTGCTGCATAGGTTCGATCTTAGCAAGAGCAGCTTCTCTTCCTTCAACTGTATCTGAGCAGATCATCTCACGGAAAGCGGCAATTCTGTCAGCCTCAAAGAACATGTGCTCTGTACGGCAGAGACCGATGCCTTCAGCGCCAAGCTCTCTTGCCTTCTTAGCGTCTGTAGGAGTATCAGCGTTTGTACGAACCTTAAGAGTCCTGTACTTGTCAGCCCAAGCCATGATTCTTCCGAACTCACCTGCGATCTGAGCGTCAACTGTAGGAATGATACCATCGTAGATGTTACCTGTTGTACCGTCGATAGAGATATAGTCGCCTTCCTTGAAGGTCTTGCCTGCAAGCTCGAACTTCTTGTTAGCTTCGTCCATCTTGATGTCGCCGCAACCTGAAACGCAGCACTCACCCATACCACGAGCAACAACAGCAGCGTGTGATGTCATACCGCCGCGAACTGTCAGGATACCCTGAGCAGCCTTCATACCTGTGATATCCTCAGGTGAAGTCTCGAGACGAACGAGAACAACCTTCTCGCCCTTAGCAGCCCACTCAACAGCATCGTCAGCTGTGAATACGATCTTACCGCAAGCAGCTCCGGGTGAAGCGCCGAGACCCTTACCGATAGGAGTAGCAGCCTTGAGAGCCTTTGTATCGAACTGAGGGTGAAGAAGTGTATCGAGGTTTCTGGGGTCGATCATTGCAACAGCTTCCTGCTCTGTCTTCATGCCCTCGTCAACGAGGTCGCAAGCGATTTTGAGAGCAGCCTGAGCAGTTCTCTTACCATTTCTAGTCTGGAGCATATAGAGCTTCTTGTTTTCAACAGTGAACTCCATATCCTGCATATCGTGGTAGTGATTTTCGAGAGTCTGGCAAACTTCCTTGAACTGAGCGAAAGCTTCAGGGAAGGTCTCAGCCATCTGCTGGATAGGCATAGGTGTACGAACGCCGGCAACAACGTCTTCGCCCTGTGCATTTGTGAGGAACTCACCCATGAGCTTCTTCTCACCTGTAGCAGGGTCACGTGTGAAGGCAACACCTGTACCGCAGTCGTCACCCATGTTACCGAATGCCATTGACTGTACGTTAACAGCAGTACCCCATGAGAAAGGAATATCGTTATCACGTCTGTAAACGTTAGCTCTTGGGTTGTCCCATGAACGGAATACAGCCTTGATAGCGCCCATGAGCTGCTCCTTAGGATCGTCAGGGAAGTCTACGCCGATCTTAGCCTTGTACTCAGCCTTGAACTGACCAGCGAGAACCTTGAGGTCGTCAGCTGTGAGCTCTACGTCCTGTGTAACGCCCTTTTCAGCCTTCATCTTGTCGATGAGTTCCTCGAAGTACTTCTTACCGACTTCCATAACAACGTCGGAGTACATCTGGATGAATCTTCTGTAGCAGTCCCATGCCCAACGTGGGTTATTGGACTTCTCAGCGATTACGTTAACAACATCCTCATTAAGACCGAGGTTGAGGATAGTATCCATCATACCAGGCATGGATGCGCGGGCACCGGAACGAACGGAAACGAGGAG
>NZ_JAGCFH010000045.1 GCF_017650195.1 Ruminococcus sp. | reverse complement strand
TAACTGCCTTTGGATAAGTCTTATTAATATTAAAGCAATTGCACATATCAACCAGGTGAAAACACTTTTATCATATAATACGAAAACATGTCATTTTCCCCTGCATCAATAACGCAGCCTAAATATTCAGAGCTGCGTTATTGATACAGGGAAAAATGACCTGTTTTCGTATTATATGATAAAAGTGTTTTCACCTGGTTGATATGTGCAATTGCTTTAATATTAATAAGACTTATCCAAAGGCAGTTAAGAGAATAGAATCCTGAACTTGTTGTTGATAATCTGCTTTTCAGTAACATACTTTCTGCGGATAGAATACAGGATGCTTTAAATAAATGGAAGATTGAGAAACTTGGTGATACGTATTATCGTTTCTGTGATCTCGATGACCCCGATCTTAATCTTATTCTCAAGTCATTCAATATAAATATCCCAAGAAAATGCTTTATGATTAGCGAGGTGAAGCAGCTGAAATCACAGATTGAATTGTCACTGTAGGCCATAATTGTAATACATAATGTCACCTTATATTGTATCCCAGTCTTTAGCCAGAAAGCCTTGGAATCGCTGGTCGTGAGAGCGGCGACGCCAAGGTTTTTATCTTTTTTTCGTCAAACTCGGGTTATACCATAGTTTATCACCGATTACAATATATTTCTGTGACTTTTTACGGCGCTTCTCCTCAGACCTGACAGCTGCTGCGTGACCTGAAATGCAGGCTATACAGCGTTTAGAACCGCATAAAAGCTGTTTATACATGAAAAAGTTGCTATTTTTTAGCTCTTATGGTATAATCAGTTGACAGGAGGGAATAAAAATGACGCTACAACAGCTTAAATACATTATCGCAATAGCCGAGACTGGCTCTATTACAACTGCGGCGCAGCGCCTGTTCATAGCGCAGCCAAGCCTCTCGAAATCTGTTGCTGAACTTGAAAAGGAAATGAGGATAACCATTTTTAACCGCAGCAACAGGGGAGTATACCTCTCCGAGGACGGAACGAAATTTTTGTCTTATGCCCGGCAGATAGTAGAGCAGGCTGAGCTTCTTGAAAACGAATACAAATCCACAGTTCCGTCGAGAAGAGCCTTTGCGGTTTCATCACAGCATTACGCCTTCGTTGTCAATGCTTTTGTGGCGCTTGTAAGGGAGTACGGACGGGACAAGTTCGAGTTCTCCCTTCGTGAGTTGAAGACCGCGGAGATAATCGAGGATGTCCGCACCCGGAGGAGCGATATAGGGGTACTGTTTCTGAGTAGCTTCAACCGCGAGGTGATAAGGCATATCCTACAGAATGAGGAGATAAGGTTTGAGCCGCTTTTTACGGCAAAGCCCCACGTTTTCGTCAGCAGGAGCAATCCTCTTGTTGGCAGGAGCTCTGTTACCCTTGACGACCTGAAAGCTTTTCCGCGGCTTACCTACGATCAGGGAGTGAAGAATTCCTTCTACTTTGCAGAGGAGCTTCACATAACCGCTGAAAGTCCGAAAAATATAGTAGTATCCGATAGAGCTACACTTTTCAATCTGCTTATAGGTCTTGACGGCTATACTATCTCATCGGGTATCCTCAGTTCCGATCTCAACGGAAGCAATATCGTTTCCATTCCCCTTGAAAGCGATGAGGAAATGGAGATAGGCTATATAATCACTACCGATCGTCCCATGAACGAGCTTACTCTGCGGTATCTTGAGCATCTGAAAGAATATATCGCTAATTATTCTTCTTGATATAGCTTTTAGCTATGGAACTGCATTCTTTTTTGATATTAACACATTTCTAATCTGATATGCTATAATATGAGTACGTTAAAACATATCGGAGGAATAGGAAATGAAAACAACAATTATCGGATATCCAAGAATAGGCAATTTACGTGAACTGAAATTCGCAAGTGAAAAGTACTTCCGCGGTGAGATCATGGCTTCCGGACTTGAAAAGACAGCAAGAGAAATACGTAATTATAATTTGGAGATACAGAAGAAAAGCGGACTTGACTTTATCCCGTCAAACGATTTCTCATACTATGACGGAGTGCTTGACACGGCGTTCCTTTTAAATGCTGTACCTGAGAGGTACACCTCTCTCGGACTTTCAAAGCTTGATACTTATTTTGCGGCTGCAAGGGGCTATCAGGGCGAAAATGGCGACGTCAAGGCACTTGCCATGAAGAAGTGGTATAACACCAATTATCACTATATGGTGCCTGAGATAGAGGACAGTACTGAGATAAAGCTTGCGGGCACAAAACCCTTCGAGCTTTTCAGCGAGGCTCTTGAGGTCGGTGTAAAGACAAAGCCAGTCATAGTCGGAGCATACACGTTCTTAAAGCTTGCAAGATACAAGGGTAGCAAAATGGCAGTTGACTTTGCTGAACAGACAGCCGCTGCTTACTGTGAGATACTGAAGAAGTTCAGTAGACTCGGTGCAGAGTGGATACAGTTCGACGAGCCATCTCTTGTAAAGGATATGACGTCAGAGGATATAAAGCTTTTTGTATCACTTTACGAGAGAATACTGCCACATAAGGGTTCGGTAAAGGTCATAGTGCAGACATACTTCGGAGATGTCCGCGACTGCTATAATGAACTCTGCGGTCTTGACATTGACGGCATAGGTCTTGACTTTACCGAGGGAAAAAAGACTATTGAGCTTGTAAAGGCGAACGGTTTCCCTGAGGAAAAGACACTGTTTGCAGGTGTAGTCAACGGAAAGAATATCTGGCGCAATAATTACGCCTCAACTCTCCTTATACTTTCAGAGCTTGAAAAGCACTCACATGATATAGTTATAAATACATCCTGTTCTCTGTTACACGTTCCCTGCACTCTTGCAAACGAAACAAAACTAGAGGAGCGATACAAAAAGCATTTCGCCTATGCAGAGGAAAAGCTTGCAGAGCTTGCAGAGCTGAAGAAGATAACCGTTTCTCATAGCCCTGCAGAGACTGATGAGTACAGACGCAATTCAGCTCTTCACAGCGAGCCGAGAACAGGAGGCAATGAGGTCGTAAGGAAGAAGGTGGCAGAACTTACCGAGAAGGATTTCGTGAGACTTCCGGAGTTTACAGAACGTGAGAGAATACAGAAGGAAAGATTCAGATTGCCTCTGTTCCCGACTACCACTATCGGTTCCTTCCCTCAGACAGCAGAGGTAAAGTCAGCCCGTAACGCCCATCGCAAGGGAGAGCTGTCCGACGGCGATTACGAGTTCTTTATTGAGAAGAAGATAGCCGAGTGTATAGCATTGCAGGAGGAGATAGGTCTTGACGTGTTGGTACACGGCGAATTCGAGCGCAACGACATGGTGGAGTATTTTGGTGAGTGCCTTGACGGTTATCTCTTTACGGAAAAGGCATGGGTACAGTCCTATGGTACTCGCTGCGTAAAGCCGCCTGTCGTATGGGGAGATATATCACGAGCCAAGCCCATGACCGTAAGATGGTCTGTATACGCTCAAAGCCTTACCGACAAGCCCATGAAGGGTATGCTCACCGGCCCTGTGACTATACTCAACTGGTCTTTCCCAAGAGAGGATATATCACTCAGGGAGAGCGCTTTGCAGATAGCTCTTGCAATACGTGAAGAGGTACTCGACCTTGAAGCTAACGGTATCAGCATCATACAGGTGGACGAAGCGGCTCTCCGTGAAAAGCTGCCACTTCGTAGATCCGACTGGAGAGAGGATTACCTTGACTGGGCGATACCCGCTTTCAGATACGTTCACAGTGGCGTAAAGCCCGAAACACAGATACATACTCACATGTGCTACAGTGAGTTTGCGGACATAATCAGAGATATAGACGATATGGACGCTGACGTTATAACATTTGAGGCTTCAAGATCCGATCTTACTATACTTGACGTGCTTAAGGAAAATAACTTCCGTACTGAGGTCGGTCCGGGAGTATACGATATACATTCTCCTAGAGTTCCTTCCAAGGATGAGATAAAGACTGCTATTGAAAGAATGAGGGAGCGTATCCCAGCTGAAAAGCTGTGGGTAAATCCTGACTGCGGACTGAAAACAAGGGGCAACGAGGAGACAGTGCCAAGCCTTAAAAATCTTGTCAGCGCTGCGAAAGAGGCAAGAAATGAAAACTGCTGAATTATTTGATAACAGGACTGTATTCTCACTTGAGATCTTTCCGCCGAAGCCAGATGCTGAGGAGAGCGTGATATACGATACCCTAGAGGAGCTATCGGATATATGCCCAGATTTCATAAGTGTGACTTACGGTGCAGGCGGCGGCAGAAACGGCTGCAAGACGATACAGATAGCTTCGGATATAAAGAACAGATACGGAGTTGAGAGTGTTGCACATCTGCCATGTATAGGTCTGACAAGGAATCAGGCAGGGGAGATACTCGACAGTATGCAGGAGAATGGTATAGAGAATATCCTTGCGCTCAGAGGTGACTGTACAGATAGTCG
Organism: Ruminococcus sp.; assembly: GCF_017650195.1. Classification (GTDB taxonomy): domain Bacteria; phylum Bacillota; class Clostridia; order Oscillospirales; family Ruminococcaceae; genus Ruminococcus. The sequence goes on along the minus strand of NZ_JAGCFH010000045.1, from coordinate 19,046 downwards.
GAAAGGATGCGGCGATTTTAGCCATGCGAGCGAGCTGATAAGCTTTATCAGGGATAACTATGACTTCAATATAATCGCTGCCTGTTACCCTGAAGTACACCCCGAGAGCGGAAGCGCAGTGGAGGATCTGAAATGGCTCAGGTACAAGGTTGACTGCGGAGTGGATCATCTTATAACCCAGCTTTTCCTCGATAACAGATATTTCTACAGTTTCATCGAGAAGACGAGAATCGCAGGTATAAATATCCCTGTGGAGGCAGGCATAATGCCTGTTACCAACAAGCGTCAGATAGAACGCATGGTGAAGCTCTGCGGCGTTGAGTTGCCGAAAAAATTTGTTCGTATACTTGAGAGGTATGAGCACAATGAAACTGCTCTTCGGGATGCTGGCATAGCCTATGCCATAGATCAGATAACTGATCTCATTGCAGATGGTGTTGACGGGATACACCTTTATACTATGAATAATCCTTACGTTGCACATAAAATATATGAAGCAGTGCAAAGCCTTGTGAAGGTAAGAGCTTGTGCTACGGAGCAGTGACAAAGTTGCGTGCTGTTATGCTTCCCTCTATAATAGAGGTGGAATGGGCACTTTTTAAAGGAAACATTGAATATTTAAAAGGATATACCTCAGGTGGCATTTATGTCAGTTTCAGAAGTATGTGTGCTATAATATGCAATAGCAAATGTCCGCAGATCTTAAAAACATAAAAAGTGCTCTTAGGTATATATTTAACATTCATTATCTTTTACCGTTCAGAAATACCATAAGGAGGCAGTCAAATTTTTGACTGCCTCCTTATGGCTTTTCCCAATGTATATTGGAATATATCATTTTTCGGCAAGGCTTACCCAGAAGGTATTGTAGCCGTTTTCGCTTTCAGCCCATATCCTTCCGCCGTGTTCGCTGATTATGCTTTCGGCTATGGAGAGACCGAGTCCGTAGCTGTGTCCGTCGTTGCGGGACGGATCCACACGATAAAAGCGCTTGAAGATATTCTCGCAGTCCGCTTTTGAAAGAGGTGATCCTTTTCCAGAAACCGACAGCAGGCAGTGCGCCGATTGGCGGCGGAGCTTTACTGTGACGGGTTGCTCCTTATCGCAGTACTTAAGGGCGTTATCAAGTAGTATCGTCACTACCTGACGTAGCTTGTCCTTGTCTCCCTCTACCCTAATGCCCTCGTCTATATCCGACGAGAGTTCCATGTCGTTTTCGTAAAACAGCGGTTCAAATGGCAACAAACAGTTGTTTATGAGCTTGCTGTAGTCGATAATCTCTTTTATCATTGCCGTCCTGTTGTTGTCAAGCCTTGCAAGCTCCAGCAGGCTTTCCACAAGTCCTCTCATGCGCTTCGTCGTTGAGAGGATATTTTTTGTAAAGCCCTCCCTGTCACTTTGGGTGTAGCTTTTATCGCTGAGCATCTCAGCATTGGTCATTATAACGGTGATAGGCGTTTTTAACTCGTGAGAGGCGTCGGCTATGAATTGCTTCTGCTCGTTCCATGTCTTTTCAACAGGTTTTGTTGCCCATTTCGCAAGAAGGAGGCTTATCACAAAGAATACCGCATAGCCTATGAGACCGGTTATTATGAAATTGCGTATTAGTCCTCTTATCATGGCTTTTTCACTTGATATATCCGCAAAGACAACAGATTCAGGGACATCTCTTGCGGACTTCATATATCTCAGATCGTACTCCGGTATCATGCCGACCTGCTTGTCACTGGATCTGACAAAATCCATAAGAGTACTTAGCATTTTATCATCTGTAAGGTCATAGTAATCGCTTCCTACGGCTTTAAATGAGCCGTCCTCCGAGACCGTCACCGTAAAAAAGGGGAGACGGATATTATCTGGTATATCGTTTGGCTTGCGCTGTTGCTGAGGAGAGAAGGGCGGACGGAACTGCATGGCGTTCATCATCTGTATGCTCTCCCTTTCGATGTTCTGTTTCGTTAGATGCATGACAATTCCGAAGGATGCACCGAAGAACAGAGTCACTATGGACATTATAACGATTACGAATTTTATTTTAAGGCGTTTCAGCATTTCCCGTCACACTCCAGATGATAGCCGAGACGGCGCACCGCCTCTATTCTTACGTCGGAGCCAATGCTCACAAGCTTTTTCCTGAGGAAACCCACGTATACCTCCACATGGTTTTCCACGGCGTTGGAGTCGTACCCCCATACTTTTGTAAGGAGGGTCTCTTTTGAGATATGATTTGTTCCGGAAGCCATGAGCATACGCATCACCTCGAATTCTCTTGCGGAAAGCCTTACGCTGTTGTCGCCACATATAAGCGAAGCTGATTCCATATCAAGCCTCGTATTCCCGAAGCCGAGCTCGTTGACCTGAGAGCCCTGACGGCGCAGAAGGGCGTTCACGCAGGCAAGGAGTTCTCTTGCGTCAAATGGCTTCGTGAGGTAATAATCCGCTCCTGAATCCAACCCATGTACCTTATCGTCTATATCCGAACGTGCTGTTAGCATGAGTATAGGCACGCTGTTGTGCTGCTGACGGATATGCTTTGCCACCTGATAGCCATTCTGTTTCGGAAGCATGATATCAAGTATGATGAGGTCGTAGATATTCAGCATTGCATACTGCTCGCCGCTTTCACCGTCGTATACTGCGTCAGCCTCGAAGCCCTTAGATTGCAGCATGAGCTTCAGCGAATCGGCAAGCACCTTTTCGTCTTCTATTATAAGTATTTTCAAGTCATTTCCCCCTTTCGGCGACTTCCAGCTATGTATCTATTATAATACATCCAATGGCTGAATTCAAGCTGAAAATAACGCTTTTATTCATCGTTTCACAGAATTTTCACTTTTGTATAACTAGGCCTTCACCTGTTTTCAGCATCAATTCAGCAATCAAAGGTATAATTCAAATATAGGACAAAGCGCACGCGGACTGACGTTCCCTTCATAACGGCCCGTGTGCGTACCTATGACAAAGAAAAGAGGTGAAACTATGGATTTCAGACACGAGATCAAACACGAGATCAATTATTCCGATATGCTTATAATCAGGCACAGACTCAGCACAGTCGCTTATCCAGATCCGCACACCATTGACGGAAAATACTTTATCCGCAGCCTTTACTTCGATAATATCGCGGACAAAGCCCTTATGGAAAAAATAAACGGCATGAGCCGGCGTGAGAAATTTCGCATCAGGTACTACAACGGAGATACTTCCGTTATTCATCTTGAAAAGAAAAGCAAGATAGATCGTCTTGGAAGCAAGCTTAGCGCTCCGCTCACAGCGCAGCAGGCACAGAGCATAGTTGACGGTGATACGGAGTGGATGCTGGATTCGAAATACCCACTTGTAAGAGAGATGTATTCCAAAATGCAGACACAGGGCATAGCTCCCAAAACTATCGTTGACTATACAAGAGAACCATTCATATATCCTGCTGGCAATGTGAGGGTGACTTTGGATTATAATGTCCGTAGCGGAATGCGCTGCACGGACTTTCTAGATCCTGACTGCGTGACAGTACCAGTCTCGGACGCGATTATACTTGAGGTCAAATGGGACGGTTTCCTTCCTGATATAATCAGGGACGCCGTGGCTCTCGCAGACAGGCGCGAGGGTGCGTTTTCAAAATATGCAGCCTGTCGTATTTACGGATAAAACACAAAGGAGTTATTGAAATGAAAGAGCTTTTAAAGTCAAATTTTCTTGATAATATCACAAGCGTGAGCATACTGGATATGGCTGTTGCCCTTATCCTTGCATTCGGACTGGGAATATTCATATTCCTCGTATATAAGAAGACCTACTCAGGAGTTATGTACTCGTCAAGCTTCGGCACCACTCTCGTGGCACTTACTATGATAACGACTGTCGTTATCCTTGCAGTCACAAGTAATGTCGTTCTTTCACTTGGTATGGTGGGCGCGCTCTCTATCGTCCGTTTCCGTACAGCTATAAAGGAACCCCTGGATATCGCCTTCCTGTTCTGGTCAATCGCGGTAGGTATCGTGCTTGCGGCAGGAATGATACCTCTTGCTATCATTGGCAGTGTTATCATCGGTGTTATCCTTCTCGTATTTGTAAACATGAAGTCTGGCAGCAATCCTTATATAGTAGTTGTACGTTGCGATGGTCATGAAAGTGAAAAGAAGGCTAAGTCCTTCCTTGACAGCAAGACCGATAGATGCGTCGTAAAGAGTAAGACCGCACAGAAGGGCTCTGTTGAGCTCAATATGGAGATAAGACTCAAGGAGGACAATACTGATTTTGTTAATGCCCTTGCAGATATCGAGGGCGTGAGCAGCGCTGTTCTCGTAAGCTACAACGGCGATTATATGGGATAAGGGTGTGGTAGTATGTCAGCACGTAAAGGCATAGACAGGATATGTGTGCTTATCGTTGCAGCGACTGTCATCATCGGTCTTATCTTCTGCAACGGAAGCGCCTTCGGCATAGGAACGGTGGCAAGAGGCATAGGCTATGAGAACCGCCTCTTCGATCAGTCAAAGGTCCACACATTCGAAATCGTCATCGACGACTGGGACGAATTCCTTTCGACCTGCGAGGAAGAGGTTTATACCAACTGCAATGTCGTCATTGACGGCGAACTCATACGAAATGTCGGTATCAGAGGAAAGGGAAATACTTCCCTCAGTTCTGTGAAGAATATGAACAGCAGCCGCTACAGCTTCAAGATAGAATTCGATCAGTACGACAATACAAAAAGCTATCACGGACTCGATAAGCTCTGCCTTAACAATATCATACAGGACAATACCTACATGAAGGATTATATCGCATATACCCTTATGAATGATTTCGGAGTTGATTCTCCGTTGTGCAGCTATGCGTATATCACTGTTAACGGCGAGGACTGGGGCCTGTATCTTGCGGTGGAGGCTGTAGAGGAATCCTTCCTTGAAAGGAATTACGGCAGCAATTTCGGCGAGCTCTACAAGCCAGACAGTTTGAGTTTCGGCGGCGGAGGCCCCGGCAAAGGCAAAGACTTTAGTATGGGGAATTTTTTTAATACAGAGAGCTCAGATAAAAATAACAGCAGCTCTAACAGCAAGGACACAGAGGCTTTCGTAAGCGACAGCAGACAGAAAAGAGGAAGTAGAAGCGGAGCCTCCGGCGCCCGTAAAAACGCTCCAAATGACTTCAATCCCTTAGACTCCTCAAATGGCGGAAGCGGTATGCCTGATTTTGAAAACGGTGAAATGCCGCAGTTCGATCCAGGAAATATGCCTGAGGACTTCGATCCGTCAGAGATGTTCGGAGAAAATATGCCGAGTTTCGGAGGCGGTGAGATGCCTCAGTTCGGCGGTGTAAGCGCTTCCGGAGGATCCAAGCCTTCAGCTTCGTCAAAGGGCGACAGCAGCAGGACGGATACCGGCAGCGAAATGACAACTCAGTCAGAAGGCGGAAAAGCTCCTTCAGGCTTTGACCCTTCAGAGATGTTCGGTGGAGATATGCCAAGCTTTGGAGGCGGAGAAATGCCTCAGTTCGACGGTGAAAACGGAAAGGGCGGCTTCGGTGGTTTCGGTATGGGCAGCGACGACGTAAAGCTCAAATATACTGACGACGATTTCGACAGCTACTCCAATATCTTCAACAATGCAAAGACCACTGTGAATACAGCTGATAAAAAGAGACTGATTCGTTCGCTAAAGGCTCTTCTCGAGCAGAGCGATATCGAAAATACAGTGAATGTGGAGGAGGTAATCAGATACTTTGTGGTACACGATTTTCTCTGTAACGGCGATAGCTACACCGGTCAGATGATACACAACTATTATCTGTACGAAGAAGACGGTCAGCTCTCAATGATCCCTTGGGACTACAACCTTGCTTACGGTTCCTTCATGGGCGGTGATGCTTCCTCATCTGTTAATTCTCCTATTGACAATCCTGTCTCTGGAGATATGAGCGACCGTCCCATGGTTTCATGGATATTTGACAATGAAGAGTACACCGAGATGTATCATCAGTACTATAGCGAATTCATGGAGAGCATCGACCTTGATTCACTTATATCCGATACAGCTGAGATGATAGATGAATACGTTCAGAAGGATACTACAAAGTTCTGTACTTATGAAGAGTTCCAGACAGGCGTTGAAGCTATCAGTAAATTCTGTCAGCTCCGAGCAGAAAGCGTGGAGGGACAGCTTGACGGTACTATTCCCTCGACAACAGAGGGTCAGAATGCAGATTCTTCTTCACTTATAAGCACCGACGGACTTAACACGTCCGATATGGGCTCAATGGGCGGCGGATTCGGCGGCGGAAACAGTCGTAAGGGTTTTGAGAAAAGTAAAAGCGGCGACGAAAGCGCGGATGCGGATCAGGTTTCTGCCGTAACGCCCGAATTCAGCTCTGAAGGCGGTGATTTCCCTAGCTTCGGCGGCAATATGCCTGAGGGCTTTGATCCCTCGGAGATGTTCGGCGGTCAGATGCCTGACGGCATTACTCCTCCTGGCGGACAGGAGAGCAGTGCAGACAGCTCAGAAGATAAAAGCAGTAGACCTCAGATGGGAAGCTTCCCTTCAATGGGCGCCGGTCAGGAAACTGACCATACTACTGCGTATATACTTCTTGGAGTGTCAGCTCTTATTCTACTTGCAGGCGTTGTAGCTGCAGCAAAATTCAAAAGATAATCTCTTCCAGTAAATATTTTCGGGAAGCGTCATGTTTACAGCATGGCGCTTTTTCTGTTCATAATGCTGTGAAAAAAAGAAGCATCCCCTGCTTGACATATCTCGAGATAAATGATAATATAAGTATAAATCATGGTTTAGCAGGGAGACTTTGTTATGAAGGAAATATATCGCAGTTGCGGGTTACTCAAAAAGTGCAGATCGTTGCTAGGAAGGAACGCTAAGGAAAACAGCAGCGACAACAAAAAAAACAGAAGGAAAAACAGGCGCAGGTTCCAGAGGTGGTTCTGAAGCGGTATAGATGCGGAACTGTGTGTTTGTTCGGACGGTAAACAGAACATTACTTCAAAAAGAGCTCTGAAAAAGTAAGAGAAGCTATTAGTCAGCTCCCATTTCAGAGCTCTTTTTGAAGTCATACTGGAGATACCAATACCGTCTGAATAAATCTTAAGAAAATCATAAGAATTATATCAGCTTAATAATAAGATTCAGTAGATATAATATTGACAGAAGAAAGGCACAGCGGTAAAATAATAACATATAACGCTTTGTCTCTGAAAGGAAATTATCATGATAAATATCGAAAATTCTTCTATTCTTGTGGTGGATGACGACCACGACATCGTTAACGCTATAGCCGCTCTGCTCTCCCGGGAGGGCTACAGAGTATACAAAGCGTACAATGGGCTCGAGGCGATAGATTCTCTCATGCAGAACGATATACAGCTCATACTCATAGATGTTATGATGCCGAAGCTGGACGGTCTTTCGGCTATGATGAAAATACGCGCAACGAAAAACATACCAATAATCGTGCTTTCCGCAAAGTCGGAGGACAGCGATAAGATACTCGGTCTTTCCATGGGGGCGGACGACTACATAACCAAGCCTTACAATCCTATGGAGCTGGTGGCAAGGGTGCAGTCGAACCTTAGACGGTACCTCAGTCTCGGAGCGGCTGAGGGCTTGAAGAAGGAGAATGTGCTGAGACTCGGCGGACTTGTTCTTGACCGGGAAGGAAAACAGCTTTCTGTTGATGGATCTCCCGTAAAGCTCACAGCGACCGAGTATAAGATAACAGAGCTACTCATGCTTAATGCAGGACGTATATTCTCCGCAGAGGAGATATACTCCCGTGTGTGGAACGACGAGTCCTATTCGGTAGAGAATACAGTAATGGTGCATATTCGTCACATAAGAGAAAAAATAGAGATAAACCCTAGCGATCCGCGCTACCTAAAGGTAGTGTGGGGCATAGGGTACAAAATGGAGAAACAATAGGAGTGATCTGAATGATCTTGAAAAAACGCATAAGCCGCATAATTGCATTTATATTATCATGCGCCCTTATCGGTGTGTGTGCATTTCAGGGTGCCTTCATAATAAACGAAAACATATCTGCGTCCAGTGAAAGGCAGCAGCGTGATGACGTTATCGGAAGCTACAGCTATTCCGATAAGCTTTACAGCTTTTACGACAGGCTGTGGGCTCTGAGCAGCATATATCTGAGGTATACTGACAAGAACGGAAAATACACAGGCTCAGAGTTTTTTCAGAAGTCCGTGAAGAAAGCTTTGTTCGATCTCGGACTTATGGATGAGAAGGGAAAGCTGATACTTGATGTTCCGGAAGGTTTTGATTATTATGCAAGCTGCGGAGACAATGTGCTGACCAATACGAAAAGCGCTCCTGCAGAGCTTGCCGGCGATTACTCAGTAGAGTATGTCAATGGAAAACAACATAATTTTCCGATGATGGTATATTATCATTATACCAATGAGCATTCATGGTATACCACAAATTACGGCATGACTTACATATATACCAACGGTTATCTGCCTAAGAATGCAGTCGTTCTCTACGACTTTGATACGGAAGGTCTTGACAGCTACAGAGATGACAACGGCGTACAGGTATACTACAAGACTGACGGAACAACTCCCGTGCCGGACAAGATGAGATATGATAACAATCCGAACATTGAAGCTTCAAGGGCTAACCGTGAGGCTCTAGAGCAGTCTGACTACGACAGGGACAGCGTATATTATGTACTTCCAGAGGAAAGATTAGATGGACATGATGAGATTAGCGTATCAGTAGAAGGACATACTGTTGAAAATGTCCGGGATATGTCAGATGTAACAGATACAAATGCTTATATGTTCTTCGATGAGAACAGTCGAAGCTGGTATAAAGTCAATAAGAGCGAATTTCAGAGATACGACGGCGATAACAGCGATATAACTATATATATCAAGCCGACTGACGAGCTCATAGCCGAGTATGAGCAATATAATGCAGCCCGTGAGAAACTGGAAAATGATTCTGTCCACAGAATGATGCGACTTTTACCTGTTGGCATCGCTGGCTGTATCATCGCTTTGATTCTGCTGTTTTGCTGCGGCTACAGTGTTGAGAAGAAAAGATTCGTGCTCTCATCACCGGACTATATATTTGCAGAGCTCCCCATAGTACTTATAATAGGCTCACTTGCTGCAGTTTGCGCTTTCTGCGAATCGGGCGCATGGGATATGACCAATGAATTTAAAAGGTACTACAACTTTGATATGGCGGGCATCATCGAGGGCAGCGGTATGATGGTGCTTTACGCAATATGTCTTGGCTCCCTCATAACCATTGTTACACGCCTTAAGTGCAGGAGTTTCTGGAGGACTACCCTTGTTGGACGTATCCTCTCCTTCATATACAGAAGATTCATAAAGAAGACGGTTTCATACATTAAAAATAAACACGATTCACACAGTAAGAAGCATCTGGAAAAACTTGCTCTCAGCAAGGATATATTCCTCAGAAGATTTATTATCCGGACTATCGCTGCACTGGCAGTTGGGTTCTTGATGACTGTAATAGCGATAAGTGCACGTGAGGCTGAGATAGCTGTATTTGGTTCCATACCATTGATAATACTGTATGGGGTATTCAGCATACGCGACTACAAGGAGATAGCAGGAGTTGCAAAACAGATATCTGATATGAACGGCGGAGACTACTCACCGCGTACCGTTCCCGAAAAGTCACCTGCCTATGGTATGACAAACAACCTAAATAATATCTCTGACGGTATACGCACAGCAGTTGACAGGCAGGTGCAGTCGGAGCGTATGAAGGTGGAGCTCGTCACAAACGTCTCACATGATTTGAAAACGCCTCTAACTTCTATAATAAGCTATATAGATTTGCTTTCAAATGAGGATATGAGCTCTGCTGCAAAGGATTATGTATCAATAATCAGTCAGAAGTCCGAGCGGCTTAAAATAATGGTATCAGACCTCTTCGACCTTGCAAAGGCCGCAAGTCGTACAGACGTGAACAGCGAAAATATAGACGCTGTTATACTCACACAGCAGGTGTTAGGAGATATGGCTGACAGAATAGCACAGTCCGGCATGGAGGTGCGCACTGATATAAAGGCACAGGCGGCTCCTATAATGGCAGAAGGAAAGAAGCTTTACCGCGTATTTCAGAACCTTATTGACAACGCGCTAAAATATTCAATGGCAGGAACAAGGATATATGTTTCTCTTGAAAACAGCGGCGGATATACTGACATTTCTGTGAAAAATATCTCCGCTGAGGAGATGGACTTTACTCCCGAGGAGATAACGGAGCGTTTTGCTCGTGGAGACAGATCGCGTACAACAGAGGGCAATGGTCTCGGACTTTCTATAGCCAAGAGCTTTACCGAAGCCTGTGGCGGTCAGTTTGAAATAATCATTGACGGTGATATGTTCACCGCTCATGTGAAGCTTCCGCTCATAGAAAAGTAAAGGCAGTGTAGGAAAGAAAGATAATATATAAAACAGGGACTATAAGCATTACGCTTATAATCCCTGTTTTTATTCATCTTTTAGCAGTCTGACTTCATCATGTGTCAGTATACGGTATTCACCCTGTTTGAGGGAAGCGTCAAGCCGAAGTCCTCCTATACTGTCACGGCGGAGATAGAATATTCTGCATCCTACAGCTTCGAGCATACGCTTAACTTCATGCTTTTTGCCCTCGTATATGGTCAGTGAGGCTGAAAACGCCGGCCCCTCAGGATTTTTCATATAGCGTTCCCGGCGATCCTCAGGCATGAACTTTTCCAGCTCGCCTATACGGTATTCTCTTTCAATGCGGAATACAGCTTCCTTTGTTGTAAAGCCGGCCAGAGGTATGCCACCTTCTAGTTGTCTTATCTTTTCGTCTGTGATTTTTCCGATAGCGTAAAAAAAATAAGTCTTGCTGATATGCTTTTTCGGCTGCATTATCCTGAGGTCAAGACTTCCGTCGTTGGTAAGCAGCAGAAGTCCGCAGGTATCTTTGTCAAGCCTTCCCACTGGGTGGAGTTTTTCTGCGAGCTCCTTTGGGAAGCATTCCATAACCGTATGGTGAACTGCGTCAGTGCATGCGGTAACGCAACCCTGCGGTTTGTTGAGCATATAGTAAAGCATTTTTGCCTCCCCAATGGATAATAGTTTCAATGTATTAATATTATATCATTGTAATGGCAGCATTTCAAGACTTAATACAGCGAAAGAATAAAAGTACTGCATATTTTGCATAGTTAATATAAACGCTCCCTCATATCAGTCAATGGGGGAGCGTCAGTATAATATTATTCAAATGTTATGGTACAGATCAGGGATTGATCTGACCGAGAAGTTCCCTTCTCATGCTTATAAGGTCATACACGTCTATCACGCCATCACTGCACATATCAGCTGCCTGCCAGTCTGAAAGCTCTATGCTCCTGTCGGCTGTAAGCCATTTCTGGAGAAGCACAAGATCAACAACGTTGAACTTACCGTCTGCATTGGCATCGCCGCGTACATCTGTAGTATATACTGCCTCTACAGTCGCGTCTGATTCAAGCCTGAAGCTGATAGTCGGAGAAGTCTTGTCACCATCTGTTATGATTGCGCCGTTTATCTTCCAGTGAGAGAAGGTACGTCCTTCCTCTGGTACTGCGGTGATCGTCATAGTGTAGTCGGAGTGGTATTTTCCACTCCACGCCTCAGTTTTACCTAGGTCAAGAGTATTGAGGAGTATGCTTCCGTTATCAGCAATATTGGAAACTGAAAGCTTGTATGGTTCAGAGGAAAGACTAAGAGCCGATCTTGTAGTGCGCTCTGCATAAGAATAGCGCTGAGAGTAGAAGTTAAGGACTGTTGACATGGAACTCTCGAATCTGTTTTCGCCGCTGCCGCCAGAAAGGCTTCCTGAATAGAAGCGTGCAAAGGTGTCGAGTACCTGCTGCTTGAAGCTGTTCTTGTAGCCGTTGATGACTTCCTTTGTTCTTTCGGTGGTAAAGTTGTAATTTGCAAGATCCATCATAGTTCTTGCAAAGCCCTGCTTGAACTCGTCGTTCTTGAGAAGTGCGGTGAACATTTTTGCGAAGCTGCTGCTCGATGATCTTAAGCGACTGTAGCTGTCTGCGGAGAAGGACTTGTCATAGCTGCCGTAAAGTCCCTGACCTGATTCAGTGTCGAAGAGAATCATTCTCCACTTTCCGTCAGCGTAAGGATTCGTCTCGTCTAAAGCGTCGGAGCGCCATACAGCCCAGTTGCGCTGCGGCCAGTCTCCGTTAGCCCAGTATATTTGAGCTGCAAAATAGTCCATATATCCCTGTACATCGACCTTGCTGCAAAATTCCTCATAGGATATACTTCCGTTTGCAACGCCGTTGCAAAGGTTATTCCAGTCGCTAAGGTCCTCGTCTGTTCCGTCCTCCAGCTCTCCATTCTTTATCATTGCGATATCGCTTTTCTTGACTCCGTAATGGGAATTGAGATAGCCCTTGTCAATCTTCTCGAGTATCTGATAGATGCCCCAGAATTCGCCGTCGATAAATACTATGCACTCAGAAGTAGCCTGATGTGCAAAGGCTCTGTCGGCGATGAGATCCTGATTAATGCTGTCACGGAAGAAGGCGTAGTTATTGTCGTTTCCGCCGTTTCTGAGAACAATGCCATCATACTTCTTTATAGCCTTACCGTTTTTAGCCTTTACAGCCTCTCCAGAGAAGAAATCGTAGTCGAACTCGGCTGTGCCGTATTCTTCACGTGTGTATACATTAAAGCTCTTCTGTGGAAGACTTCTAGAATAGTTGCCCTTTATACGGATACCTACATTCTGTTCGAGTACCATTTCACCGTTCTCGAACATTGTGAAGCTTGCCATGCGCTCCCACTCTCTGCCGCGCATAGTGTAGTTTGCAGGGAGCTCCCATGCATTTGCGCCGGCTCTCTTAGGTTCTGCCCTTTCGCCGGGTTCTCTGCCCTGCTCTGGACCATTCTCCTCCTTAGGTTTTTCCTCTTCTTTCGGACGATCCTCCTCCTTTGGATGATCCTCTTCCTTTGGCTTTTCTTCCTCCTGCTTGCCGCCATAAGCTTGTCCGAGACAGTATATTCCAGTCTCGTAGTCGAAGAGATTGTCTGGATCGGTAACGAGGGATACGACTTTCATTTCCTTGTAGTATCCAGAGTTTGTAGTGCCTATGAAGTAGGTCTTTGTGACGGGCTCGCTTATGCGTCCCTCACTGTCTATCGAAACTGCGCGTATAATAGCGGCTTTATCAACAGTGCTACGTGGAGCCTCGGCTTTGCCAGGTACTATATCTGTACGTGCGCTAAGGCGATTTTCGGTATTTGACATATCTTCAACGGTTATGGGACCTGTGTATACCTCGGATTCTGCAGTGGGATCGCTTCCGTCTGTTGTGTAGTATACAGTGCAGCCCTCCTCGGCTGACAGTGTAAGAGCAAAGCTGCTGTCATAGAAGCCGCTCTCTTGTGAGAAAACAGGCTGACGGACAGCTGCAGAGCCCTCGGGAGCTATATTTGCTGATCCCGGAGTACAGCTGAGGGTATAAAACTCGCCGCTGCCGTCGGGATACTGTCCGCAGGAAGTATTTTCCGCAAGCGACTCAAAGGTAAGAGTATCAGCGGTACTGCCGTTCGGGTCCGTGAGAGATATCGTCTCGCCTGAGGTCGAGATACCGAAGGGTGCTATTTTGGTATCGGTGAGAGCTGCATCGCTATCGCAGAAAACTATCAGTCTTTCACCTGCTTTTATAGATGTTCCCTCGGGAAATACGTAGAGATAAGGCTTCTTTTCACTGTCTGAAAGTCCCCAGCCGGAGATATCGGCGTCTGAAGAGCCACTGTTATAGAGTTCAATCCAGTCGTAGAAATTTCCGTCGTATGCTTGATACTCGGTGTTCTTGGCACATACCTCATTGACTGTCACGCTGCTTTTGCTTTCGGCACTGGCAGGGATATACATGGCATTTTGCATTATCATGCCAAGGCATAGTACTCCCACTGTAGCCTTACGCTTAAAAGTTTTTTTCATGTTTTCCTCCTATATTTAATATTTTTTCATTTATCACGGAATGAACGTGCCTGCTTCCGTGACGTTTAAAGTGTTTGCCAGCTTCGCAGGCGCTCTGTCTATTTTTATTGGCGCAGCTTGTTCTGACAATGTGACAATTCTGAAAACAGGAGCATATCCCATGCGGCCATGAACGCAGTTTTCAGCTCTGCCATTTTCCCCGTACATTTCACTTTGACTTGTTGTGATGCTCGGTCCCTTAGTTTTATGAAAGGATCTGAGCGCCCCGAAGTATTTTCAGGGTAAATACCGCCTGATGGCGGTTATTTATTACACACCTATTATAACATATAAAATAGTGCTTTTCAACTTAATTATTGCGGATATGGTGGACAAATCACCTTATTTAGTGAAAAATCATGCCACTTTTGCTTCATTGCAGCTTCAAAGGGAAGAAATATTGACATTAATGGTGAAAAATGATAGAATATAGTAATCAAAATGCGAGTATATTGTTATATGATATGATTTCAAGGATGTGAGATGTTATGATACTGAAAAAGATAGCGGCAGTAATTGTAGCCTCGCTGGCGCTCGGTCTTTCAGCCTGTTCCATGACGGAGATACCAGCAAGAGAGGTCGTACATAATATTGAGGTGCCGCCGAAAATGCTGTTCCTGGGAGATTCCATAGCAGCAGGCTACGGTCTTGACGGGTATACATCTGAGGATAATTACAGCTGCCGTTCATACGCGAATACTCTAAGAGAGAGGTATGAAGAGGAAATAGGCAGTGAATGCGGTCACACTATGGTAAATAGAGCCGTATCCGGATATACCTCTTTCGATCTCATAGAGCAGATAAGGAGCGGCGAGCTTGACAGTGACCTCGGTTCTTGCGACGCGGTGGTGGTATCTATAGGCGGAAACGATCTGCTTGATATTATGCTGGAGCTTATGAAGAATATGGGTATAACCGAAAAGGGTTCCTTTGAATCCGATAGCTTCGACCTGTTTAGTGCTGCTGGCTCGCTGTTCAGCATAAGAGGAGATATAGACAGTGCCCTTGAAAGGTTTGAAGAGAACATGAGAACTATTGCAGAAGAGCTGCTAAAAAGGACAGAAGGAACAGTCTACATACAGACTCTTTACGATCCGCTGGAATATTTCAGCCGATTCAGTATAGTGACTGATTTTTCTGCCGAGAAGATAGGCAAGTTGAACCGTATAATTTCCGAAAATTCTTCCATAGGCTATAAGGTTATAGATGTTGCCGCTGACTTTAAGGGAAAAGCTGGAGAGCTTACTAATATAAGTAGCTATGATATACACCCTAACGCCAAGGGACATGAAATTATAGCCGGAGATGTTGACGCGGCTTTCCGCGCTACAGGATTCGCGTATGTCACTACAGAATACGGAGAGGAGAGGCTTACAGCCGAAGGAAAAAAGACGGTGAGAATAGGCATAGCAGGGGCTTCTGCAATTGCGCTGTTTGCCTTGATAGGGATCTGTTTAAAAAAGAAGAACTGACAGGTATATCATAAACGCCGCATGATTAAGTACTATGTGTACTTAACCATGCGGCGATTTTATCTTTAGTCAAGAGCTACGACAGGTAGCTCGATAGCTTCGTGGGTCTCTTCTTCTGCGACTTCGGTGGCAGGAGCCTCCGGAGCGATTGTCTGACCGCTGTTGTATGAGTTCTCGTTAACTGTCTGTGCCTGCTCGGAGACAGGTTCGGATACAGCTTCGGGAGCTGTATTTTCCTTCGGGGCTTCATTGCTGTCAGTTTCTGTATCAACTGGAGCTTCCGGTTGAGCAGCTTCGTAGGACTGTTCTGTATCGCTCTGTATAGGAGTCTCAGGTGAACTGTTCCAGTTTTCGGTACCGGGACCTGTACCTGTGGTTTCGATATTGCAACCTGTAAGTAATGACATACACGCAAAGATTGCGGCTATACTGATTTTTTTCATATCATTTCTCCTTATTTCAATAATTGTTCTTATGTTATTGTCCACTCTTTCTTACTAAGCCCTGCCGGCGTATTTCAAAGCGGCATTGCTGTACCAGTAAAGGGAGAGAGCCATATTTTTCAGTTCGTCGGACTGTATACTGTCCTCACTGAGAACAGTGGATACATAGTCCATGGGACTGTAGCGGAAGGACAATTCCTCACTGCCCTTTGTTACCGTAACAGTTGCAGCGTCCTCAAGTGAAGCCGCATTGATATTGTCACGATCGATGTAGTAATAGTCCGAATCCTCATACTGTACAGGCTTGGCAGTGGAACCGCTCAAAGTAAAGGTATAATCTGATATATTTCCACCTGCAAGCTTAAAATAATGTCTCTGAGAAGTTCCTGATCTGAGGAGGAGAGAGGAGCCGTGGTATGCAAGACCGCTGATGGGGTCAGGCTGTGTAAAGACAGTAGTATAGCTGAAGGGAGAGCCGGTATAGAATATCCCCTCGTCAACAGGCGAGGATTCATTATAGCCGAACAGCCTCTGTGCATTGCCGCAGTAGGTGAGGAGAGCCTTTACAAGCTCCTGTTCCTTCGGGTATGTTTCAGGATATGCAAGTATGATATCCGCATAATCCTTTACGGAGAGGCTCTTTATATCAGCTGCCTGACCGTCGATGTAAAGTGCGGCTTTTATTTTGTCGCCGGTGTTTTTGGCGGCTACATGGCAGGTTACACTGCTGCCGCTGAGGGAGAGCGCCTGTCCGTTTTCGGAGCAGTTACCCTCAAAAACTATGTATGCGCTGCTTTTCTGCTCATCGGTGAGGTCACCAGAAAAGCTGACGAAGTAGTTAAGTCCGATAGTTCCGTCAAGAATAAGACTTGCACCGGATATGATGTTCTCCTTCATGCCTCGGTGCTGAAGGAAAATTTCTTTTCCTCCAATATCTGCGGAGGCGAAGAAACTATTGCCACTTATGCAGGTATTCGGATCGTTTGCGTCTGCCCAGCCCTTTCCGCTGTTGTCGAGGCGCATATCCTCGTTCAGGCTACCGAAGCCGCTGCCCAGCTTTAACGACCTTAGACCGGATGCACCGCTGAACATCGAAGCCTTACTGTCTTCGGATAGCTCTGCTGTTTCAAAACCGCTGAGATCGAGA
The DNA here is from genome assembly GCF_017650195.1 of Ruminococcus sp. GTDB lineage: Bacteria > Bacillota > Clostridia > Oscillospirales > Ruminococcaceae > Ruminococcus. The sequence goes on along the minus strand of NZ_JAGCFH010000045.1, from coordinate 1,939 downwards.
GAAATGAGATTCTCACAGTCGGCGAACATAAACTGAACACTTTTCGCTCTGTATGTAAGGAATCCGGAGGTATCGATCTTCCGCAGATTCTTGCAGCCGTAGAACATATTTGCAAACGACTCAGTTTTTCTTGTATCGAAGCCGCTTACGTCGGCTTCCGTAAGATTCGGACACGACATGAACATAGCCGTCATCTGAATGGTATTTGAGGTGTCAAAGTTGCCTATATCCACCTTTTCAAGAGCGGTGCAGTTTGAAAACATTCCTGCCATATCTGTAACAGCACTTGTATTCCAGCCGCTGAGGTCGAGCTCCTTCACTGATGAGCAACCATAGAACATAGCGGACATATTGTGTACATTGCTCGTGTCGGCGTTTTTTAGATCAAAAGTTGTGCATCCGGTCATTGTGGAGAAAAGCCCTGCGGAGTATCCCGGAAACACGGTACCGACTTCTGCAACGACCTTTTTTACTGCCGATGCATCAACCTCGCTGGTAAATTCGTCCCTGTTCACCTCACCTTTGAGTGTAAGGGTACCGCTAGATGCGTCGAAGGAAACTGTATCTGCTGCTGCGTCCGCACAGAGCCTGTTCGACTGAACAGAGGTGATACAGGGGCTAACAGCAATATTGTCTGCTATGACAGTTGCTGCAAATAATAATGCAACTGTTTTTCTGAACGTTCTTCTTTTCATATTTTTCCTCCAGCATATTAAAAGTCAATTTTTCAGTTGCTGAGTATTCATTAATTAAGGCTTTTAATAAATATAACAGTCTTATTCTATCATATATAAACAGAGAAAACAAGTCGCAGATTGCACAATAAATACTAACAGGTTGAGGATGAGTGGGGTTCGTATAAAGAAAACAGTATAAGTTATGTCTGCTGCATTTTATGTTTTATTCAGCTGTGAGATAGGTAACTGTCAAAGCGTGATTTTGGTAAAATCATGCTATAATTGTAAAAATAATGTGATGATTTTTTGTGCTTAGAGGCTGTGCATTTATTGTGCAGAATTCAAGTGTATACGTTGTTTTTGCCGATTCTTAGCCAAATACATTCTGTATAAAACCGCAATAATTGGTCAGAAGGCACAGCCTTCACAATAATTGGCTTGTTTTAACTATTGGTAATATATTACAATTTATTTACAGATATAACGAGCTCGTAACAGGGGATTATTTTATCAACAAAAGCACACTAATACCAAAACACTATTTATTCAGAGGAGTGATTGAAGTGAAGCTGAAAAGATTTCAGAAGATCATCGGTGGTACGATCTCTGCAATGGTAATTGCAGCGAGCATACCTGTTGTAGCTTCTGCTGCTGACCAGCAGGACAGAGGCAATATCGGTGGTTATGACTATGAAATGTGGAACCAGAACGGTCAGGGACAGGTATCTATGAATCCCGGTGCAGGTTCTTTCACCTGCTCTTGGAGCAACATTGAGAACTTCCTTGCACGTATGGGCAAGAATTATGATAGCCAAAAACAGAACTACAAGGCATTAGGAGACATCGTACTTACCTACGATGTAGAATATACACCAAGAGGAAATTCGTATATGTGCGTATACGGTTGGACAAGAAATCCTCTCGTGGAGTATTATATCGTTGAAGGCTGGGGCGACTGGCGTCCACCCGGAAACGACGGAGAGAACAAGGGTACTGTAACACTTAACGGAAATACTTATGATATCCGCAAGTCTATGCGTTACAATCAGCCTTCTCTCGATGGTACAGCAACATTCCCGCAGTACTGGAGCGTTCGCCAGTCAAGCGGTTCAGCTAATAATCAGACTAACTACATGAAGGGAACTATCGACGTATCAAAGCACTTCGACGCTTGGTCGCAGGCTGGTCTTGATATGTCCGGTACTCTTTATGAGGTATCCCTCAACATCGAAGGCTACAGATCAAACGGTTCAGCTAATGTT
>NZ_JAGCFH010000044.1 GCF_017650195.1 Ruminococcus sp. | reverse complement strand
TCTTAGGCTTTTTAGCAGCTTTTGCTGCAGGCTTTTCACTGGCAGCTTCGGGAGAAGCTATGCCGAGCTCCTTCTCTTTGCTTTCAAGGACATGGAAGGAGAGCTTATACAGTGTAGCTGTAAGGGGAACGCCCAGTATCATGCCGAGTATACCAAAGAGACCTCCGCCTATAGTTACGGCTGCAAGTGTCCATATACTTGGGAGACCGATACTTCCGCCAACTACTCTAGGGTAGATAATATTTCCCTCCAACTGCTGGAGGAATATCAGGAATATAACGAAGATAAGCGCCTGCATGGGATTCACGGTAAGTATTATGAAAGCGCTTATGCCTGCGCCGATAAAGGCTCCGACTATCGGTATAAATGCAGTAACTCCCACGAGAGTGCCGGACATAGCCGCATATGGCAGTTTTAACAGTTTCATGCCTATGAAACAGAGTGAGCCGAGTATTATTGCTTCCACGAACTGTCCTACAAAGAAGCTCTGGAAGGTTGAGTTTGCCGTCTTGAGGACTATTGAGCTCTTCTGGTTGAACTCGTCGCTGAAATATGCTCGTCTTATTCGATTTGCGTCGCGTATTAACTTATCCTTGCGGAGAAGCATATATATAGCGAAGATAAGTCCGAGTACTAAATTCGCTACAGCTGAGGTCACCCCGCCTATTATGCCCACTGCGGAACTGAGTATTCCTGCAAGTCCGGAGGTGAGTATCTTTGAGGCTTTTTCAGCGATTTTTGCCCAGTCGAATTCAATGGAGCTTATCTGCTCCTGTATTTCCGGGTACTCTTTCAGTTTGCCAGTTACGAATTCCTTGGCGTTCGTGAAGGCGGGAGGTATCTCCTCGTAAAGCACTCCAAAAGCTTTGGCTATCTCTGGTATGACGATGTACATTATAAGTACGAGAATCACCGCTGTAATGGCAAAAGCAGCAGTAATGCAGAATGGTCTTCGCGTCTTTGAAACCAGCTTTGAGTTGTTCTTAGGAAAGTAGAGCTTTTCAAAGCGGTTCATGATGATATTGAAGATATAGGCTACAAAGAAGCCTATAACAAGTGATTTCAGAGCTCCGATTAATACAGAGACAAAATTTGCCAGCACAGAGAAGTTCTGACATATAACGCAGACTGCGATAGCAAGGGCTGCGATGAAAACATATCGTTTTATCTCGTTTTTTTCCATAACTGTTGCCCGTACCGGGCAAATCACTCCTTTGCGGCTGAGATACTACTACAATTATATATCAATATAGCAGCTTTGTCAACGGAATCCGGCTGTACTATTATGCGGAACTGCCACTGTGATGAAGTAGGATGCTCAGCTTTTCCAAGTCCATCATTTCCAAGGCGGTTGGCGGCAGACAATGACCGCAACTGAATTAACAAACTACTTGACCGAAGGATAGTTTCATGATATAATAAATATAATTAGTTCCGTGATATGGGGAACTTAAGGTAAATGACATTAAAGGGGACAACCCCGCCGGCAGATAATGCCCGGTCATAGAAAGCTATATGCGAACGGAGGTCATAATAATGCCAGGATTAGATGATTACGCTCCCGCTGTCAGAAAGGTCATGACGCTTTTTTACGTTATAGATACTTCCGGAAGTATGCAGGGAAGCAAGATAGGACAGGTAGAATCAGCTCTTGAAGAAGTAATGCAGACCCTTCAGGAGATTAGCGATGAAAGTGACGACGCTGAGATAAAGATCGCGGTACTGGAGTTCTCAACAGGTGCATCTTGGGTAACTCCCGAGCCTGTATCCCCGGAGGGTTATCGTTTCAAGACCTTTGAAGCCTGCGGAGTTACCGATCTTGGTGCTGCCTGCAAGGAGCTGGATAAGAAGCTTTCGAGGAATGAGTTCCTTCAGACTGCAGCCGGAGCTTATCCGCCTGTAATACTTCTCTTTAGCGACGGAGGTCCTACAGATAACTGGGAGAGCGGTCTCGACGCTCTGAAAAAGAACAACTGGTTCAAGCGTTCCATAAAGATAGCCTTTGCTATAGGCGATGATGCTGACAAGGATATACTTGCACGCTTCTCCGGAAGCTCGGAGACTGTCCTCGATGTAAAGAACAAGGATCAGCTTCGTCTTATGATAGAAAAGGCAAGTGTTATCACAAGCGTTTTTGCAAGCCATTCAAGCACTGTTGACAGCGATACAGACCCTGTTGAGATATCAAAGCAGCTCGCTGAGGACGTCAAGACTCAGACTACAGAGGCACTCAGCGACGATAATACCGCCGACTGGGACGAATCCGACTGGTAAGGTGAGGTTATGCAGAGATTACATTCCTTTGCTCAGACAAGCATCGGCGCCTCTCATCTCAGCCGCGGACTGATCTGTCAGGACAGCTCTGCCTGTGCAGATAACGAGAAGTATTCTTTCGCAGCTGCTGCGGACGGTCACGGAAGCCTCTGCTATCTGCGTACCGATCGTGGTTCAGCGTTTGCCGTGGAGTGCGCGGAGGATTGCGTCAGAGAGTTCCTTGAGGGACTTGAAAACGATGAGGAGCTTCTTGGAGATCAGCGCCAGCGCGACGAGCTGTTCAATCAGCTCTGGCGCAGCATAATAGCACGCTGGCACGACAAGACTGAGAGCGACTTCAAGGCTGATCCTTTCTCTGAGGAGGAGCTGGATCGCATTCCTGAGAAGTTTGCAAATTACCGCAAGCGCTATGAAGCAGGAGACTATATTGGCGCTTACGGCACGACCCTGCTGTTTGCGGTGGTAACTGAGAATTATGCATTCGGAGCCCAGATAGGCGACGGAAAATGCGTTGTTATTGACGGCGATAGTAATGTGTTTGCGCCTGTTCCGGAAGATCCTCGCTGTTATGAGAACGTAACAACATCAATGTGTCAGGATGACGCGGCTCTCTCGGCAAGATTTTTCTATCTGCCTAAGGGCCTTATGCCTGCAGCAGTGTTCCTGTGCTCGGACGGCGTTGAGAATTCCTACTGGAACGAGGAGCAGCTTTTCTGTTTTTTCCGCGGACTTGCCCTTACTATAGTTGAGAATGGCATGGAGGAGGGAATATCACAGCTTGCGGAGTTCCTGCCTTCAATGACTAAAAAAGGAAGCGGCGATGACGTTACCTGTTCGGGCATCATAGATCTTACAAAGCTGAGTTCATGCTCTGACGGCATACGAGAGGACCTTGAGATCGCGTCTCTTGCAGCGGCTGCTACAGTCGGAGAAGCTCTTGATGCTGAGGATATCGAATATGATGATGAGGATCTTCAGCAGGTTATCTCTGATGTTATCGCAGATAATGCAGATACCTCAGGAAGTGAGGACAACGATGAGCCGGAAGATTTGGAAGAGAATATTGAGCAGTAAAGGGCGGATAGTATCCGTCCTTTTTATTTTTCGATTGAATGGGCTATATTTAATTATAGTGACAAATATCACTGAGAAAGTGACATATATTACCTAACATACCCTGTGGAAAAATGATAGAATAAGACCATACCGATAATTTAAAGCGAGGGATAATAATGAAAATATCATCAGAGTGGGTGGAATTATTCTTGTAGCGCTGATGCTGACTGTATTTACAACGGGATGTATCTTGACGACAGAGGAAGAAAACAAAAGGGAGTAAAAGTAAAAAAGTAGCAAAAATAGCCGCAGTGAAATACATAAGCAATAAATACGATGTGATACCGAAGATATGGGAATCAGGGGTATTCTCGGCTTTGATGGTTGGGCTGATTCAATAAGAAAGTTATACTAATTATTGTTAAAATTTATTAATAATGAGCTGACACCAAGACAAAAGAAAATAATTATGTTATACTATTTAGAGACACGGACATAGTCACTGTAAGCAAGCTGCTGGGGATATATCCTCAGGCTGTGTCGGTGGTCATGTTCTGTGCCATGCTAAAAAAGTATAAGATACTTCAATACTATATATGAGAACAGGAGGTTTCAATGGATACTCCTATTTACGACTTTCTGCGGAGCTTTGATGCTTCTAGTATGTTACGCGCCTGTATGCCCGGACATAAGGGCATATCGCTTGTGGAAGGGCTCGAAGAAGTTTACGGATTGGATATAACCGAGATAAAAGGGGCGGACAGCCTTTTTGAAGCCGATGGCATTATTGCTGAGAGCGAACGAAATGCGTCAAAGCTCTACGGAACCGTTGCGACTGTGTATTCCGCTGGGGGCTCAACTTTGTGCATACAGGCTATGCTTGCTCTTATGAAGCAGGAGAAACGCCATATCATCGCTGTTAGAAATGTCCACCGTTCTTTTCTCAATGCGGTGGCTCTTCTCGGACTTGACGTGCAGTGGCTTTTACCTGAATACAGCGGCGGAATTCTGTCTGGCAGGATACTCCTGCCAGACGTCGAGTCGGCTTTAGCCGCCTCAACAGAGCCAGTCTGTCTTTACGTAACCTCACCTGACTATACCGGAAGGATGGCGGATATTGCCGCATTGGCGGCTCTGTGTCATCGCTACGGAGCAAGGCTCCTTGTGGACAATGCTCACGGAGCTCATCTTGCTTTTTTTGAAAAGAGTATGCATCCTATCAATGCTGGTGCGGATCTTTGCTGTGACTCTTCCCATAAAATGCTGCCGGCACTCACGGGAGCAGCTCTGCTGCATACCTCCTGTTCGGAGTATGCTCCGAAACTGAAGCAGGCTATGAGCCTTTTTGGCTCTACAAGTCCATCTTATCTTATCATGGCTTCGCTTGATATATGCAACCGTTACATTTCAGATAATATAAGAGGCGATATCGTCGCGGCTTTGCCGCGGCTGAATTCGCTGCGTGAAGCCTTTTCAGATAGGCTTTCTTTTGTGGAATCTGAACCATTTCATATCACGATAAAAGCTGCTGAAAGCGGTTACAGCGGAACAGAATTGGCAGAGCTACTCAGAAATAACGGCGTAGAGTGTGAATACGCTGATGAAGAGCTTCTTGTACTGCTTATGTCGCCGTTTTCACCTGCCGGGGACTATGGACGGCTTAGCGCTGCGATTGAGAACTCGGTTTCTGTAGCTTCACTTTACACAAGAGAAAAGCCATTATTTCTGCGGGAACTCCCGAATATGGCTTGTGCTATTCGCGAAGCCGCTTTTGCGCCTGCTGAGGAGATATCCGTAGAGGCAGCGGAGGGGAGAGTCTGTGCCTCTGTAAAGCTACCCTGTCCGCCGGCTGTGCCGATAGCGGTGAGCGGAGAGATCATCAGCAAGGAATGTATAGAGGTATACAGATCTTACGGTATAAAGACCGTCCTTGTGGTAAAAAATTAGTAGAGCCTATTGCAATTTGCAGGCATATATGTTAAAATGAAGTATATTATTTTAGCGGAGGTACTGCCATGAGCGATATGAATGAAAAGGAGCTTGACGAGCTCGAGGAAGAAGAGGAAATTGAAAATTACATCACCCTGACGGACGATGACGGAAATGAGGTCTCATTTGAGATAATAGGCACAGTCGAGTACGAGGAGCACCTCTATGCAGTGCTTCTGCCTTTTGATGAGGAGGACGACGAGGTAGTGATACTTGAGGTCATACCCGGCGAAACTCCAGAGGAGGACGATTTTGTATCCGTTAATGATGACGAGCTTCTCGGAAAGGTATTTGAGGAGTTCAAGAAGAACTACGACGGAGAATACGAGTTTGAGTGAAATCAAAAACCGGCGCATAATATGGCGCCGGTTTTTTACAAAGTTAGATTATTTTATAATGCCCGCCTTGTAGGCATCAAGGA
>NZ_JAGCFH010000043.1 GCF_017650195.1 Ruminococcus sp. | reverse complement strand
GCAAGCGGGCTGATAGCAGGTATTGCCGCTGCAAGGAAAATAAAAGGACTTGAACCCCTTCAGCTCCCTGCTGATACAATGACAGGAGCGCTTTCACGATATGTCAGCGATCCGTTCAATAGTGGGAATTTCCAGCCAATGGGAGCTAATATGGGTATACTTCCCGATATCGGCGTAAGGATAAAAGATAAAAAGGAACGCTATGGCGCATACTCAGAACGTGCGGTCAGGTCGCTGAGAGGAGAGTTGGATAGAATTGGCAGTAAAGATAATAGTTGACGCTTTCGGAGGAGATAATGCTCCTCTGGAAGTTATAAAGGGCTGTGAAAGAGCAGTACGGGAGCTCGGCGTAAGCATTGTACTTACAGGCATAGAAAGTGAGATAAGGAGCTGCGCTGAAAAAAACGGTCTCAGCCTTGACGGTATAGAGATAGTTCATACCGATGATGTTTTTGATATACATGAAGAACCGAAGGAGATAATCAAGTCAGGGAAGAATTCCTCTATGGCTGTAGGTCTCGGACTTCTTGCAGAGGGCAGGGGAGATGCCTTTGTTTCCGCAGGCAGTACGGGAGCTCTCGTTATGGGAGCCACCTTCATCGTCAAGCGTATCAAAGGCATTAAACGGATAGCGCCTTCACCTGTTATGCCGGCAGATAAGGGCAGCTTCGTACTTGTGGATGCAGGTGCGAATACAGAGTGCCGCCCTGAGATGCTCGTACAGTTTGCTATAATGGGAAGCGCTTACATGGAAAAGGTAATGGGGATAGACAATCCGAAGGTTGCTCTGCTGAATATCGGCTCTGAGGAGACAAAGGGCAGGGAGCTTGAAATAGAAGCATACAAGTTGCTTGAAAAGTCAGGATTGAACTTCGTCGGAAATATCGAGGCAAGAGATATGCCAAAGGGCGAGGTGCAGGTTGTTGTTACAGACGGCTTTACAGGAAATATAGCTTTGAAACTCTATGAAGGAATGGGCAGCTTTTTCTCCAAAAAGGTAAAATGGCTTTACTCCGGAGCAGGAAAGCTTGGAGCTTTGCTTTCTTACAAAAAGATTCAGGCGTTTCGCAAGCAGATGGATTATAAGGAAGTGGGCGGCTCAGCGCTTCTTGGTGTTAAAAAGCCGGTCATCAAAGCCCACGGAAGCTCTGACGGTACGGCGTTCTTCAACGCTGTAAGGCAGGCAAAACGCTGTGTTGAGGGTAATGTCACAGGCGTTATAGAGAACTTTGTGTCCGGTATGGAGCTTGCGGACAAGGAGTGATACTATGGAAGATCTTGAAAGATTTGAAGAAATAATAGGATATAGATTCAATGATATACAGCTGCTCAAGCAGGCGCTGTCTCATTCGTCTTATGCAAACGAGAAGAAGCGCCCAAACGGCAGCAACGAGCGTCTCGAATTTCTCGGTGACAGCGTCCTTTCGATAGTTGTATCTGATTTCTTATATAAGAACCTCAATGTCGCAGAGGGTGAACTCACAAAAATGAGAGCCTCGCTGGTATGCGAGAAGTCACTGCATTTATTTGCGCAGCAGATAGAGCTGGGAAGATTTCTCCTCCTCGGCAAAGGTGAGGAGAATACCGGAGGCAGGGAGCGCCCCTCAATACTTGCGGACGCCTTTGAGGCTGTTATAGCCGCAATATATCTTGACGGCGGAATGGAGCCTGTATCAAAGCATATCCTGCGTTTTATGCCGAAGGATATACGCCATGCAAAGAAGCCGGTATTCAATGATTTTAAAACAGTCCTGCAAGAGGTAGTGCAGAAGAACCCCGAAGAAAAAGTAGAATATGTGCTTATCGGCGAAGAGGGCCCAGATCACAACAAGCGTTTTGTTGTGGAGGTATGCCTTAACGATCAGGTCATAGGCAAGGGCACTGGCAAGAGCAAAAAGGAAGCCGAGCAGCTAGCTGCGAAGGAAGCTCTTGAGCTTATGGGCTATGAAGCACAGTAATATATCCATATTCATCCCGCATATAGGCTGTCCGCATCAGTGCAGCTTCTGCGATCAGCGTACCATAAGCGGCGCACAGCACGCTCCCTCAGGGGAAGAAGTCAGGGAGATATGCCAGAAAGCGCTCATTGAAGTGAAAAAGCCTGAAAATACGGAGATAGCATTTTTCGGCGGCAGCTTTACTGCAATCCCCCGTGATTATATGCTGGAACTTCTTGAAGCGGCTCATGAGTTTGTAGGCGAAGGAAGATTCCGCGGCATACGCTGTTCAACCCGTCCAGATTGTATCGATTTCGAGGTATTACAGCTTCTTAAAAGCTATGGCGTCACCGCAATAGAGTTGGGGGCACAGTCAATGGACGATGAGGTACTTGAAGCTAATGAGCGCGGACATACCTCTGCTGACGTTGAGAACGCTTGTGAGCTCATACACGCATTCAATTTTGAGTTGGGATTGCAGATGATGATAGGACTGTATGGCAGCACTCCAGAAAAGGAGTGGGCTACAGTTGAAAGGATAGTTGCTCTTGCCCCGGATACCGTAAGAATTTACCCTGTTGTGATCCTTAAAAATACGAGGTTGGGAGAACTTCTTCTATCAGGTGAGTACAAGCCATTCAGCTTTGATAAGGCTGTGGAGATAGCCTCTGCTGCTATGGTCATGTTTGAGGGTAGCGGAATAAGAGTGATAAAATGTGGTCTTCACGCTTCCGAATTTGTGGAGCATGATATGGTGGGAGGTTTTTACCACCCTGCCTTTCGCGAGCTCTGCGAAGCACTTATATACCGCCATAATATTGAATTCATTCTGAAAAATGAAAATGTTAGCGGTAGTGTCGTTATAGCAGTCAATGAAAGATGTATCAGCAAAGCGACAGGACAGAAGAAATCAAACATTGCCTTCTTTGAGGAGCTCGGTGTAAATATAAAGTTGGTTGGGGATCAAGCTATCCCCAAGTATGAATGTGAACTGAGGAGGTGAGCGATTGTACCTTAAATCATTGGAAATACAGGGCTTTAAATCATTTCCGGATAAGATAAGCCTTACCTTTGACAAGGGTCTTACCGCTGTTGTCGGTCCTAACGGAAGCGGCAAGAGCAATATAGGTGACTCCGTCCGCTGGGTGCTTGGCGAGCAGTCCACAAAGACTCTCCGTGGTAACAAGATGGAGGACGTCATTTTTTCAGGAACAGTTGCGAGAAAACCCATGGGATTTGCCGCAGTTACGCTGAATATAGACAACCGTGATAATACAATACCTGATATCGGAGAAGAGATAGCGGTTACACGTAAGCTTTACCGCAGCGGTGAGAGCGAGTATTTAATAAACGGCAAACCATGCCGTCTTAAAGACATAAATGAGCTATTCATGGACACAGGTCTTGGACGTGATGGATATTCCATTATCGGACAGGGAAGAATTGCAGAGATAGTAGGCGCTAAGAGCTCGGAACGCCGTGATATATTCGAGGAAGCGGCGGGTATCTCAAAGTTCAGGTACAAAAAGCTGGAGGCTGAGCGCAAGCTGACAGCTGCACAGGAAAACCTTCTTCGCCTAACTGATATACTCTCAGAGCTTGAGGGCAGAGTTGAACCTCTGCGTATTCAGTCTCAGAAGGCTGAGAAGTTTATAAAGCTTGCAGAGGAGCGCAAAAAGCTGGAAATATCCGTATGGGTGACACACCTCGACGAGATGAAGCTGAAACTTGATGAGCTTGACGGAAAGATACTGGTAAGCAAGAATGAATACGAGAATATCGAGAACGACATTCAGCGCGAGGAGCAGAAAATAGCCGACGCTTTCAGAAAGATGCAGGAAAGTACCATGCGAGCTGATGAGCTACGCAGAAAGATGCTGGAGGAGGAGCAGACTGCTTCCGATATGAAGTCGGGTATCGCAGTTCTCGAAAACGAAATAAAGCACTGCAATGAGGCTGTTGAAATCGCGCAGAGGAATATCGACAACGCCGAGGAGGCCAAGAAAACTCTCGAAAACGAGAGAAAGGCTGTACTTGATGGACTTGCAGAGCTTGAAGAGCGCCAAAAAGCACTTGAGGCTGAGATAAAGGAAGCCGAAGAGAGCTTTGAGAGGGCTGAGAGCGAAAGCTCAAAGCTTGGTGACTCGGTTGACAAGGCGGGTAGCGAGATAAACGGTATGTACATCAGACAGAGTGAGTACCGTTTTACCATAGAATCCTCAAAGTCCATGATAAAGGAGCAGACGGAGCGTCTCAGCACTCTCCGTGAAAGCAGTGGAAATCTCGGCAAAAAGCTTGAGGAGTACGATGCACAGACAGCAGAAATAAATGCAGAGTCTGAAAAGAACTCCGCAAAGGCTGAGGAGATACGCAACAGGCTCAGTGGACTGGAAAGGCTTTACAAGTCACGCCGTGATGGTTTCGAGCAGGCAAAGAACGACTTTGAGCGTGCGTTGTATGAACTGAAAGACAAGCAGCAGCGCCGTAAGATACTCACTGACCTTGAAAACAATATGGAGGGCTTCGCAGGTAGCGTAAAGCAGGTGCTGAAAGCTTCAAAACAGGGACGTATCGGCGGAGTAATGGGAACTGTTGCTCAGAATATAGGCGTTGATCCCAAATATGCAGTTGCAGTTGAGACTGCACTCGGAGGAGCAATGCAGAATATCATCGTTGAGAACGAGGACATCGCTAAGCGCTGTATCCGCTTCCTGAAAGAGCAGAAAGGCGGACGTGCCACATTCCTGCCCATAACTTCTGTAAAGGGTTACGAGCTACGTGAGCAGGGACTGGAAAGCTGCGAGGGCTTTGTTGCTAACGCAAACAAGATAGTAACTTACGATCCGAAGTTCAGCGGTATAATCGCTTCGCTCCTCGGACGTATAGTAATAGCCGAGGATATCGACACAGCTACCCTTATAGCCAAGAAATACGGCTATAAGTTTAAGATAGTAACTCTTGACGGTCAGGTCATAAACGCAGGAGGTTCCTTTACCGGAGGCTCTGCACAGCGCTCCGGAGGTATAATTACCAGAAAGAACGAGATAGACAACCTTGACAGCGAGATTGCAAAGCTCGAAGATGAGCGCGACGCTCTCCGCGAAAAGGCTGAAAAGCTCCGTGCTGAGTCAGAAAAGCTGCGTTATGATACGGAAGCTGCAAAAGAAGAGCAGACACAGTGCGAGGCAGAACGTGTTCGCATAGGAGCAGAGCTTACAAGTCTTGCTTCACTTTCACAGCAGCTCCGCACACAGTCCGAGGACTCTGAGAGGCTAATCTCGGAGACTGAGCAACGCATTGCCGCAGCTCGTCAGAATATAGCCGATTCCGAAAAGGCTCTTACTGACACCGAAGCAGAGATAAAGGCTGCCGAGGAGAAGCTGGCAGAGGGACAGGGTATACGTGAAAAGCTTAGGCAACAGCGAGAGGAGCTGTCCGACAGACTTTCAGAGCTTAAGATAAAGGGCATGGAGCTTGCAAAGGACGTTCAGGCGCAGGAGCTGGAGCTTTCACGTCTCGACAGCAGGGAAGAGGAGCTGAAAAGCGGCGCAAAGCAGTTTGAAGACGAGATCTCACATCAGAAGGGCATTATATCCCAGAAGGAAAATGAGATTGCTGAGCTCAAACAGCAACTTGCTGATTTCAAGGACAATACCGCTGCTTACAATGCAGAGATACAGCGATGCCACGATACGCATAAGGAGCAGAATCGTCTTGTAAACGAGATGCAAAACGGTCTTAAGGCTATAAATGAGACCAAGGAGAAGCTCTCTGCTGATGTTACACGTCTTGAAGAGCGCAAGGAGACAGTTTGTCGTGATACAGACAATATCATCAGGCAACTCATGGAGGTCTATGAGCTCACACGCTCCGAGGCTGTACAGATAGCTGAGAAGATAGAGGATATGAGCGCTGCTCAGTCAGAGCTCACATCGATAAAGAACAAGATACGTGCTCTCGGAAGCGTAAACGTTGATGCTATCGAGGAGTATAAAGAGGTATCCGAGCGCTATCGCTTTATGTCGGAGCAGATAGCTGACGTACAGAAGTCAAAGGCTGAGCTTGAAAAAATAATCACCGATCTGACATCTGAGATGTGCAGGATATTCTCAGAGAGCTTTGCGATAATAAACTCAAACTTCAAGAGCATATTTGTGGAGCTTTTCGGCGGAGGAAAGGCGGAGCTCATACTCACAGATCCTGAAAACGTCCTGGAATCGGGTATAGAAATAAGCGTAGCGCCTCCTGGAAAGGTCATAAAGAACCTCATCTCACTATCCGGAGGAGAGCAGTCATTTGTTGCTATAGCAATATATTTTGCAATACTTAAACTGAGACCCGCGCCATTCTGTATACTCGATGAGATAGATGCGGCACTTGATGAAGTAAACGTAAGAAAGTACGCTCAGTACCTGAAAAAATTCACTGACACAACCCAGTTCGTGCTGGTAACTCACAGAAGAAGCGCAATGGAGGAGGCAAACGTGCTCTACGGTGTGACCATGCAGGAGGACGGTATCTCAAAGCTTCTAAAAATGGAGCAGGTGGATTTCCAGGAAGACGTTGCAGATGTACAATAATTTTTGTCACAGTTTCGCAGTTGGCTGCGATATGAATAATAGAACCGGTTTGGAGGACATAAATGGGACTTTTTTCTAAAATTTCCAGCGGTCTCAGAAAGACCAAGGAATTTCTTTTCGGCGGTATACAGCGAATCCTCAACAAATTTACCGTTATAGACGAGGAGCTCTTTGACGAGCTCGAGGAACAGATGATAATGAGCGATATCGGAGTTGAGACCTCTGAGGAGATATGCGACAGGCTCCGCAAAAAGATCAAGGAGCGCGGTATCACCGATCCCAAGGAGATAATGGGACTTATCCACGAGGTCATCGCCGAGATAATGGGTGACGATACGGGACTTGACCTTACGGTATCTCCGGCTGTCATCATGGTCATAGGCGTAAACGGCGCTGGAAAGACCACTACTATCGGAAAGCTCTGTCATCAGTTCAAGCAGGAAGGCAAGAAGGTTCTTGTTGCGGCAGCTGATACCTTCCGTGCAGCAGCTATAGACCAGCTGGAGGTATGGACTCAGCGTGCAGGTGTTGATATAGTAAAGCATGCAGAGGGCTCCGATCCGGGAGCGGTGGTATATGATGCTCTTGAAGCTGCAAAGGCAAGGGAATGCGACGTAGTAGTTATAGATACTGCCGGACGTCTGCACAATAAGAAGAACCTTATGGAGGAACTGAAAAAGATAAACCGTATAATCGACAGCAAGGCTGGCGAGTGTTCACGCGAGATACTTCTCGTACTTGACGCAACAACAGGGCAGAATGCGGTAAATCAGGCAAAGCTTTTCAGCGAGACAGCTCCTATCACGGGCATTGTACTCACAAAGCTTGACGGTACTGCAAAGGGCGGTATCGTTATATCCATAAAGAATGAGCTCGGAATACCTGTAAAGCTCATAGGCGTAGGCGAAAAGATAGACGATCTCCAGCCCTTTGACAGCAATATGTTCGTTGACGCTCTATTCACTTTCTCTGAAGAACCCAAAGAGGATGAAGAGGAAGAAGAGACAGAAGTATATGCTGATGATGAGGAAACAGATGAGGATATCGTTGAAGTGGACGGCGTAAATGGCTATTACAACGAATACGGAGCATTTATTCCTTATGAGGAAGAAGCTGAAGAGGAATATGACGAAGAGTCAGAGGATGAGTCCGAGGATAAAGAATCTGAGGAAGCTACTGCTGTATATGAGGAAGAAGGAGAACAGTCCTTCACCGAAGCTGATACCGAGGTTGAGGAAGAGACTGCTGAAAATGATGACAATAGCCTGACAGAAGAGTCCATGGACGCTGAGGCCGAAACAGACGAGGTAGAAGCTGAGGAGGAGCCCGAAGCAGAGCCTGAGCCTGAAAAGAAGAAAAAGAAGGGCTTCTTCAGCAGACTTTTCGGCAGAAAGGACGACGAAGATGATAACTAAGCTCGTTATGGCGACTAACAATGCCAACAAGCTACGAGAGGCACGGGAGATACTTGCTCCCCTCGGTATAGAGATATTATCACAGCGAGAAGCAGGTGCGAACTGTGATCCCGATGAAAACGGTTCTACATTTGCAGAGAACGCTCTTATCAAGGCAAGAGCTGTATACGAAGCTGTAAAGCTCCCTACTATAGCCGATGACAGCGGTCTCTGTGTAGCGGCTCTTGACGACAGACCGGGAGTTTACTCTGCGAGATACGCTCCCGATGGACAGCATTGTTCGAAGCTCCTTGAGGAGATGAAGGACGTTCCCGACGATAAAAGATGGGCTTCTTTCAAGTGTACGATAGCTTATGTCGATGACAGGGAAGCAACTACCATGTCAGGAGGTTGCATTGGGCATATCGGCTATGAGGAGCGCGGAACCAATGGTTTCGGCTACGATCCTATATTTATGGTGGGGGACCGCACAATGGCTGAGCTTACCCCTGAGGAAAAAAACAAGATAAGTCACAGAGCTGTAGCATTAAAAGGACTCTACGAGTACCTTAGCAAAAAGCAGCTTGATGAAAAGATATACGGATAAAGGAGTAGATTATGCTTACAAGCAAGCAGAGGGCATACCTGCGTGGTATAGCTTCAACTTATGAAACCATATATCAGGTAGGCAAGGGTGGTGTCACCGAAGCTATGTGCAAGGATATTGAGGCGGCTCTCACAAAGAGAGAGCTCATTAAGTTGAAAGTCCTTGACAACTCCGGCTGGACTGCTAGAGAAGCTGCCGATGCCATAGCAGAGCAGACAGGCGCAGATGTTGTACAGGTCATCGGCAATAAATTCGTGCTTTTCAAGCGCAACGAAAAGGAACCAGTAATAGAGAATATCCCAAAGGCTAAGTAAAAAACTTTATCCTTCAGGAGGTGCAGTATGAAGGTCCTTATAATAAGTGGTACAAACCACAAGGGCTCGACCTACAGTATCGGACGTATCGTGGCAGAAAAGCTCACGTCAGCGGAGAACATCAGCGAGGTGTTCCTGCCTCGTGACTTTGACGAGTTCTGCTGCGGCTGCACAAATTGTTTCATAAATAATGAGACCTTATGTCCTCATTATTCTAAGCTAAAGCCCATAACCGAACTTATTGACGCGACAGATGTGCTTATATTGACATCCCCGGTGTATGTTTACCACTGTACTGGGCAGATGAAGGCGTTGCTGGACCATTATGGCTGGCGCTGGATGATACATCGTCCCGACGGGAGAATGTTCAGCAAACAGGCAGTAGTAGTTGCAACAGCAGCGGGAGCAGGCGTAAAGTCAACAATGAAGGATATGGCTGATAGCTGCTTCTTCTGGGGAATACCTAAGACGTATAGACTGGGAAGACCGGTCGCGGCAGTTGACTGGCAGAGCGTAAAGCCTGAAATAAAGGACCGTATCAGTGCAAAGGCTGACAATATTGCAAAAAAGATACTGAAAAGGCAGGGTAAAGTACCTGTTGGTTTTAAGACCAAGGCGTTTTTTCAGATAATGAGACTTATGCAGCGTAACGGCTGGAACAAGGCTGATATGGACTATTGGAAAGAAAAGGGCTGGACAGGCAGCAAGCGCCCGTGGAAATGAAGGTAGTGATCAAATGATCTTATATAGACCCGTGGGTTCAGCTGAGCTCAAGCTCATAGCTGACAGCGGCTACAGGGCTTTCCCACCGAGACTTCCAGATCAGCCAATATTCTATCCTGTTCTCAATGAAAGATATGCCGCTGAGATAGCTGAAAAATGGAATGTGAGGTATAACTCCGAGCATAAGGGTTATATAACACGCTTTGAGGTAGATGACGAATTCTGCAGAAAATATCAGGTACAGATTGTAGGAAAAAGCTATCATCAGGAGCTTTGGGTACCGGCAGAGGAACTGAAGGAATTCAACAGCCATATAATCGGCAGTATAGAGGTTATAAAGGAATACGGAGTAGAATGAGCATATAACAGGTTCGGAGGTGTTAGATGAAAACAGGTATATACGGCGGGAGCTTTAACCCCGTACATAATGGACATATCCACCTTGCGGAGACAGCCGTTAGAGAATTCGGACTTGACAGGCTTTATTTCGTACCTTCAAAAAAGTCTCCCCACCGTTCAACAGCTGAATACGCTCCTGACGAGGACAGACTAGAGATGCTTCGCCTTGCGGCAGGAGCAGATGCTAAGCTCTTTGTCAGTGACTATGAGATTAAAAGCGACAGAGTGAGCTATACTATATACACGGTCGAACATTTTCGCAGGGAATTTCCTGAGGACGAGCTGTTTCTGCTGGTAGGGAGCGATATGCTTCTCTGCTTTGACACGTGGCATCGTTTTGAAGAAATTCTCCGTAATGTAACTCTCTGTGTTGTTTCACGTGAGAGCGGAGACCTTCCAGAGCTAAGAAAAAAGGCGGATGAGCTTGGAAAATACGGGAAAATAATTGTTTCAGAGGCTGTGCCAACGGAGGTATCGAGCACAAGCATAAGAAAAAAAATTGCAAAAAATGAGGATTTTACTTGCTATCTTAATGAAAATGTAGTACAATATATAAGGTCCAAGGGATTATATTCAGTTAGAGGTGAAGATGTTTTGCAGTATAACCCTGAAGATAAAAAGAAGATACTTAAAGCACGCCTGACCGTAAAAAGATATACCCATTCGCTCAACGTAGCGACTGAGTGTAAGAAGCTAGCGGAAAAATATGGTGAAGACCCTGACAAGGCATATTTTGCCGGACTCCTTCACGATATCTGCAAGGAGCTTCCTGAGGAAGAGCAGAAGGCTCTCGTTCTTGAAAGTGGGTTTACCGTGTGCCGTGAGGAAATGGAGACACGTTCTTTGCTCCACGGTATCGCAGGCGCTTATTATATAAAAAAAGAATTCGGGATCGAGGACATAGATATCCTTAATTCCGTAAGATTCCATACAGTAGGCAGAGCAGGAATGTCCCGCCTTGAAGAGATAGTATACATCGGAGATCTTATCTCAGCCGAAAGAGACTATAAGGATGTCGATAAAATGCGCAGACTGGCTTATACCGACCTTAATGCGGCTATGCTGGAAGCCTTTGCGTTTTCGATGAAATCCGTGATAAAAAAAGGTGGAGTTATTCCGATATGTACCGTCGAGGGGTACAATTTCTATACAAGACTGCTTAAAGAAGAAAAGAAATAAAAGCATTTTGAAAATGGTAATTTGAAAAGAGGAGTCAAATGAACCGAGAGGAACTTAACAAGGAGTTTTATGATAACAAAACAGGAGCTAGAAAACCTGTAAAGCCACTCAGAAAACTCAGCAGAATAGATCAGAAAACAAAAATAATACCTGAATATCAGGGACTTCACGAGTCACCTTCGATAGATATAAGCATCGGTGACGAGGATAAGAACCGCCGCCACGAACAGCAGACCTATTACGGAAAGCATGAAAAGGGCAGTGAAAAGCATCTTTACAATCAGGATATACCGAAGAAAAAGAGCAGCAAAAAGGACGTCTTAGTCAAGATAACATCAGTCGTGCTAAGTATAGCTGCTATAATAACATTGTGTCTTAATATGCCTATTCTTTGGTATAAAAAGAGCGGTCAGCCAGATGAGAGGGTATCTATACTCACATATTTCAAGCGTTGGCAGCCTACTATTGAAATTGAGGGAGAACTTGATCAGCCGACAATTGAGCTTAAGGTTGACACAGAGATAGTAAATGAAGACTTTACCGACGGACTTGATCTTCCTCAGCTCATTGAGGGACAGTATACCGTACTTTTCCTCGGCTTTGACGAAGAACTGGAGAATACTGACGTTATATGGATCTGCCAGTTCGATATTGCTGGCGGAAAGCTGCATATCCTTCAGGTGCCCCGTGACTGTTCAATGATTTATTACACGAGCAATCCTACTACCAAGATTAACAGCGTATATGCATGCGGTGATCCTGAGGTTAGCAAGATACAGCGTGTCGTAAACTGTGTTCAGGACTGCTTCGGCATACAAATAGATGCATACATCACTACTGCTTGCTTTGATATCCGTAATATCGTTGATCTTGTAGGTGGTATTCCCATGACTATCGACAACGAGATAATGTATGAGGCTGACAAGATAATACCTGCGGGAGATCCTGTTATTCTCAACGGCGATCAGGCAGAATGGTTCGTCCGCTTCCGTCATGACTGGTTACAGGGCGATATCGGACGTGTACAGAACCAGCGCCGCTTTATGAGAGCTGCTATGCAGAAGATACTTTCCATAGTCAAGGACGAGGGAAGGCCCAAGCTTTACAATTATCTATATACTATTTACAAAAACAAGTGGATAGCCACAAATATGAGTATAGAGGATCTCAGCAAGCTTGCGGATTTTGGTTCTGTGCTTGATATGGATAGTGTAATGGTAAACATGGTTCCCGGCGAGGACGCGGACTATTATATCAATAGTGAGGATTTTTATAGTATCTACTCTATTCACAAGAGAGCAACTATAGATATGCTCAACGAGTATTTCAGACCCTATCAGACGCCTATGCTCTATACTGAGAGCAACATAGTTGAATTCGTTGACGAATGGAATTACAGTTACGATGATTACGACGATACAGGCGCTACCTTCACGGAACTTGAAAATGCTACCGAGCCGCCGCGTTCGACAAATTACAATTAAACCGTAGGAAAGGTGAAACGAATGACCGAACAGGAAAAACTTGAACTTATCATAAAAACCCTCGATAGCAAAAGAGGCGAGGATATACAGGCAATAAAGATATCAGATTTGACAATACTTGCCGATTACTTCGTTATCGTGAATGGTACCAGCAATACACATGCAAGGACCCTTGCCGACGAGGTAGAGTTCGTCCTTTCCCAGAAGGGCATTGAGCCTCTGCGTCGGGAGGCTGATACTGGAAATACATGGATAATTCTTGATTACGGAGATATCATAGTTCATGTATTCTATAAGGATACAAGGAATTTCTACAAGCTTGAAGGCTTATGGGCTGACGGCGAGCAGATGGATATCAGCAACATGATAACCAAGGAGTGAGCTATGGGTACTGGCAATCCTAAAGGACGCGCTATATGCGTTGCTATGAGCGTATACTTCATCGCAAAAGCGGTGCTGAACATTATTCTGAGGGGCGGCTTCGACTTCGGGGATATGTTCATTGCAATCGGACTTGCTGTGATAATGCTTACTGGCTTCAAGGGACTTAATTACATCGCTGCTTCGGTTCTTGTGGTAGTTGCGGCGATACATTTGCCGGATAATATATCCAATATAAGTTCAAACTGGATATATCTCATCGAGGGTATCATAGATATCGGTTGTGCAGTGTTGCTGTGTGCGGACAAGGACGTCAAGGAGCATTTTTCAAAAACAATAACGATTAATAATTAAATAAAGGAATGATATTAAAATGAGCAGATATGATTTCACATCTGTGGAAGCAAAATGGCAGAAATACTGGGAAGAACACGAGACCTTCAAGACTGATGTATGGGATTTCAGCAAGCCAAAGTTCTATGCACTTGATATGTTCCCTTATCCGTCGGGAGTAGGTCTTCATGCCGGACATCCTGAGGGCTATACAGCTACGGATATAGTTTCGCGTATGAAGCGTATGCAGGGCTATAATGTCCTTCACCCTATGGGCTACGATTCCTTTGGACTCCCTGCCGAGCAGTATGCCGTAAATACAGGCAATCACCCCAATGGCTTCACTCAGGAAAATATCAAGACCTTTTCTAAGCAGCTTAAGGAGCTTGGCTTTGACTACGACTGGTCAAAGATGATAGCAACATCTGATCCCGAGTTCTACAAGTGGACGCAGTGGATCTTCAAGCAGCTCTATAAGGACGGCTATGCAAAGTACATAGATATGCCTGTAAACTGGTGCGAGGAACTGGGAACAGTACTTTCCAATGACGAGGTAATCGACGGCAAATCAGAGCGCGGCGGCTTCCCCGTTGTAAGAAAGAATATGAAGCAGTGGGTAATCGACCAGCCAGCCTTTGCTGAGAAACTTCTTGAGGGACTTGAAGAGATAGACTGGCCCGAGTCTACAAAGGCTATACAGCGCAACTGGATAGGTAAATCCACTGGCGTTGAAGTAGAATTTGATATAGTAGGCGGTGGAAAGTTCTCTATCTTTACCACCTGTATTGAAACTATTTACGGTATCACCTTCATGGTACTCGCCCCCGACGGAGCTATCACAGAGAGCCTTCTCGATCGTGTACAGAACAGAGAAGAGGTACAGGCATATATTGACGAGACAAAGAAAAAGAACGACATGGACCGTACAGAGCTTAACAAGACCAAGTCGGGCTGTGAGCTTAAGGGGGTTACCTGTATAAATCCCGTAAATGGCAAAGAAGTCCGTATGTTCATCGGTGATTTCGTACTTGCAAGCTACGGTACAGGTGCCGTTATGGCGGTTCCAAGCCACGACCAGCGTGATTTTGAGTATGCAATTGCTCATAATATCGACATGATACAGGTCATCGACGGTAAGGACGGACATATTGACGTTTCCGAAGCTGCAATGGAGAAGACTGAGTACCTCGGCAAGGGCTACAAGCTCATTAATTCTGAGGAATTCACAGGTCTTACCGTTGAAGAAGCAAAGGAAGCCATAACTCAGAAGCTTGAAAAAATGGGCAGGGCAAAACGCACTGTAAACTATCACTTCCGTGAGTGGATATTCGCTCGTCAGCGCTACTGGGGCGAGCCTGTTCCCGTAGTACACTGCGAGGATGGAGCAATTCACGCTCTTGACGATGAAGAGTTGCCCCTCATACTTCCTGAGCTTGATGACTACAAGGGTAAGAACGGAAAGGCTCCTCTTGAAAATGCAACTGAGTGGAAGAAGTACGACAAGAACGGCGTAAAGGGTACACGTGAGACATCGACTATGCCCGGAAGTGCAGGTTCGAGCTGGTATTATTTCAGGTATATAGATCCACACAACGACAAGGAATTCGCTAATCAGGAGCTTCTGAAGCACTGGATGCCTGTTGACCTCTATATAGGCGGTCCGGAGCATGCTGTAGGACATCTTATATATTCACGTATATGGAACAGATATCTCTATGACAAGGGACTTGCTCCCACTAAGGAACCCTTTAAAAAGCTTGTTCATCAGGGTATGATATTGGGCGAGAACGGCATAAAAATGGGCAAGCGTTTCCCTGAGTTCGTTGTAAACCCATCTGATATCGTTAGAGATTATGGCGCGGATACTCTCCGTCTTTATGAGATGTTCATGGGACCTCTCGAGGTCAGCAAACCCTGGAGCAAGAACGGTGTTGAGGGCGCAAAGAGATTTGTACAGAGAGTATGGAGTTTCTTTACAGAGACCGGCAAGCTTACTGACAGCAATGACGGAGCGCTCACAAAGGTATATCACCAGACTGTAAAGAAGGTAACTGACGATTTTGAGAAGCTTGCCTTCAATACAGCTATCAGCCAGATGATGATATTTGTGAATGCAGTTTATAAGAACGATTCCTGTCCTAAGGAGTATGCTGAGGGACTTATAAAGATGCTTTCCTGCATCACTCCTCATGTCGGTGAAGAGATATGGAGCATTATGGGACATAATGATACTATCGCCTACGAGAGCTGGCCTGTATACGATGAAGAGCTCTGCAAGGAGGATACTATCGAAATCGTTATACAGGTAAACGGTAAGCTCAAGGCAAAGCTGAATGTTGCTGTAGACGCAGAAAAGGATCCCGTTATTGAAATGGCCCTCAGCGATGAAAAGGTAAAGGAAGCCCTTGAAGGCAAGACCATAGTCAAGCAGATATATGTACCAAATAAGCTTGTTAATATTGTTGCAAAGTAACGAAAATTTTAATTAATAAAAAAATGCTTGACAACGGGCAGAAAATGTGGTAAACTTATAGTATATTCTATATGATTATATTTGTGTATCTGCTGTTTTTTGGGGTATGCGCTGACTGACGTCCTGTTACGGACGATTAGTATAGATGCTATGGAGCAAAGCTCTGTGCAACCTCTGAACAAGGGAGGGAAATTGAGTGGCAGAAGTTCGTGTTGGCAAAAACGAGTCTTTAGACACAGCTCTTAAGAGATTTAAGAGATCATGTGCAAAGGATGGCGTAATTGCTGAGGTTCGTAAGAGAGAGCACTACGAGAAGCCTTCGGTAAAGCGTAAGAAGAAGTCTGAGGCAGCTCGTAAGCGTAAGTATTAATCTTACGAATTATGATTAATGTTGATAAAAGCGGGCTGCGGCTCGCTTTTTCATTTGTTGAACGGAGTTGACAAATAGTTTGGGATTAAAACATAAAATTACAAATACCGACGTTGATTTCGCTTTCAGGAGAACAGTTAACATAACTCCCTCATTTCTGAAAAAGCACGGTATAAAAGGCCTTATCCTCGACGTAGACAACACCCTTGCTGTGCATGACGATCCCATACCTGCCGATGGTATAACGGAATGGCTTCAAAATATGAAAAATAACGGTATAAAACTGATAATAGTCTCAAATAATCACGATGGGCGTGTAAAGCGTTTTGCAGCACCTCTAGGTCTGGATTATGTTTGCGACGGCGGAAAGCCTCTGAAAAGAGGATATACTGCCGCTATGAAGAAAATGAGGCTTACCGCCTCAGAGACTGCCGCTGTAGGAGATCAGCTTTTTACTGATGTATGGGGAGCCAATCATTCCCACATAAGAATGATATACGTTCAGCCAATAGAGCCTGAACCAAAGAGCAAGAGGTTCATACGCTTCAAGAGAGTACTTGAAAAGCCTTTTCTGCCAAGAAAATTTGTTGACGACAAAAAGGAGTAAATATGGTTAAGAAAATACTTGTTATACACGGTCCAAATCTTAATCTGCTGGGGGAGAGAGAGCCAGGTATATATGGAAATACTGGTATAGATACCCTCAACAGTAATATTATCGACCGTGCAAAGGAGCAGGGAATGGAGTGTGAGATATTCCAGTCCAATCATGAAGGAGCTATCATCGACAAACTCCATGCCGCAAGAACTGTATTTGACGGCGTAATAATTAATGCAGGAGCATATACACACTATAGCTATGCGATACGTGACGCAATAGCAGCAATAAAAATACCTGTCATAGAAGTACATATCAGCAACGTTTTCGCACGTGATGGATTCCGCTCAAACTCAGTAATAGCACCTGTATGCAAGGGAAGCATAAGCGGCTTCGGCTTCGGAAGCTACTATCTCGCAGTGCAGGCGCTTGCAGAGCTCTGAGAGGTGCGCAATGACAAGATTTGAAAAACTCTTTGAAAGTTTTGAAGGGGCAGATTGCGCTCTTATTACATCTGATATAAACCGAAGGTATTTTACCGGCATGAAGTCCTCAGCAGGAGTCGTAATTGCATTCCCAGGTAAAGCATATCTCCTCATTGATTTCCGGTATATTGAAAAGGCAAGGGCTACTGTTACAGACGCTGAGGTAATTGAGGCAAAAAAGCTCTATCCACAGTTAATGGAGCTGCTCGACAAGCACGGAGCAAAGTCTGTGGCTATAGAGTCTGAAACAATGACGGTGAAGGAGCTAAATGCCTACGAGCATTTTTTCAGCCAGATACATTTCGTACACGATGACTCACTGAGCACTGCGATATCTGCTCTCAGAATGGTCAAGGACGAGAGCGAGCTTGAATGTATAAGAAAGGCACAGGAAATAGCGGAAGCAGCTTACGATAAGATACTTTGCTTCATTAAGCCGGGAGTTACCGAGCGCGAGACAGCCCTTGAGCTCAACAGACTTATGTTCGAGCTTGGCGCAGAGGACCTTTCCTTTGATACTATCGTACTTTCGGGAGCAAATACTTCTATGCCTCACGGTGTTCCATCGGACAAGAAGATAGAAGATGGCGAGTTCGTTCTAATGGACTTTGGAGCTGTATATAACGGATATCACAGCGATATGACCCGTACTGTATGTGTAGGGCAGCCTGATGCCGAGATGAAAAAGGTTTACGACACTGTACTCAGCGCACAGCTTGCAGCCCTTGAAGCTGCAAAGGCAGGTATGAACGGTAGCGAGCTTGACAGGATAGCCCGTGATATCATAGATCGAGCAGGCTACGGAAGCTGTTTCGGACATTCTCTCGGACACGGCGTTGGCATGGAGATACACGAAAAGCCGAATGCTTCGACAAATTACAAGCTACCTCTGAACGAAGGAGCTGTTATCACTGTAGAACCAGGAATTTACTTAGCAGGCAAATTCGGCGTAAGGATAGAGGATTTTGTCATTTTGACCGAAAACGGCTGCGAAAACTTGACAAAAAGCGCAAAAAGTCTAATTACTTTATAATTATTCATTTTAGGTATTGCAAATAATACTGAAATGTGGTAAAATATAGTATATTATTATTTTAAAAATACGGAGGTATTTATAATGATTTCAGCAGGAGATTTCAGAAACGGCGTTACCTTTGAGCTTGACGGACAGGTAGTACAGGTTATCGAATTCCAGCACGTTAAGCCCGGTAAGGGAGCCGCTTTTGTAAGAACTAAATACAAGAACGTAATCACTGGCTCGGTTGTTGAAACTTCATTCAACCCTACTGCAAAATTCCCCACAGCTTTCGTTGAGAGAAAGGATATGCAGTATAGCTACAATGACGGAGATCTTTATTACTTCATGGATCTTGAGTCCTACGAGCAGGTACCGATCAGCGCATCTATCCTTGGCGACAGCTTTAAGTTCGTAAAGGAAGAAATGATCTGTAAGATACTTTCTTACAAGGGCAACGTTTTCGGCGTTGAGCCGCCCAACTTTGTAGAGCTCAAGGTAACACAGACAGATCCTGGTTTCAAGGGTGATACAGCAACAAACGCAACAAAGCCTGCAACACTTGAAACAGGTGCTGAGATCAAGGTTCCGCTCTTCATCGATGAAGGCGAGATCATTCAGGTAGATACAAGAACAGGCGAGTATATGTCTAGAGCATAAGCCTTGCCTTTACTATAATTTGAGAGGAGGAGCTTGTTATGAAGCTTACCGAGAAAATGTCATACTTAAAGGGACTTATAGACGGTCTTGAGATTGACACTTCCACAAAGGAAGGAAAGGTGCTTATCCAGATGTCGGAGGTTATGTCAGAGCTGGTGCTCTATGTTGACGACCTTCAGTCACAGGTAGACGAGCTCACAGAGCTCTGCGATATTCTTGATGAAGACCTCGGACAGGTAGAGGACGATTTCTACGAGTGTGACAACTGTGACGGAGACTGTGACAGCTGTGATGAGGACGATGACTGGGACGACGATGATTTCGATTTTGACGACGATGACGACGAACTTTATGAGATCACCTGTCCTACATGTGGAGATACGATACTTCTTGACGAAGGTATGATAGAAGAGGGCTCAATGAACTGTCCTAACTGCAATGAGCTCCTTGAGTTTGATTATGACGATCTTACTATCGAGGACTTTGAGGACAAAGACGAAGCTCCCGAGAAGAAGTAATATTGCCGTAAAATTGCAAATACGCTGCGGATTGAATATCTTTCCGCAGCTTTTTTATTATTTCTGTAACGAAAGTGAAATATCGTAGTCTTATAGTTGAAGGCGGTGAGAAGTTTGGATAAAGTCGAAGAGCTCTACAAAGATTATTTCCATGATGTATACCTTTATATAAGATCACTGTCGGCGGACGAACATCTTGCCGAGGATATAACGCAGGAGACTTTTTTCAGGGCGATGAAGTCCGTTGACAGCTTCCGCGGTGACTGCGATATAAGGGTATGGCTGTGTCAGATAGCGAAAAATCTTCTATATACACACGGCAAAAAATGTGGCAGGTTTACTGGAGAAGAAGTTCCCGAAACACTGCCCGATTCAAAAACTTCCATTGAGGATATGGTTGCTGACGGAGAGCAGAGTATGGAGATACACCGTGTTCTTCATACGCTGAGTGAGCCCTACAAGGAGGTATTCACGCTGAGAGTTTTCGGTGAGCTTAGCTTCCGGCAGATAGGGGATATCTTCGGAAAAACCGAAAGCTGGGCGCGAGTGTCCTTCCACCGCGCAAAGCTTAAGATAATTGAAGAACTGGAGGTACAGAAATGAATAACTGCGATATAGTAAAGGATTTGCTTCCGCTGTATGCTGATGATGTATGTAGCGAGGAGAGTATAAAAGCGGTCGAGGAGCATATCAATGGCTGTCCAACCTGTAGATCGGAGCTTGAAAAGTTACGTCAAAATGTAAGTATAAGTCCTCAGAAGGACGGAGAGGTACTTAAACGTATAAAGAGACGTCTGCGTATAGAGAAGCTCATAGTGGGGCTTATAAGCGTTTTAGCTATATGCGGAGTGATGATATTCGGGCTTATGTATCTTTTAAACACAGCTGAGTCAATGGACGTGAAAAAATATAATATTCCCAATAATCTCAATGTAACAATACACGGCAATGAGCTTTATCTTGTTGTCGATGGTGAAGCAGCTGCTTTTTGGTACACTTTTCCAACTATAAGTGACACAGACGGAGATCATATGGGGTATGGAACAGGCTTTGACAGAGAAAAGAAGAATGGTTATGGTATCACATTCAAACAGCGTAAAATAGAAAGCATTGCCATTGCAAGAATAAAAGGAAAATGTGAGATAAAGCTGTTTGATATCGAAAAGAATAAAGCAATGGACAAATTTTTCTACTACGATGATGTGAACAACAAAGAATATGTTTTATGGGAGCGTGATAAAAATGACTGAGAGAAAGTTCAGTATACCGCTTAGCCTGATTGCCGCTGCTTCATTTGCGGTCGGATTTTTCGGATTTCCCGTTGAAGGAATAGTACTTGCGGTTATAACAATAATTATTTCAGTGAAGCTGCGTGAAAAGTATCTTATAAAGATACCAATAGCCGTTTGTATCGTTACTATTGTGGTCGCAGGTGCATTTATTGCGTTTATGATATACACAGGCACAAAGGGCGGATACAACAGCTATTGGCTTATGCGTCTAATATTCGGTACCCCTAAATAAAAATGAATACCCCCGTCAAATGACGGGGGCAAAGTTTTACTATTATTCATATTGTGTAAGTATCCTCTGTGCCACTTCAAGACGAGTCTGGCGGTTGTTCATTGCTTGCTTTTCGATATATTTGTGTGCCTGAGGCTCAGTGAACTTCAGGTATTTCATGAGAGTGGTCTTTGCGCGGTTAATAGTGCGCATTTCTTCTATACGACTGAGGATATCTGAACTTTCACGTTTTACGCCTGCCATACGTATTCTTGCCGCAATGACAAGGCGTATAGTGCGCTGTAAGAGATCGCTCGTCACGGGCTTGGCGATAACATTTATACCGCTGTCCGAGACTCTGTCAGCTATATCATCTGCAACATCGCTTCCGCATATAAGTATGATACCAGCTGAGGTAGACTCGGCAATCATTTCTGCAAGCTCTTGCCCGAATTCGTCGGGTAAGGGCGTATTAATTATGACAACCTCAGGTTCGGTATCGTTATTGACGAGCCTACGTGCTTCGCTACCGCTTGCCGCAAAAGCTGTCTTCACGCAGCCTTCTATGCGCAGTAGCTGCTCTGCCAGCTCGGATATATTACTGTTTGCGGAAACTATCAATGCTCTTTCCATTTATTACCTCATACGAATTTGAAATATGACTCTTCTTCAAATTTGTCCTTATCCGCAGCTTGTTCATAGTCAAATATCTGGCGGTCGAGCTGAGCGAAGATATTACCGAGCAGCTCAGGAGAAATGGTACTTCTTACGAAATGGCTTGCCTTGGCAGCGGAAGTTGCCTCCTCAAGAGTAGAGGGGAGTGGCTGGAAAACAGAGCCTGCAGTATCGCTGTGCATAGCGCTCTCGAAGAGAGAGGAATCATTTCCGAGTATACCTTCTATACCTGCGGCAAGTATAAGCTTGAAGGTGATATACGGGTTGCAGCATGCGTCTGCTGAGCGTATCTCAATACGTGGAGATATACCCACAGGCTTTGGAACTCTGATAAGCTGAGAGCGATTGTCCGTAGACCAGTTGACATATTTTGGCGCATAACCTATACCGAAGCGCTTGTAGGAGTTGGTAGTGCAGTTGAGAAAGGCAGTTATCTCCCTAATCTTGCTAAGAACTCCTGATATAAAGCATTTACCTTCATGGGGCATAGCGTTTATATCGTTGCCGAAGATATTATCGCCTCCCTTTTTAAGGCTTATGGATATGCTAAGAGCGCTTCCGTGCTCATCTGGGAGAGGCTTCGGCATGAATGAAGCAAAAAGACCGTTCTGAGCGGCTATGGACTTAACAACAGTCTTGTAATGTACCATATTGTCAGCAGCGGTTATGGGCTCGCTTTCGCGGAACTCTATCTCATTCTGCGCTGGACCGTGCTTATGGCAAGAGCTCTTGGGACTCATTCCCATTTCCTCAAGGGAGAGACATATTTCACGTCTTGCGTTCTCACATTTATCAAGGGGAGCAACATCGAGGTAGCCGCCCTTATCGTGAGGTATCTTGGTAGGCTCGCCACGTTCGTCAAGCTCGAAAAGATAAAACTCGCATTTTGTGCCCATTTCGCAGGAATAGCCGTCGAGTCGAAGCTGATTGATATAGTTTGTCAGCTCTGTACGCATATCGCCTACATAGTCGCTTCCGTCGGTGTTTTTCAGTGAGCAGAAGAAGCGTACAACACGTCCCGACTTCGGTCTCCACGGGAGAACGGAAAGTGTTGATATATCGGGAACGAGAAGCAAATCAGAGCAGCCCTCCGCAATGCATGAAGCGTCGAACGGGATGCCATATTCAAATGCACGCGGTAGCTCGTTTGGCATAATAGCCACGTTTTTTAGATTGCCGAACATATCGCAGAAAGTAAGTCTTATAAATTTTACGTCGTTCTCTTCAACGAATTTCAGTATCTCTTTAGGAGAAAAGCTCATTGAAAGACCTCCAATTTAGTTTTTAGCCTTTAGCACTTAGCCGTTTGCTATTATAGTGGCGGATATTTTTCGCCCATTATTACTATTTATTTTAAAGCCATAACATATATCTGGCATGGATTATCTTCGTCCCAGTAAGTGGGGAAAACCTCTAACTCCTTGAAACCGCAGCTGAGATAGAATAGATTGGTCTTGTCGTAATCAGGGTATTTGCCCATTTGAACAGTTTTTACCTGCATAAAGGAATAACCGCTTTCAGTAGCGATAGTCTTAGCCTTTTCAAATAGCTGACGACCGATTCCGCTGCGGTGATAGTTTTTCATCACACCCATAACAGCCAGTTCCACGGTATCCTTACCGGTTTCTTTCAGACAAAGGAATCCCACATGTTCTCGGTTTTCGTTAGCTGCTATAAATATCCAGTCAGCACTTTCGCGGATATACTGTTCCCTTGATTCGTCTACCTCGAACCATTCTCTGAGCGCTTCAAGTACTTTTCGTGATATTTTTCTTTTTTCATTTTTATCAAAAATCTGTTCTATCAATTATATATTCTCCTAATTATAGTTTTGAAAAGGACAGCGTCCTTAACTTTCAGATATAGGGGCGGATATTATCCGCCCACATGCTTTACTAACTCTACTTTTATTTTTTCACAATATATTGAGAATTTAATGTCCTGTTCAAATGAATAGATATGAAATCGTGTATGTTTTTCAACTCCTG
>NZ_JAGCFH010000042.1 GCF_017650195.1 Ruminococcus sp. | reverse complement strand
TGCCAAGTCCTGTCACCTTTGTGATAAGCAGCCTCCTGAGCTCCACAAGATCGAACACATCAAGCCTGTCATCTTTACAGAGATCAGCAGTATTCCAGTCTTTCGACTTTATTTTTCCGCTTCCTGACAGCCACCTTTGAAGCAGTACAAGATCGGCGATACTAGTTTTTTTGTCGCCGTTAACGTCACCCATTATGTGTACAGGTGCTGTGTATTCACTTACACGCTTTATTGCACTGTTCATTCCGAATACTTGCGTATATTCCTCCATGAATCCGTCATAGTTCTCATCGGGCAGATACACAACGGGCTCATCGCCACCGGTGTAAATAAAAGATAGCGGATCGTAGCTCCAGTCGCTGTTCACTCCACATTCATTGCTTTTTTCTATGGCTTTGGTGCTCTCCAGAACGATACTTTCAAGGTGCTCACACTGCATAAATGCTATTCCAATATTTGAGACATTCTTCGGTATAGTTATGGTCTCAAGACAGGTGTTGCCAGCAAAGGCTTCATCGCCTATAGATTCAAGGGACTCCGGCAAACAGAATACAGATATCTCAGTTCCTGAAAAAGCAGAAGTTTCTATTTTTTTCAAGCCCTCGGGTAGATTCACAGCTACAAGTTCTTCTGCACAACTAAAGGCATACTGGTCTATGATCTTTACAGTATCAGGCACATCAAAGCGCCTGTCAGATCTGCCCTGCGGATAGCGTACAAGTCTGTCCATATCCTTGCTGTAGATAACACCGTCAACCGAACACAGATAAGGGTTATCCTCAGCTACATAATATGCTGCTGCGGAGCAGTTTGACGCGTAAAAGGTCTTAACGGTATCAGGCAGGATAACTGATGTTATGTTTCTATTCCTGTCTATATAGACCTCTGTTACTATTCTGCCGTTGTATTCCTTGGGAACGATCACGTCTCCCGAATAAGAACTGTCAAGAAATAACGAAATATCCCTGTCATCTTTCATGCCGACCATGTAAGGCTCAACGAGAGGCTGGAAAAACAGTGTTGCGGCTGCCGCTGCTGCAATAAGTCTGTTCATAGTATTCACCTCTTTTTCACACGATACGGTAATGTATACTATATATTAATTATACCGCATACACTATGTATAATCAACTCATATAGATCAAAGGTTACATACTCTTAATAATATATAGTGTCAATGCATAAAAGCAGCATTTTAAACTTGTCTATAATGATTATGATTTTTTCTATGTGTAGATTATGAGCAGAAGGATACAGAATGATCCGGTCAGAAGAGTGACCGGATCAAATACACATGATTTTTAACTTGGATACTGCATTAATTGCCGTTATTGTTTTTGATAGTTATGGTGTAGGAGTTATTTTTCTTTTCGCCGATCTCTATGGTCAGATCTGTTTCTATAGTTTGTCTGCCTTTACTGTCGTACCAGTGGAAGCCTGTGATCTTTCCGTTTATGATATCTCCTGTTTTGTAGATATTATCCTTTTTTTCGTCGTCAATGAGTCTGATAAAACGTCTGCCAGCGTAATTATCGGTAAACTCCGAGCCGCTTGCGTAACGGAAGGACGTCCACCAGCCGTTGTTGTAAAGTGAAGCTTCAACGTGATATATCCTTATTCCTTCACCTATACTTACATACCACGGCGGAGCGCTGTTGTTGGCGTCCTTTGTGGTATATTCGATCATCATATACTCGCTGTGATAACGGCTGTCGAGTTTGCCGCAGGGAATGATGACGGTATTTCCGTCAGAGGACTGAGCATTGTGCAGAGTAAAGCTCTGCGTTCCTGCTGATGTGTCATAGACCTTTACCTGATCGGTCCTGTACCAGCCAAGGTGCAGCTTTGACACGCAGCTCAAATCACCGCCTGTGTCATCCATAAGCTCACTGCCTGCAGTTCCGTGCAGTCCGTCAGCGTCTTCGGAGCTGTCATAGCGGTAATAATCCGGCAAGCCCATACAGTGACCTGTTTCATGGCTGAGGGTAGAAATAAAATCACGGTAGTCCGAGGGAGAATTTATCTGGCAGTTGCCTGTGATCATATGACCTATTTTCATGCCGTCGTAGGAATAATTGTTATCCGCGAACTGAACTGACGCTGGCCACCATGTGTCACTGCTTGCCTGCCCCGGAACGATAAGTGTTATAGTGTCAATGTAGCTGTCGTTATTGCCGTCGAAATCGCGAAAGTCAATCTCGCTGTCAAGAGCCCTGCACGCTTCGGTCAGCAGGGCTTTCTGTCCAGGCACTCCCTTGTAGGAGTTTACGGATCCTTGCGTGCTGTAGTGGTAAGCCCTGCCGCTGAGCTCGAGAGCTCCCTTTGAGGAACGTTTGAAGAAAGCCGATATGCTTTCCCATGGGTATAGTCGGCTGTTGGTATCTTCTTCGCCGAAGGCTATTTTCTCTATCTCCTTTGAGCTGGGGAGATATTTGAACTTACAGTCAGTAAAATCTGCATAGATGATAAGCATTCTGCCGGTACCCTGAGAAGGCATAAATTTATAGACATCATTGACAGAGGCTCCTATGAACTCGCTGTAATTTTCAAGGGGATCTTCGTGGACGGTGTATCCAGTTTCCCACTGCCAGACCCAGAGGGGGCTGTTATTCACAATGGCTTGTCTGAGCTCCACAAAGTCAAAAACATCTACTGCTCCGTCCTGATTTATATCCGCAGTAACGAAGTATTCATCTGCCTGAAAGCCGTCTGCTCCGTGGATACCGATGAAAGAAGCCTGAACATGATA
This sequence comes from Ruminococcus sp., assembly GCF_017650195.1. Lineage (GTDB taxonomy): Bacteria > Bacillota > Clostridia > Oscillospirales > Ruminococcaceae > Ruminococcus. Next base: position 1,532 of record NZ_JAGCFH010000042.1, on the reverse strand, counting down.
GCTGTTGCTGTCAGTCAGTGGTTCTATACCGAGCAGATGCCGTTTCATGATGACAAGGTCTGCCATGTTCAGCTCCTGATCGTTGTTCAGGTCGCCCATATAGCCGATATGCACCCATTCAGCCGAAGCTGAAAGCGGTGCGGCAGCCGGAAGGGCAAGCGCAGCGGAACAGAGCAGGGAAAGTATACGGCGCTGGGATGTTCCCATAGTAGATCCTCCTTTTTATCTGGATATTCACCTATATTATACAATATAAAGCTGAAAATGTCTATAGATGCTGGATATATAAAGTTGCAAATGTCTATAGCTACTGCATATATACTGTATTACCGGCTATTACGTACTGATGAAATAAAAAGAGCAGACGATACTGTCCGCTCTTTTTATTTAAATATGAATATGCAGGGAAATGATCAAGCCTGATTTGGGGAGTTCCTCTTATATGGGGAGCTTTTATATCAGTCGAACTTTACGTCCTTGCCGAGCAGATACTCCTGTATCCTCAGTGCGTCGTTTGATGTGATCCCCGAAACAGTCTTGTCAACATCGCCGTTGGTTATGCCCTGCAAGGTTATGTGTTTTTCAGCAGTGCCGTTAAGGCCGTATTTATCGGGATTTGCAAGAGCCTGCATTATGATAACTGCGTCTGCAAGGTCAATAGTACCGTCACAGTTGGCGTCTCCGGGACGTTCTGACAGATTTTCGCTGAATGGAATGAAACGATCCTGCATTTTGGCATTGATCATGTACTCCTCGGCAGTTGAATCCTTGTAGCCGTACATATGGTCAAAGGTGCCTGCGAATGCATCTTTGTCGATCTCACAATCGGGATTCATTATCTTTATGCTTATCTCGCCTTCAGGCTTGGGTATAGTTATTTCTCTATTGGTAAAGCGGGGATCACGCCATATATTAATGTCAGTGTTTTTTCGTGAGTACAACGAACAATACGCTTCCTTGCCCACAGACTTTATACTCTCAGGGAGGATAAGAGAATTGATCGTAGTTCTATAGAAGGTCATGTCCTTTATTTCTGTAAGAGAATCCGGGATATTGACCTCATGGAGCAGATAGCAGTTTTCAAATGCCGCCTCGCCGAGCTCGGTAAGTCCTTCGTTCAAAGTGACCTTTTTCAGAATAGCGTTATCTGAAAAAGCTTCCTTTCCGATAGTTTTAAGTCCTTTTCCGCATCTTACCTCTTCAAGGCTGTAGTTGGCTTCAAAGGCACCTTCTCCTATGGATTCAAGGCTGTCCGGAAGCTCAAGGACTTTATTTTCGCATGAAAGAGCAAAAGCAGAATCGCCTATAGTCTTAAGCTTGTTTCCTAATACAATATTGTTGAACGAGCAGTGATAAAATGCACGCTCATCTATTGTTTCAACGTTCGGAAGTTCAAGAGTGCCGCGAAGCCTGTGACACATATCGAAGGCACTTTCTTCTATATTCTTTATATTTTTTCCGGACTTGATATATCTGAGAGCTTCGCAGTAATAAAATGCATAACTTTCGATTGTTTCAACTCCGTCGCCTAT
>NZ_JAGCFH010000041.1 GCF_017650195.1 Ruminococcus sp. | reverse complement strand
TTTCCATAAAGACCACCCTGTATCTCGTCCTCAGGCTTTGGTCTCTTGTAATCTTTCTCAAAGCTTGTTGAGAGGTTCACACTTCTACGCTCCATATTTACCTCTCTCTCTCGGTTCTTATTGCCACCGTTTCCGCGTCTGTTATCGCGTCTTCCGCCGTTTCCGCGACGATTGTCACGTCTGCCACCGCTTCTCGGATTATTTGAAGAAATGATTATCTTTCTGTATGGCTCTTCGCCAACTGAGCGTGAAGAAACTCCTTCGATATTTGATATAGCAGAGTGGATAACTCTTCTCTCATAAGGATTCATTGGCTCAAGAGGCTGTGAACGACCTGTTCTGAGAACGGACTTTGCAACCTTTGCAGCAAGCTGCTCTAGAGTATCCTTTCTCTTACTCCTGTAGCCGAGACAATCGATTGTGATCCTATAGTAGTCCTTATCACCTTTGTTAGCAATAATAGAGCAAAGGTACTGTATAGCATCGAGGGTCTCGCCACGTCTGCCTATGATAGTACCATTGTTATCGCTCTCGATATTGATAACAGCTCCTGTTTCATTCTGATATACCTTGAAATCTACGTCAACGTCCATAGCTCTGAGTATACTTGTGATATAATCCTTTGCAAGCTTTACCTTTGGATTGATAAGAGACTCGTCCTCGATAAGGGTAAAATTATCGAGAGAGAAAGCTTCCTCTTCCATTTCTTCTGGAGCAACTTCCATCTCGGCAGTCTTCTTCTCAGCTTCTTTCTCATCGACCTTTGTTTCTGTTGTTACAATAGGCTTTTCAGTAACGGTAACAGTTAATGGCTCAGCAGCCTGTGGTTCAGCAGGGGTCGTTGTTACAGCTGTTGCTGTCTTGGGAGCTTCTGCTGCAACCTTTTGAGCCGCAGCCTGTACAGGAGTAACGTCGGCTAATGTTGCCTTTACTTTTGCTTCTTTTGATCCGAGTCCGAAAAGACCCTTCTTGCCTTCGTCAAGGATCTCAAACTTGATCTCACTGATCTTTTTTCCGAACTTCTTTGCTGCGAGTTCCTTAGCTTCTTCAACGGATCTTGCTGTGAAAATTTCAGTCATACTTTATACCTCCCTGAGGACTCAGTCCTCTTCATCATTATCATCTTCATAAGAATCGCCATACTTTTCAGCCATACGCTTTCTTGCTTCCTTGAGCTTTTCGCGGTTCTGCTTATTTTGTTCAGAACGTGAAAGACCACTGTTCTTTCCTGAAGAAGAAGCAGAGTTGTTTTTCTGATCGTTGAGAGCAGACTGCTGCTCCATCATCTTCTGCATAAATGACTTCTTATTCGGATGTTTTTCTGCATAGATTTTTGCCTTTTCTTTTTCCTTTTCGTTTATCACCTTTACACGCTCGGGAGTTAAGTAGCAGTTAAGCGCAAAGGTTATAATGAATGAAAATACTGACTGGCATATCCAGTAAAAGCCTATACCTGCGGGTACCTGAAATGCGAATATTATTGAGATCAACGGCATACCGAACATCATTACGTTGAGGCAACCGCCGCCAGGAACATCTACTGGATTCTGCTTTTTCTGATACATCTGAGTGTAAACGGATATAAGAAGCTGTGAAAGACCTGCAAGAAATGGAATAGCGAAGAGTATAACAGCTTCTTTTGTCCACGCTTCAGGGTGTAGCGAAGGAGTTTTTCCGAGATTTGCACCAAAAAGTGTGAATTTCTCATTAAACTCCGAAACCTTTGTAAAAAAGTTCTCACTGAGCGAAGTATACTTGTCACCGTTATTACTCAGGTGCTCCATAGTAAGGAGCTCACATCTCATATTTTTTACTCCGTTCTTTGCAAGCTCAGATATATCTTGGCTAGCTATTGAAACAGCGTCCTGTATAACATACTTTGATATGTTAAGTATATGAGTTATAGGCTTGTATATAACCTCGATAACTCCGAAGAGGATAAACATCTGTATAAACATAGGAAGACATGAGGAAAAAGTATTTATGCCTTCCTCCTGAAACAACTTCTGCTGTTCCTCCTGGAATCTCTCCTGGTTATTTGCAAAGCTTTTTTTAAGCTTCTGTATCTTAGGATTGAGAAGATTTCTTCTTGCTGCATCTTTCTGTGTCTTATAGCTGACAGGAAATAGCAGTATCTTCGTAAACAAAGTAAAGATTATTATCGCAACTGCATAATTATTGCACAGCGAATAGATAATTCTCATAAGGTAGCCAAGCGGCACACCTATTAACGTAGAAATATAATTCAATATTCATCCCTCTTAAATCATTCGTTCTTTTCTTCACCGTAATCGGGGTCGGTGAAGTCATACTTTTTTACTCTAAAAGTAAATTTTTCAGGAACATGATCTATACCGCCCATTGACCATGGGTTGCAGCGGAGTATTCTCCACACGGCAAGAGCAGAACCTCTTACAGCACCGAAGCGCTTTACAGCATTGAGAGCATATGTGCTACAGGTCGGGTAATATTTGCATTTAGGCGGAAAAAGAGGAGAAATGAATTTCTGATAAACTCTTATCAACCCCAGAACAATATATTTCATACATGTTTATTCCTGACGTCAAAGCTTCTGAACATTTTATTTATGTCCTTTACTCCATACTTATCCATGTAGCCGCAGTACTCGTCTGACTTTATGCCACATATAGCTGCTCTTGCCACTATGACTATATCCATTCCTACAGGCATATCTACCTCCGAATTACGGTAAGCGAGACGGATCAGTCTTTTTGCTCTGTTGCGGCATACAGCATTGCCTATTTTTTTTCCTGCGGTTATGCCGAGGCGATTGAAAGGCTTGCCATTCGGTCTGACATATATAACCGAATATTTTGAAGCGGCATACTTACCTTTTTTATAGAGGGTAAGGAAGTCCTTATTATCGTTCAATATTTCCGTATAAAGCATATTTGCACCTGCATACAGTGTCCTAACAAAAAAGACCACAAAATTAAGATTTTGTGGTCAGCCTCGTCAGTGAGTTAATCTTGCTCTGCCCTTAGATCTTCTACGAGCTAAAACCTTCCTGCCATTCTTGGTAGCCATTCTCTTCATGAAGCCGTGCTCCTTCTTTCTGTGGAGCTTCTTAGGCTGATATGTTCTTTTCATATTCAGTGTCCTCCTCTCTTCGGATCATATAAAGAGCCGTTCAAATCAACAGCTCTGAGTAGCTTGATTTGCGTGCAGAGACACTTCTCCCTGCATTACACTAAATCATTATATATTAAAAATGTCGCTATGTCAAGCTATTCGAGAAATTTTTTTACCGCCTTCTGTATTTTCAGTTTTTTTACCAATATCTCTTAAACTTTAAGACTTGAAATTTCAACATATTGTCTGATTTTTTATTTTACGCAAAAAAATATCATTTCTGTGCTATATGAATCTTTCAATATGATTTCACAATAATGATTCAACTTTTCCAAAGGCTTAAAATTGTGTTCTAAAAGAATATTTTTTTATTATTCAACATAGTTTTCAACAATATGTCAATTTACGTGTTAAAAAACCATTCATTTTTTAAATACTTGACAGTGAAATTAGCTTGCATTTCATAGCCGTTTATGATATAATGTTCTTATATATTAAATAGGAGAGTATGGATTTTTTCTCCAATAAAACTTACATTCATTCGGAGGTTTCTATGAATTCATTCGACGAGGTTTTCGAGACAGTGAAGGGCTACTGCCTTGAAAACGGAAAAATACCTGAAATAGGTATAAAAACATGGATCGATCCGCTCGTTCCGGTTACTTTCAACGGTTCTGAGGCTATTTTCAGCGTTCAGACAGATTTTCAGAAGAATATCGTCATGACTACATATAACGACATACTCAAAGACGCTTTCTTCAACGTCCTCGGGCTCAATGTAAATATCGTCATCAATGTTGAATCTGACGAGCCAGAAAAAATAAAGGTACCCACCGACGCAGAACTCGAGCAGAAGCACGCTGAATTCGAGCAGTCATACAAGTTTGCAAATTATGACTATACCTTCGATACATTCATCGAGGGACGTTCAAACGAATTTGCCCTTGCGTGCAGCAAATCCGTAGCAAAGAATTGCGGTTCAAAGGCTGTTCCAGACTATAATCCTCTTTTTATTTACGGTCCTTCCGGAATGGGTAAAACCCATTTAATAACAGCTATCGCAAACGAGGTAAGAAAGAATCATCCCGATTTCAATATCGTTTACGTTACCAGCGAGACCTTTGGAAGCGATCTGGTAAGTGCTCTTAACAAGAGCTCAATATCTGATTTCCACGATAAGTACAGAAACGCTGATATACTCCTCATAGACGATATCCAGTTCTTCTCTGGAAGAGAACGTATGCAGGAAGAATTCTTTCACACCTTCTACAAGCTGCATCAGGAAGGCAAACAGATAGTTATTACATCTGATAAGCCGCCTAAGGAGCTGCTCACCCTTGAAGAGCGTCTCCGTACACGTTTTGAAGGTGGTCTTATAGCTGATATCTCAGCTCCTGACTATGAGACGAGACTTGCAATCATAAACAGAAAATCTGAACTTTTAGAGCTAAAAATGCCAAGCGAGGTAGCTGAATTCATGGCTAATCGCCTTAAATCAAATATACGTCAGCTTGAAGGTGCTGTTGTACGCCTAAAGGCTCTCAATCACTTTGCTGGCAGCCCTATAACAATATCTATGGCTCAGAGTGTTATCCGTGACGTGCTAACAGACGAGCAGCCTATCCCGATAACAGTGGAAAAGATAATCTCAGAGGTATCAACAGTATATGGAGTATCTCCCGACGATCTCAGATCCAGCAAACGTTCAGCACAGATATCAACAGCCCGTAAGGTAGCTATATATGTTGTTCGTGAAATAACTCAAATGCCTCTTGCTTCAATAGGTACGGAGTTCGGAGGAAGAGATCATTCAACTATAGTTTACTCCGTAACAAGTGTTACAGAGTCTATGGAAAAAGATAATAACCTCAAAAATCTCGTTAATGATATCATCAAGAATATCAAAGACAAGAGCAAAGTCTGAACTGTTTAAAATGTTGAAAACTGCTCATTTAACACAGTTTTCAACACAATGTTTAAAACTGTGTTTGGTAAGGCCAATCTGATATTTCATATTCATTAGTCATACCATTTCACACATTCTGAAAAACTGTGATATTATTTCAACACAGATAATTTTCAACACTTAACAGAGTTGTGAAATAAAATATAAAAAATATTACAATTTATTTGTTTCCACTTTTTTTTCAACTATTTTTCCATTTCAACTCAACATAAATAAACCGTTTAAACAAAAAAAAAGACAGGCTTTTATATATTCCAAAATTTCAAAAATTTCACAACAGTGCTGTGTGGACGAGCTTTGCGGCTTATATCTTCAAATAAAGACCATTCCAACTTTTCCACCGACACAATAACAACAACAATATAATTATTCTTATCTTAGCTTATCATGAGCTAAGCTTCATGGAGGCATATACAATGAAATTCATTTGCAATAAAACAGAGATCAGTGAGGCAATAGGAAATGTCTCCAGAGCGGTATCACAGAAATCCACAATACCTGCTCTTGAAGGAATAAAGGTGCGCATATCAGATGGAAGCGTTGAGCTTACAGCATATAATCTTGAAATGGGTATACGTACTTCCATAAAGGCTAATACTGACGGTGAAGGAGAATTTGTCGTAAGCACAAGACTTTTCAATGAATTCACAAGACGTATGTCAGATGACGAGATAGCATTTACTATAGACGATAATCTTGTTATCAGTATTTCGAGCAGCACAACAGAATGTAGTTTTCCTGCAATGTCTGCAAGCGAGTATCCAGAACTTCCGAAGGTGGATTCCGCAAGGAGCTTCTATGTAAAGCAGAGCGTGCTCAAATCAATGATTAATATGACGAGTTATGCTGCTTCACTAAATGAAAGCAAGCCTGTCCTTACAGGCGAGCTTTTCGATATTGAGGACGGCAGCTTCAATATGGTAGCAATTGACGGTTTCAGACTTGCAATCAGGAACGAGATGACGGACTGCAATGAAAAGTATCACTTTGTAGTGCCAAAAAAAGCTCTTCTTGAAGTATCAACTCTTATCAAAGATGACGATGATAAGTTCTGCACAGTTTGTACGAATGACCGTCACATTATTTTTGAAATTGGAAATGTATTTGTTATATCAAGACTCCTTGAGGGAGTTTTCCATAACTATAAGCTGAGCATACCAAGTGGATGCAAGACAGAGGTAATAATCAGCAAGAGAGATTTTGCAACCTGTCTTGAGCGTTGCTCGTTGCTCATCGACGATAAGAACAAATCACCTATACGTTGTGAGGTAGGAAATGGCGTTATTAAAATAAGCTGCAAAACAGGTATAGGAAAGATAAACGATGTTATCTCTGCCGATATTTCAGGTGAAACTGTTACTATTGGCTTTAACAATAAACTGATTCTCGAAGCTCTCAGAGCCGCAGAAGGAGACAAGATTCGTGTACGCTTCAACGGAGCAATGAAAGTAATAGAGATACTTCCTTTAGAGGGAGAAAGCTTTATATTCCTTGTAATGCCTATACAGCTTAAAAACTGACGGATAGTTCAGATAAAGAAAAAGTGATACCGAAAGGCTGGTCATTATGGCTGATAAGATAAAGATCACTACAGAATTTATAAAATTGGACGCCCTACTGAAATTTGCTTCCCTTGTAGGCTCAGGTGGAGAGGCAAAGCAACTCATACAGAACGGAGATGTCCTAGTGAACGGTGAAGTATGTACCATGAGAGGAAAGAAGATAAGGTCTGGAGACAAGGTGGAGCTCGGCGGACATGAGGTAATCGTAGAGTGATAATTACCTGCGCGGACATAGACGGCTTCAAGAACTTGAAAGACATATCTTTTGTACCTGATCCGAAATATAATATTATCGTTGGAGCAAATGCACAGGGAAAAACTAACCTTCTTGAAGCAATGTGGATACTTTCCGGCTGTAAGAGTTTCCGTGGTTCTAAGGAAAAGGATTATATCTGCCTTGAGGGAGACCGTATGGTCTCAAAAATAAAGCTTCTTGACAGTATAAGGGAACAGAAAATATCCTTTGAAATGACGAAAAGTGCGTCAATTCCAAAGAATATTAGCCTTAATGATGTTAAACAGAAAGGCACCAGAGCTCTTTTTGATGTTTTTAAGTGTATAGCTTTCATACCGGACGATGTGGATATAATAAAAGGCTCTCCGGAAAAAAGGCGGAATTTTATAGATATGGCAGCCTCTCAGTTGAATCCTGTATTTGTAATGCACCTGAATAAGAATAATGCTATAATGAATCAGAGAAACGCTCTCCTCAAAGGTATAATGCAGGGAAGCACCGATAGAAGCATACTTGAGATATGGGACAGGCAGGCTTCAAAGGAAGGCGCAGTGATATCATATATGCGCCATGAGTATATACAAAAGTTCAACGAGATATGTGGCAGACTTTACCGCACTATTTCGGGAGGAACAGAGGAACTTGAGTTAGAATACAGGTCAAATGTCTTCAAGCCGAACGATTTTGAAAATTCCTGCGGCGAGGAGGCTTATGAGCAGTACTACAGAAAGCTTTCGGAAGCCGCAGATTACGATATCAGGACTGGAAGCACTCATGCAGGTGTTAACCGTGATGAGATACTCATAAAGATAAATGCTGTCAGTGCCAAAGATTACGGCTCTCAGGGACAGATAAAAAGTGCAGCTCTTGTTATGAAGCTGGCACAAGCAGAGATATATATGCAAAGGTCAAAGGATGCTCCTGTAATATTTCTTGACGATGTTATGGGAGAGCTTGATGAAAACCGTCAGAGATTCGTATTTGATATAATAAAGGATATGCAGGTATTTATAACAACTCCGAATGAAAATGCACTTCTTCCAGAAATAAAGGGAAAGGTCCTGCATATAAGCGATGGAAGGGCTGTTAAGGAGGAAGATGATGTATCTGCACATAGGGAATAATTATTCAGTTGATACAAGAGATGTGGTTGGAGTTTTCGACATTGAGAACACAACTGTTGAAAAGTGTACAAAGAAGCTCTTTGAAAGAGCTGAAAAGGAACATCACTGCATATATACAACATATGAAATGCCGAAAAGCTTTATAATAATCATGAAAAATGGCAGGGAGAAAGTATATATCTCTCAGCTTTCAGCAGCAACTCTGCGGAAACGCCTCAAAGATGGCGGCGGTTTCTGATAATGGAAAGAAATTCCTTGAAATTTTTTTCCTATATCGACAATAATCCCACAGACTGGGTAAATGACATATACAACCAAAATTATTGGAGGTAAATCATGAGTCAGCAGAACAACAACTACGATGAAAACGACATACAAGTCCTTGAAGGACTGGAAGCAGTCCGCAAAAGGCCTGGTATGTACATCGGTTCGACAGGTCCCGGAGGACTTCACCACCTCGTTTACGAGATAGTGGACAACTCCATAGATGAGGCTCTTGCAGGTTACTGTACCGAGATAACTGTTGAGATACTCGAAGGCGACGTTATCCGTGTTTCCGACAATGGACGAGGCATACCCGTAGGTATCCATCCTAAGGAGGGAATCTCAGCGGCTACTGTCGTTTATACCATACTTCACGCAGGTGGTAAATTCGGTGGCGGCGGATATAAGGTATCGGGCGGTCTTCACGGAGTAGGAGCATCAGTTGTAAATGCTCTGTCTGAGTGGCTAGAGCTAACTGTAAAGGACGGCGAGCACGTTTACTTCCAGAAATTCAAGCGCGGTCACTACGACGAAGAACTAAAGGTTATCGGTGATACCAAAGAGACAGGAACCTCCGTTATGTTCAAGGCTGACGGAGAGATATTTGAAACTACAGAATACAGCTATGAGGTACTTTTAAGAAGGCTTCGTGAGCAGGCTTTTCTCAATGCAGGAATAAAGATAATATTTTCGGATAAGCGTAACAAAGACGAGATTAATGGTGAGACACTTCACTACGAGGGCGGTATTCGTCAGTTTGTTGAGCATATACACAAGACAAGAGAGCTTGAATCCATAAGTGGCGATGTTATTTATATTTCAGGAACTCAAGGTGATTCCTTCGCTGAGATTGCTCTCCAGTACAATGACGGCTTTAACGAGATAATACTCTCGTTTGCAAATAATATTCATACAAAGGATGGCGGCTCTCACGAGACCGGCTTCAAGAACGCCCTAACTAAGGTCATAAATGACTATGGAATGAAAATGGGCAAGATAAAGGATGCTAAGGATAAGCTCAAAGGTGAGGACGTCCGCGAGGGACTTACAGCTATAATCTCCGTAAAGCTGACGGAGTGCGAGTTTGAAGGTCAGACGAAGGGACGTCTCGGTAATCCTGAAGTACGCCCTTTTATCGAGAAAATGGTTCAGGAAAAACTCATGAACTTCCTGGAAGAAAATCCTGAAACCGCAAACCTTATCTTCGAAAAGAGCCTTTCAGCTCTCAAAGCCCGTGAAGCTGCGAAGCGTGCAAGAGAGGCAGAACGTAAAAAGAACGCTTTCGGAAATGCTTCAATGCCGGAAAAGCTTGCGGATTGTTCTGAACGCGACAACCGTTACACAGAAATATACATCGTCGAGGGAGATTCTGCGGGCGGCTCTGCAAAGCAGGGACGAGACAGACGCTACCAGGCTATACTTGCTCTCTGGGGCAAGATGCTAAACGTTGAAAAGGCACGTATAGACAAGATATACGGCAATGACAAATTGGAGCCTGTTGTTACTGCTCTCGGAACCGGTATCGGAGAAGATTTCGACATAGAAAAACTCCGCTACGGCAAGGTAATCATCATGGCTGATGCCGATGTTGATGGTATGCACATTAGGACGCTTCTCCTGACATTCTTCTTCCGTTATATGAGACCTCTTATAACCAACGGAAACGTATATATAGCTCAGCCTCCTCTGTTCAGAGTTGAGCGCAAGAAGAAGATATACTATGCCTTCTCCGACGAGGAAAGGGATAAATATATAGCAGAGCTTTCCGAGGACGGAAAGTACAAGGACGTTGAAGTACAGCGTTACAAAGGTCTTGGTGAAATGGACCCTGAACAGTTGTGGGAGACCACTATGGATCCTGAGCACCGCACTATCGTAAAGATAGGTATGGAAGACGCCCTTAAGGCTGACGAAACATTCAGCATACTCATGGGCGATAAGGTAGAGCCTAGACGTCTTTTCATTGAGAAAAACGCTAAATTCGCACAGGATCTCGATATATAAACAATGGTTGAAAACATGGAAGAAAACTACAAGCTCGAAAAGGAATACAAGGTGCCTGCAAAGCTTTTCAGCGAGGCTTACCTTGAATATCAGAAAAAATTTGTATATCCAAAAAGCCGTATATTTATGATATTATTCGCGGCAATAGCGGTCATTATTTTCATTTTTGGAGCTGCTGTTTTGAATAACGCTGCAGATAATAAGAAATACTTCACATATCTTGCTTTTATGATAGCCTGTGCTCTTGCAATGCGAGAATGGTACAATCCTCGCAAAAGAAGGCGTAATTATACGGAATCTGTAAGGGCTCTCGGAGAGCCTGTCTACAAAATAGGCATAGCGGATAAATTCGTGGATATATCCACTGTCTCTGACGATTTGAGTGATCTTTCAGGGGATGAAGAGGAGGACATTCTGGGTGAAGACCCCCTTCCTGAAAAGACGAGACTTGATATAAACAGTAGCTTTCATCTTATTGAATATGACCGATTTTTCCTGCTCATGCCAGGCAAGGAAATGCTGTATATACTCCCAAAGGAGGGCTTTTCAGAGGAGGATCTGAAAACAGTCAGAGATATAAAAAAGTGACGATCACGGATTAAAATAAATTCTCTCAGGAGGAAAAAATGCTTTACACAGACAATTCAAAGGTAATAAATACCGAACTTGTCGATGAAATGGAAAATTCCATGCTGAATTATGCCATGTCGGTAATAGTTTCCAGAGCGCTTCCAGATGTAAGAGATGGTCTTAAGCCGGTACACAGAAGAATATTATATACTCTTCATGAAAACGGTCTTACTCCGGAGAAGCCATACCGTAAATGCGCCGATACAGTCGGTGCTGTGCTGGGACGTTATCATCCGCACGGTGACGCTTCGGTATATGACGCACTAGTAAGACTTGCACAGGATTTCTCTATGAGATATCCTCTTGTTGACGGTCACGGAAACTTTGGATCAATTGATGGAGATGGACCTGCGGCTTACCGTTATACAGAAGCTAAAATGTCAAAGCTCACTCTTGATATGCTTACTGATATCAACAAGGAGACCGTTGATTTCGTATCAAACTATGATGACCGTCTCAAAGAGCCTGCCGTGCTTCCTTCAAGATTCCCGAACCTGCTTGTAAACGGTTCTGTGGGTATCGCTGTAGGTATGGCAACTAATATACCTCCCCATAATCTCGGAGAGGTAATAGACGCATTGCAGCTTCTCATAGATGACCCAGACTGCACTCTCGAACAGCTCATGGAACACATTCAGGGACCTGATTTTCCAACAGGTGGTATAATCATGGGCAGAGCCGGTATACGTGCAGCTTATGCGACCGGAAAGGGTAAGATAACCCTCCGTAGCCGTACACACTTTGAAGAGATAAAGGGCAGAAATTGCATCATCATTGATGAAATACCTTATATGCTCCGCAAGGAGAGACTTCTCAAGAGCATAAACCAGCTTGCAAGAGACAAGCGCATAGAGGGACTTTACGATCTCCGTGACGAGTCTGACAAGGACGGCATGAGAGTAGTTATCGAGCTGAAAAAGGATGCTGTTCCAAACATAGTCCTCAACAAGCTCTTTGCCCTGACACAGCTTCAGGACACTGTAGGTATCATAATGCTGGCTCTTGTAAACAACGAACCAAAGATACTCACACTTAAGCAGATGCTCCAGCATTACCTTGACTTCCAAGTTGATGTAATACAGAGAAGAACAAGATTCGATCTTCGCAAGGCTCTTGAAAGGGCTCATATTTTACAGGGTTTCGTGCTTGCGGCAGACCATATCGACGAGGTAATAAACATTATACGTTCCAGCGCTACTGTGCAAGAAGCAAAGGAGCGCATGATAGAGCGATTCAAGGACGTTGATATGTCAGCTCTCCTTGACCGTGCTCAGTATGATCTGACAGGACTCCATATCGAGGCTCAGACAGGACTTTCACAGGAACAGGCTGAGGCTATAGTTCAGATGCGTCTCGGACAGCTGACAGGTTTGGAAAGACAGAAGATAACAGACGAACTCTATGGACTTCTCACAAAGATATCCGATTATGAGGATATACTTGCAGATGTAAACAGAGTTTACGCTATAATACTTGAGGATCTCAACACTATCCGCAAAAAGTTCAGTGACAAGCGCCGCACCGATATCGAAAACGTTAGCGGCGAGGTGGATATAGAGGATCTTATCCCCGAGGAGGACTGCGTTGTAACTCTTACGAATAACGGATACATCAAACGTATGCCGCTTACAGAGTACAAGACACAGCACCGCGGCGGACGTGGTATCACAGGTATGAAACAGCGTGAAGAGGACTTCGTGGAGGAAATGTTTATATGCGGCTCTCACGACAATATTCTGTTCATATCAAATAAGGGTATCATGTACAAACTGAAATGCTATGAAGTTCCAGATGGCTCAAAGGCTTCAAGAGGCTTCAATCTCATAAATCTTCTGCCTCTCACCGAAAATGAGAAGATAGCAGCAATGATAAAGACCACTGATTTCGGCGATGACAAGTTCATCACTATGGTCACAAAGAACGGTAAAATAAAGAGGACTAACCTCTCATTGTACAAGAACGTCCGTAAGAACGGTCTTATCGCTATAGGTCTTGACGAGGGCGACGAGATAGAAGGCGTCCGCATGACGGACGGCAACGCTCAGCTCTTTGTTGCAACGAGGAACGGTATGGCTATTCGTCTTGAAGAAAATAAGATAAGAGCACTTTCACGTTCGGCTCACGGCGTAAGAGCTATAAAGCTTCGTGAAGGAGACTATGTTGTAAGTATGGCAAGAGTACGTGAGGGAGCTTCACTCCTGACCGTTACCGAAAACGGCTACGGCAAGAAGACAGACCTTGACAGCTACCGCATACAAAATCGTGGTGGCTACGGTCTCACAAATTACAAGGTGGACGATGTTCGCGGACACGTCTGCGGTATAAAGATAGTCGATGAAGAGGACGATATTATCCTCGTATCCAGCGATGGTATAATCATAAGGATACTTGCAAGCGATATTCGCATAATGGGACGTATCGCAAAGGGCGTTCGTGTCATGAGAGTGAACGAGGGTGCAAATGTAGTTGCCTTCACCCGTGCAGAGCACGATGACAATGCCGAGACTGAAAAGGTAGAGCAGCTTACCGACGAGCAGATAAAGGCTGCCGAGGAGGAGGCTGCCCTTGAGGAGCAGAATGAGGTAGTTATAGAAGAAGAACCTGACGACGAGGATAATGAGGAATAATTTATATTTTAGCTTTGTAAGGTAAAAGACAATGTTATATATTGCTGTAATTATTTTAATACTCTTAGTACTTTACTTTATCTATGAAAATTTATTCATGCTGACAGTAAGGCGTGAAAAGCTTGGAAGCGGCATAAGGATAGCCCATGTTTCCGACCTGCATAAAAGAAGGTTCGGCATGAACAATGAAAGGATTGTAGAAAGAGTAAAGGCAGAAAAGCCCGATATCATAATAATCAGCGGAGACCTTGTTTCAAGGAGCGAGACTGATTTTTCGCCAGCTGAGGCTTTGCTCAAGGGGTTGCATGAATTAGCTCCCGTGTATATGATATATGGAAACCATGAGCAGAGCATCTACAGAGAAAACCTTCGGGCATTCAAGAAAATGCTTTCAAGGAATCAGGAGATACTGCTGAAAAACGGCTGTGCGGAACTGACCGTAAATGACAGGACCCTGAAAATATATGGGCTTCTTGAAGATTATGGCGTATACAAGAAGAACGGAGGCTACAGAAAGCTGGAGGTTCTGAAAGAGAGCGACATTGAGAAGCTCCTTGGAAAATGTCCAGATGGAGAAGTTCTTCTTCTGGCGCATAACCCATTCTTTGGAGAGGAATATGCGAAATGGGGCGCTAAATATACTTTAAGCGGTCATGTTCACGGGGGATCCGTAAGATTTTTCGGAAAGGCACTGCTTTCTCCCGAGAGAAGATTTTTCCCGAAATATGCCAAAGGAGTATACGACTTCGGCGACAAAAAGCTGCTGGTATCGGCAGGTCTTGGAAAGCTGAGACTTTTCAACCCTCCAGAAATTGTGATATACGAGATATGAACTAAGCCGAGAATACGGCAAATAGTATAAGAAGCAGTCCTCCCGCCCATGAGAGATCATGGCGCAGGGAGGATATTTTTCTGCCTGTGAAGGAACCGAGCATAAGCGCCGCGGCTCCGCATATAAATGTAAATACGGATGCTACTGGAGCAGATATGTCGGTGCAGCCGCAGCCGAGTCCGGACGCTGCCGCATCAAGAGAGCCGGCAATGGCAAGTATGGCGGCTTCGCCTGCGGATAGTATCTTTGAGCTGTCCAAATCTGCGGCAGTATCGTCTAGATAAAGCTTTACGAATATTGAAGTTCTGCCCATTTTCATAGAAAAGCCGCCACTGTCGGATATGCGCCTGATGAAGTTCCTGACTATGCTTTTTGTGATATTCACACCACCAAGGGTAATAAGTACGGCAGTACCTATCCTGTGGCATGTGCCAGACGTAATAAAGACTGATATTAAGTCAGAAAGACTGAGTGAAACAAACATAACGACTGTTGAGAAAATGTCAATAATAAAAGCGGAGCTCAGGGGTATCCTGATACCGCTGTTACAACAGGCTGCTGATGCAAGATATATGTCTATGCTTATAATGAAAGCAATAAAGAATTCTCTGAGCAAAATAAACACCTCCGCATTATAATATTCATTACAGTGATTTCTTGACATAAATCATATTTTTGCCATTAACCGTTAGACAATTGTAGGGGCGTATAATATCTGTCCGATAAAATAAACGCGTAATAGCGGGAAGCGTAACTCTGCTATTACAGTTTTACTAAGCACTAATATCTAATAACTGAAATCAAAATTTAGCTTTGCTAAATTTTGATTTTTTATTGACATTCGAGATAAATCCTATTATAATAAAAATATATTGTTAAAGCGCGAGGAGGAGTATTATTGATAGCAGGTGTTTCTACAGCTTGCCTGTACCCTAAGCCTATTGAGGAAGCCCTCTACGATCTTGCGCTCAACGGTGTTTCCTGCGTGGAGCTCTTTATAAATACTCATTCCGAGCTGAAAAAAAGCTTCGCTCACGGCATGGCGAATCTGATGAAAAGATACGATGTGAAGTGCCCCTCGGTACATCCATTCACATGCGAGATAGAACCGCAGATGTTCTTTTCGGAGTACGAGCGCAGGATAAACGATATGCTTGAATACTACAAGCTGTACTTTCGCTTTATGAATATCGTGGGAGCTGATATATTCATTTTCCACGGTGGCAAGCCATCCTCACTCTGCAACGCTGAACTATACTGCGAGCGCTATTCACAGCTTTACAGACTGGGAAAGGAATTTGGAGTGACTGTGGCAGTTGAGAACGTTTCACGCTGCAAGAGCGGCTCTTCCGCGTTCATAAAGGAAATAAAGAATATGCTCGGCAGCGAGTTCGCATTTGTACTCGATACAAAGCAGGCGCTACGCTCCAACGAGAGCCCGTTAAGCTTTCTCGATGCTGTGGGCAATAAGATAGCCCACGTACATATAAGCGATTCGGGAGAAATGGGAGACTGCCTTCTCATTGGCAGGGGTAGATTCAACTTTAAGCAGTTTTTTGAAAAGCTCGGAGGCTATAACCCGGAATGCAGTGTCGTTCTTGAGCTTTACAGAAGCGGCTTCAACGGCATAAGTGACCTTATATCAAGTTATAATAAACTTACACGCATGACTGAGCCTTATGGCAGGGAGCACAGATAATGAAATGTCCATACTGCGGATTTGAAGATTTAAAGGTAATAGATTCTCGTCCTGTTGACGATAAGACAAAACGACGCCGCGAATGTGTGAGATGCGGAGAAAGATTCACTACTTACGAGGCGGTTGAAACGCCTATCCTCATGGTGGAAAAAAGAGACGGTAGCGTTCAACTCTTCGACAAGACAAAACTTATAAACGGCATAGTCTCGGCAATAAAAAAGAGACCTGTTTCGGCTGAAAAGGTCACTGAAATAGCAAATTATGTGGAGAATTACTACGCAAACGCCCTCAGGACCATTGCAAAGTCCACAGAAATAGGAGAGCTGGTGCTTGACAGGCTGAGAGATATAGACCCTATATCGTATATCAGATTCGCCTCTGTATACAAGGACTTTACGGATATAGACAGCTTCGTTGCTGCTATAAGTGAATTTGACAGAAAAGATAATAATGTGGAAGACACTTCTGCAATTAATAAAACGGAGGAATGAAAAATGGAAAATTTTCTTGAGGCTTTTAATGATATCAATGCACAGAATTCTTTTAATCCCAATGAGCCGGAAAAAAATAAGCTCTTTGTAAAGTTTGCTTACATTATGCCCTGTCTCTTCTTTTTGCCATTCATAAACGACAAGGATTCGGCTTATTGCAAATTTCATTCAAATCAAGCTCTCACATGGTTCATTATATTCTGTGTGTGCGCAGTCGTTGGCAAGATATTAGGAGCTATCCCCGTCCTCGGTGTGATACTGAAGATAGTTATATGGCTTGCTCTAATAGCAATATGGGTAAGCTATATCTACGGTGCAGTAAAAGACAAGGCTTACAGGTTCCCGTTCGTGGGAGATAAGCTCAACGTGTTCTGATTCAGCTCACAGGCATTAATATACTTGTGCCGTCCTCGCTGTATATAGCGGAGGCAGCGGCAGTATCATCACATACCAGCAGCTCTGCAAGCATTCTTTTGTTTTCAGGGCTGTAGTTTTTGATCTCGTATACAAAGAGCTGTGCGTCTCTGCCTGCAAAGCTCCGTAGAGGGAGTCCTTGTCTGTCTTGCATGACAGCGTATCTCTCGTAAGCTTCGGAGAATACCGTAGGGATAGTCACGGCTCTTTCTGATATCTCTTCTGCCTCCCAGCCGTGAGAGGCAAAATATCCGATGCGTGCGGAGACGTCCCCGGCTTTCACAGTAGGGGGAGAAGCGTCCCTTCTACCGCAGGATGCAAGAGACAATAAGGCAGCGAATAATGTTGCTGCCAGGATATTTTTCATACTTTACATCTCCTTGAGTAATAATACTATATCTTATTCCGGTCATGATACGGAATATTCCGGAGGAAAAACAATGGCACAGATCAGACTTGATAAATTCATCTCTGAAAGAACAGAATATTCACGCAGTCAGATAAAGGAGCTCGCCTCACGAGGAAGTATAACCGTTGATGGTATCACCATAAAGCGCCCGGACGTGAAGATAAACCCAGACTCGGTTTCCGTGAATGTAGGTGGTCAGGAAGTAAGAGCTCAGAGGTACAGCTATATACTCCTCAATAAGCCTCAGGGGTATGTATGCTCAACTGACGATAAGGATGGAGAGACTGTTCTGAAGCTGATACCGCCGGAAATGCGAAAAAAAGGACTGTTTCCTGCCGGAAGGCTTGACAAAGACAGTATCGGCGCACTGTTGCTTACAGACGATGGAGAACTTGCGCACAGAATGCTTTCCCCCAAGCATCATATCCCAAAGACCTATATTGTGCAACTTGGCAGAAAATTTGAAAATAATTATATTAACAAATTTGCAGAAGGTTTATTATTGGCTGACGGTGATGCTTGTTTGCCCGCGAGGGTCAGACAATCGGAAAACAGCGATAAACTCGCATTTGTTGAACTTTATGAAGGGAAATATCATCAAGTTAAAAGAATGTTCGCAGCCGTGGGAAATCATGTTGAGCTTCTTATGCGAATTTCGGTTGGATCGCTAGTTTTGCCCGAAAAACTGGGAATTGGAGAGAGTATGGAGATATTGCCGAATGATATGTTTAAACAGTGTGATTTCGACCTCTTTTTTGCCAAATATTCGGCTTTTTATTCGGCATTTCTAATAAACAACTTTATGTAATTTTGGCGGTTTAGCAACTTGCAAAATTATGAAGAATGTGTTATGATATTATCATAGCTGATACTGGAAAAAAATATATCGGCATTAAATTATTTACTGGAGGAATGGATTAAACATGGCAGGCTTAGTACTTAAAAACATCTATAAGAAGTATCCTTGCGGAGTAGTAGCCGTATCGGATGTTAACTTAGAGATAATAGATAAGGAGTTCATCGTTCTCG
>NZ_JAGCFH010000040.1 GCF_017650195.1 Ruminococcus sp. | reverse complement strand
TGAAATATATCACCAGTTGCTTTTCTGATTTTTTGATACTGAAAAAGAAGAATAAACAAAGAGCAGGCGTTCCGCATATAGGAACGCCTGCTCTTTGTGTGTGCCCGACATGGGCACAATCTAATGGAGGAAAGTCCACTTAGCTTCTCGATTGAGAGGTAGGCTGTTTAAAATCCAGTTTCTCATGCGGTGATTGTCTCAGGCGGAAACCGAGGATACTCTACAGCTTTCTCAAAGACCATATTTGACAGTGCTTTTTCAACTATAGCGCTGGGATCACCGTTAGGACGAACCCATTTCTTTACGTTTTCTTTATCCAGTATAAGTGGCATGCGGTCGTGGATATCTCTTACAGTACCTGCTGCTTCTCGCGTAAGGATAGCAAACATTGGGACTTTCATGCTACCATGCTCTTCATATCGATAAAGTCCTGCGATATATGTGATGTCTGAGCTTTCGTTTTGTATGGCGAATTTTACCTTCTTGTTATTTTGGTGTTCAATCAAGCTGTGGTTGTCATTTTCATATACAGGATATCCCCACTCATAATACCATGAGGCAGGGATAACACACCTTCTCCTGTACCATGAATCTCTCCACATTACCTTTGTATCAGCAGTCTCTACGCGGCAGTTGGCAATAAGTTTAGGCGTAGCCTTATGCGAAAACCCCCATGACATTGGAAATAATGCCATATTTCCATACTTGTTTGGCGCAAGAACAGGCACTATATCAGATGGATACAGATCTCCTGACATAAGCAGGCTCTTTCCGAGCTTTATTGACATATCCTGGGCTAACGCCATTTTCCTCACTTTAATGAGAACTTCTGCCATTTCTTTTGGCTCAATTCTTAAAGACATGCACATGGAAATCACCCCCCGACATCAAAAAGAATATATGTTCTGGTTGCTATTATATCACAAAATAATTTATATGTCAAGATAAAAAGAAGAACCGCACATATGGAGCTTACTTTTCAACAATTAACGTGAAATAAGCAGTTGCTCCTTCAAATTTTTCTTGAAAGGGCAACTGTGTTGTTTTGGAGGGCTGTTTTTTTGCAGGTCTATATAAAAAATAATATTGAATTTTATAGAACTTTATGTTAGAATAAATACATATAGTTGTGAATTGATAATTTAATATTTTAAATTAAATTTTATAAAAGGAGGTATACTAATATGATTATTTATGTTGATGCCAATGCAGGACGTGGAGGTAACGGATCAAAAGAAATGCCATTCAGAAGAATCAGTGATGCAACTGAAATTGCTTTGCCAGGTGATGAAGTACTGGTTATGCCTGGAGTTTATCGTGAATATGTAGATCCGAAAAATGCAGGTAGAGCAAATGCGCGTATAACTTACCGCAGTGCAGAACCTTTAGGTGCTGAAATAACAGGAGCTGAATTAATCACTGGTTGGACACGGTACAAGGATAACGTCTGGACCGCATCTGTTGACAGCAGTATATTCGGAGAATACAATCCATATACTACCTATGTTTACGGTGACTGGTACTTTGCAGAAAAATCGAAACATACAGGCGCATTGTACATGAATGATCGTGCTTTCTATGAAGCTGGCAGTATAGATGAAGTTATTGCTGGTCAAAAGACGGAAACCTCATGGCAGCCCGAGAATTCCATCTATAAATGGTATGCTGAGAAAAAGGGTGGAAAGACTGTTTTCTATGCTAATTTTCAGGGAAGTGATCCAAATAAGGAAAAGGTTGAGATTAATGTCCGCCGCAGATGCTTTATGCCATCAAAAACAGGAATAGGTTATATCACCGTAAGTGGTTTTAAAATTGACAAAGCTGCAACTACTTGGGCACCTCCTGCAGCATTTCAGGATGGAATGATAGGTCCGCACTGGTCAAAAGGCTGGATAATCGAGGACTGCGATATCAGCAACAGTAAATGTGCAGGTATTTGCATCGGTAAATACTACGATGCAGACAATGACCATTATTTTACATATAAGCACGTTAAGAGTCCTACACAAATGGAACGTGATGCAGTATGCCGTGGTCAGTATCATGGTTGGTTGAAGAAGAATGTAGGAAGCCATATTATACGCAGGAACAATATACATCACTGTGAACAGGGCGGTATAATAGGACGTATGGGCGGCGTTTTTTCAATAATTGAAGATAACCACATTCACCACATAAACAATATGATGGAACTCGGTGGTGCTGAGATAGCAGGCATAAAACTACATGCAGCTATAGATGTTACTATGCGCAGAAACTATATCCATCACTGTACAATGGGTATATGGACTGACTGGGAGGCTCAGGGAACACGTATAACACAGAATCTTCTTCACGATAATCAGCTTCCAGAATACGCCAAACCTATGAAGGGCGGTATGATGAGTCAGGATATATTTGTAGAAGTCAGCCACGGTCCAACTCTTATCGACAATAATATACTTATGTCAGAGGTATCGCTTAGAATGCCTACCGAAGGACTTGCGCTTGTTCATAATCTTATCTGTGGTGCATTCACTGCAATAGATGCAGAAGTGGACTCTGTTGTTGAAGGAAAACTGCGTCAGCGTTTCACACCTTATCACATACCACACCGTACCGAAGTCATGGGATTTATGACAATCCTACACGGCGATGATAGGTTTTATAACAATATATTCCTTCAGAAATACGGTACAATTCCAAGAGACGGAACCGAAGATAACCGTGAAACGGGAACTCATGTTTTTGACGATTTCCCGACATATGATGAATGGATCAAAAACTTTGATATGAAATGTGATACACCGGATATGTTCGAGCTGGCAAAATATCACTGGAGCTACTTGCCTGTATGGACATGTGGAAATGCGTATTTAAGCGGAGCGAAGCCTTGTAAAAAAGAGAAGAACTGTGTTGTCAGCAATGAAAAAGCATTTGCTGAAATTGAAGTCGTTAACGGAAATCCGGTTTTGAAAACAAATGTGTATGAGCTCATTGGAAACTTCAGAGCAGGACTTGTTACAAGTGATACTCTTGGTGAGGCATTTGAACCTGAACAGAGATTTGAAACACCTGACGGTAGAGATATTGTTTTTGATACTGATTATTTAGGTGCACATCGTGGAGCGAATATTATCCCAGGGCCATTTGCTGTTGGCGGAAATATGTTTGATGGATTGTGGAGCTACATATAAATGATAATTGGTTTTCAATAGAGATAATTTAATGAGGTATTTATATTTAGCATGTTTGTGTTAGAAAATAGAAAAGTTTATATGTCACTTATATGATGTTTCGTTGTAAAACTAAAATATGATGTTACATAAAAGCTGATGTTGAAAGGAAGTTGATTATGTACTTAGAAAATATAAACGGCCCTGATGATATAAAAAAGCTAGAGGTATCCATGCTTCAGACGCTTGCAGATGAAACACGTTCAGCACTTATTAACAAGCTCAGCAAGGCAGGCGGTCATCAGGGACCTAATCTTGGTGTGGTTGAACTGACGGTAGCTTTACATTATGTGTTTGATTCGCCGAAAGATAAGATCGTGTTTGATGTGTCTCATCAGTGCTATCCTCATAAGATCCTTACTGGCAGAAAGGAAGCCTATCTGGATGAAGAACATTTCCATGATGTGACAGGATTTACCAACCCTAATGAAAGCGAGCATGATATGTTCATTGTCGGGCATACCTCAACTTCTGTATCCCTTGCACTTGGACTGGCGAAAGGCCGTGATCTGAATGGACGAAGTGAGAATATTATAGCTTTGATCGGTGATGGTTCACTTTCAGGCGGTGAAGCGCTCGAAGCAATTGATTACGCAGGTGAGTATGACAGAAATCTCATTATAATTTTGAACGACAATGACCAGAGTATTGCAGAAAACCACGGTGGACTATACAAGAATCTTAAAAAGCTTCGCGAGACAAATGGCAAAGCCGAATATAATCTGTTCCGTGCAATGGGGTTAGATTATCGTTATCTTGAAGATGGTCATGACACAGTAAAACTTGTAGAGCTGTTTGAGAGCGTGAAAAATATCGATCATCCGATTGTTCTGCATATCCATACCATCAAGGGTAAAGGTCTTCCTTATGCGGAAAAGGAGCGTGAGCGCTGGCACGCAGGCGGTCCGTTCAATATCGAGGATGGTTCACCACTTTATCCTTATCAGGAAGGAGAAAACGTAATATTTAAATGCCTGAAAGAACTGCTTGACAACAATGAAAAAGCAATTGTCCTGAATGCCGCTACACCTATGGGACTTGGTTTTGTACAGGGCGTGCGTGAGGAATATGTGAAGCGTGGTCAGTTCATAGACGTGGGCATCGCAGAAGAAAATGCTGTTGCTATGACAAGTGGTATCACTAAGAACGGAGGCACAGCGGTATTTGGTACATTTGCTCCGTTTTTTCAGCGTACTTATGACCAGATGTCGCACGACGTCTGCCTGAATGATAGTCCGGCAACATTTCTTATCACAGGACCCGGAGTGTTTGGTTCAAATTCCAATACTCATCTTGCACTGTGCGATATCCAGATGTTCGCACATATCCCTAATCTGATATATCTTGCACCTTCAAGCAATGAGGAATTCATTCAGATGTTCAGATATGCAACGACTCAGAAGCAGCATCCTGTTGCGATTAGAGCTGTTGGCAATCTTAGAAAGACAGGTATTGCTGATGGTACAGATTATTCTGTTCTGAAAAGTAAGATCGAGCACAGCGGACGCGAGGTCGCACTGATCGCAGTCAGCGGACTGCTCACAATGGCACTTGAAGTTGCTGGCAAAGTTAAAGAACAGATCGGCAATGATATCACAGTAATAAATCCAAGGTTTGTCAGCGGTGTTGATGAAGAACTGCTTGTTTCACTGAAAAAAGACCACCGACTTGTTATTACAATCGAGGACGGTGAACTCATGGGCGGTTATGGTCAGAATATAGCAGCCTTCTACGGAGATTCAGATATGCGTGTGCAATGTTACGGTATTTCAAAAGCATTTCATACAGAATTCAAGGCTGAAGAGTTACTTGACGAACATGGTATCTCTGTTGAAAAGCTAACAAAAGAAATCATTGCTGATTTGAAATCAGAATAAAAAAAATATAATCAGGAGATTATGTATGAATACGATAAATATTGTAAATGGTCCTCAAAATGTATCTGCAATCATTCAGGGGTGTATGAGAATGCCAGCTTTATCGAAGAATGATGCAGCAAAGGTTATCAGCACTGCTTATGACTGCGGTATCAACTTTTTCGATCACGCTACTTGTTACGGAAACGGTGAAGCAGAAGAACGGTTCGCGGAGGCTCTTCTGCTAACCGGTATCAAACGTGAGGACATTTATATTCAAAGCAAGTGTGGGCTGTGTTTTGACAGAAACGAATTTGACTGGACAAAGAAGAATATTTTAACCAGTGTTGATGACAGCTTGCGCCGCCTGAATACAGAATATCTTGATGCTCTGCTGCTGCACAGACCGGATCTGTTGTTCGACCCAGAAGAGGTCGCAGAGGCTTTTGATATTCTTGAAAAATCAGGAAAGGTACGTTATTTTGGCATCAGCAATCTGATGCCCATGCAGATTGAATTGATGAAAAAATATGTGAAGCAGCCTCTTGTTTTCAATCAGGTACAGTTTTCGCTGGAGCAGTCACAGCTGATTGATCAGGCTCTTTACATGAATAACAAGACTACAGAGTTTTCCATTAATCGTGACGGCTCTGCACTTGATTACTGTCGTTTGAATGATATCACAATCCAGGCGTGGTCACCGCTGCAATTCGGAATGTTTGGCGGTACGTTTATTGACAATCCGGATTTCCCTGAGCTGAACAAAGCGCTTGCAGTAATTGCAGATCGTGAGGGAGTATCAAAATCAGCTGTAGCCATAGCGTGGATATTACGACATCCTGCGAAGATACAGGCGATTATCGGTACAATGAATCCAGAACATATAAAGGATACTTGTAATGCAGTGAAAGTAAGTCTTTCGCATCACGACTGGTATGAGCTATATCTTGCGTCTGGAAAATACCTGCCTTGATGGAAAAATATATATACTCTATCTATACTTCAGGCAAATATGCTGATGTGAGCAGGACGTTAAATTTGTTTTATAAGCTTAATAATGCCAATAAAAACAGAAGTTATGATTCTCAAATGTTAGGTTAAATGAATTTCCTTAAACTGCACGCTTCAATTAGTAATTTTTACCATCTTTCATGTGGATAGCAAAACATCTTGTATAATTTTATATTTGACAAAATTTGACTTGATTCTTTATGAAGGTTATTATATACTTATGATGGTTACATTATTCTAAAAAAATTAAATATGGAGGAAATAGCTTGTGAGTAATCAAAGAAAGCCCTTAATAACTCATATTTTCACTGCAGACCCATCCGCTCATGTTTTCAATGGGAAAATATACATTTATCCCTCTCATGATATACCTCACGATGGTGAGGATAATGACGAGGGTGATGAGTATCTTATGGAAGATTACCATGTTCTTTCAATGGACAGTGTAGAATCGCCATGTGTTGACAACGGCGAAGCTCTTCACATGAAAGATGTTAAGTGGGTCAGCAAACAAATGTGGGCACCGGACCTTGCATACACAAATGGTAAATATCATCTTATTTTTCCTGCACGAGACAAAAATGGAATATTCCGTATAGGAGCAGCTCATGGTGAAAGTCCGATAGGTCCATTCAGACCTGATGATGACTGCATCAAAGGAACTTGTAGTATTGATCCTTGCGTATTTGTTGACGATGATGGTATAATTTACATGTTCTATGGCGGCCTTTGGGGCGGTCAGCTTGAAAAATGGGTAACCGGACAGTTTGATCCGAATGGCAAGGAACCCGCTCGCGACAAGCCAGCTCTCACGCCCTTCTGCGCACAGCTGAACAGCGACTGCAATGCCCTCGTTTCAGAGCCCTTCCATGTCAGAATTGTCGATGAAAATGGAAATGATCTGCTGGCAGGAGATGAAGACAGGCGCTATTTTGAAGGACCGTGGATGCATAAATATAACGGTACATATTACCTTTCATATTCAACAGGTACAACTCATTATCTGGTATATGCAACATCTGATTCGCCTACAGGACCTTTTACATTCAGAGGAAGGTTAATGGAGCCGGTCATAGGCTGGACAACGCATCATTCAATTGTTGAGTATGAGGGGAAATGGTATCTTTTCTATCACGATGCTGAGCTCTCAAATGGTATAAATCACAGACGATGCGTAAAGTTCACTGAACTTAAATATGCTCCTGATGGTTCTATCGTCACTATTGATCCTTATAAATAATAGAATATGCAAAAAATAGACGGAACAATTAATGAATCCGATTTGCTTCTAATAAGCAAATATCTCCGCGAAGCTGAAAATTAACTAAAGCACAATTCAGACTAGCTGATATGACCAGTGACAAAACGGCTGATATATTTAATCTCGTCCATTTGCATAATAATCTGCTGAAATAATATCATTTTAATCATTGGGGGAATAATAATGATTATCGACATTTCACAGGAGATTTTTTCATCAAAGGTTTATCCCGGAGACCCGTGTCCTCATATGGTGAGACGTCTTAGCATTGAAAAAGGAGACATATGTAATCTTACAGAGTTTTCAATGTGTGCACACAACGGAACTCACGTCGACACACCGTTCCATTTTATAAAGGACGGGAAAACTATTGACAAGGTAGGACTTGTGCCTTTTGTAGGAGACTGTTTTGTAGCACACCATAATGGCGATGTTAAAGCAAGTGACGCAGCTAAGATACTTGAAAAAGCTGAAGCGGCAGGAGCTGCACAGCGTATACTAATTGCTGGAAAAGCGACTGTAACTGAAGAGGCGGCGCAGGTATTAGCAGATAAAGGGATACTTCTGCTCGGCAATGAAAGTCAGACTGTAGGCCCTGAAAATGCTCCCAAAGAAGTTCATCTTATACTTCTTGGCGCAGAGGTGGTACTTCTTGAAGGAATCGTACTGAAAGATGTTGATGAGGGTCGTTATTTTTTGAATGCTGCTCCACTTAATCTTGACGGTTGTGACGGAGCACCGTGCAGGGCATATCTTATCAAGTAAAAAACGGAGGGAAAACAAATGGAATTTAATGAAGTAGTAAAAAATCGCTATTCATGCAAGAAATACAGCAATAAGCAGGTCGAAAGCGAGAAACTAACAGCTATTCTCGAGGCAGGACGTCTTGCACCAACAGCCAAGAACCTGCAGGAGCAGCATATATATGTGGTACAGTCTGCGGAGCTTCTCACAAGGATAGACGAGTTGACGCCGTGCCGTTATGGCGCGCCGACAGTACTTGTGGTCGCATTCAATAAGAGTGAAGTGTTTACATATCCCGGCGGTAAGCGCGATTCGGGAGTAGAGGATGCCGCTATTGTTGCCACACACCTTACTCTTGCAGCAGCAAACGAGAGCGTTGACAGCTGCTGGCTTAACTATTTTGATCCTGACAAGGTAGCGTCTTTACTTGGATTACCTGAGAATGAGGAAGTACTTATGTTGCTTGATCTTGGATACGCAGCTGACGGAACAGGTCCGCTGCCAAATCATAATAGCAGAAAGCCTCTTTCCGAAACAGTAACTTATCTGTGATATTAGAATTGCTTTTATAAAGAAACAAAACATTATCAACGGGTCGCAGAACGTAGCTGCCATATTTCAAGGCTGTATGAGCAGATATAATATATAGGAGGACGCTTTATGCTTGAAGAAAAAGAAACCGTAAAATGGGGCGTTATGGGTACTGCCAGCATTGCGTCATGGGGTACGATACCCGGTATGCAAAAGGCAAAGGGCTGTGAGCTATATGCGATAGCCGGTAGAAGTCTTGAAAAAGCTCAGACTTATAAGGAGCGTTTCGGATTTAAAAAGGCATATAAAGGCTATGAGTCGCTACTGTCAGATCCCGCAGTTGAGGCAGTATATATTCCGCTTCCGAATGATATTCACTGTGAATGGGTAATAAAGGCTCTAAACGCTCATAAGCATGTATTGTGCGAAAAGCCTCTTGCCATGAATGAAGGCGAGCTTCACCGTATGTTTGCAGCTGCAAGGGATAACGGCGTTATACTTATGGAGGCTTATGCGTATTTACATAGTCCATATATAAGCAGACTCAAAGAGATCATTTCATCTGGTGAGATAGGTAAGATAGATTACGTTGACACTGCGTTCTTGACACAAGATTACTCCGAGGATATCAGACTTCATAAGGAGCAAGGCGGCGGTGGAATATATGATGTAGGCTGTTACTGTACATCTATGATACTATCGTTAATAGATTCACCTGTAAAGTATGTAAAGGCAGATGCTGAATTCGGCAGTACAGGAGTCGATCATATGGCTTCTGTGATGATAGGCTTTGAGGACGGTACAAGAGCTTCATTCAATGCAGGCATGATACTTGGCACAGATTCTTGCGACAGGTACGACAGGCTTTTTATTCACGGTTCTAATGGATATATCCGTTCCAATGTTGAGTATAACGGTGAGGGTGTTCTGTCATTTGAGGTCACTGTTAAGAATCCAAACGGTGAGA
Organism: Ruminococcus sp.; assembly: GCF_017650195.1. GTDB lineage: Bacteria > Bacillota > Clostridia > Oscillospirales > Ruminococcaceae > Ruminococcus. Next base: position 5,817 of record NZ_JAGCFH010000040.1, on the reverse strand, counting down.
GAATTACGCGAACTGAAACTGTTTCAGCTGAATCCAATTACAGTATGGAAATGGAGCAGATGAATGAATGTATAAAAGGGAAAGCAGTACCGTATATCACAGAGGAGTTTTCTGTTAAAAATATGCGTATCCTCGATAGTATACTTGATACAGTCGGATATAATGACTCAAAAGAGCAGTTTATTCTATCTAACGGAGTCACAATACCTTCAGTAGGTTACGGTTCATATCTTTCCACAGAAAAAGGCGGAGTTCAAACTATCATGGAAGCCATTGATGTAGGATATCGCTATATAGATACGGCACAGTTCTATGGAAATGAGGAACAGATCGGTGAAGCTATAGAAAATTCGGACATTTCGAGAGAGGAAATATTCTTGTGTAGTAAGGTCTGGCATACTGATCTTGGCAGAGAAAAAACACTTAAAGCATTTGAAGAGTCATGTCGGAAACTGAAAACAGATTATCTTGATATGTATCTGATACACTGGCCTAAGGGTGACGTGAATGATGATGAATGGTTTGAAAGAGTCAGAGGATCATGGGCTGCATTAGAGGAGTTATATGAGCAGGGAAGAGTAAAAGCGATAGGTTTGTCAAATTTCTTGCCGCAACATATAAGACCTCTTTTGGAGATTGCACGGATACGTCCTATGGTAGACCAGCTTGAATTACACGTAGGATATATGCAGGAATATGCACTTTCTTATCTAAGAAAAGAAGGGATTCTTCCACAGGCATGGAGTCCTCTTGGCAGAGCAAAGCTTGTAAATGATGATGAGGTATCAAAAATAGCTGCAAAATACGGCTGTACAAATGCCGCGTTGTTACTAAGATACCTTAATCAGAGAGGTATTCCTGTTATTCCGAAATCTGCATCAAAGGAAAGAATGAAGGATAACCTTAATATACTCGGTTTCAGCATTTCAGAGGACGATATGTCGTACTTGTCATGTCTTCCTGAGAGAGGCTGGTCAGGTGAACATCCTGATAAAGTATAGACATTTTTCGAATAATATTCTATATTCCTTTGTGGTAATCTTGATAGCTTTTATGATCTGATAAAAGAACCTTTTGGTTTACTAATACTTGTAATGCACACGAATTAAAGGCAGAATAACGATATGAAAAAAGCAGCTCCCTATATGATATTGGGAGCTGTTGTTATTATAAGAGAAATATACATATGGTTTCTACGCTGATTTCTTGGAGTTCCGTTTCAAGTTAGGCATGACGTTCACCATTGAAATGTGAAAAGATATGAGCCAACACGTTTAATAGTTTAGATGAATTGTTCACAGTTTAATTCTTACAATGGAATGAGTTGAACCTCAGTAACTCTGCGAATACCTTCCTAGATTATCTCCTTCGCCTGTCTGATAATTTCATCATAGGATTCTGCCCTTATCACAGTGAAGTTCTTTTCAATTTCAGAAGTCCACAGGTCAATTTCGCCTTCTATGTTGGAAACTTCAGTCAGGATAAAGCCCCATATCTGACACTTGGTTTTCTTTAGCTCAGGCAGAAAGTAATGAAAGCCCCATTCAATATCTTCGGGAACATCTTCAAAACCGTTTCTTGCATCTACAATAAACAGACTGCCCTTATGCTCGCGCAGCATTTCAAGCGAAGCTGAAACAGGGACTCTGTAATCATCGAAGTGTGCTTCTTTCTTCCAGACATGGAAAACCGCATTATCCTTTTCAATATATTCTGTTGTAGCAAATTCACTATCAAACATAATGCTTTCCTTTCTGTATATCAAAATCCCAATCCGTATCCTGCGCCTATTCCTATAACAGCAGACAGCAGAATGATATTGATCGGGTGTACTTTTTTGAACGCAAGAATGACAGTTATGGCAAACAGACTGAGAAATACCCAAAGGCTCGCTGAAGAAAAAGTCGATACGCTGATACCCGACGGAAAGAAAACTGTCCTCGCAACAGATATAAAGGCTGCACTTATCATTCCGACAACAGCAGGTTTCAAGCCCGACATAATACCGTTGACAGCTTTGCTGTTTTTGTAAGTTTCAAAGAACTTTGCGATTATAAGTATAATAATAAAGGAAGGAAGAATAATACCAAGTGTTGCGATGATAGCTCCAAGAACACCGCAAGTCCTCATTCCTACAAATGTAGCCATATTGACTGCAAGGGGGCCGGGCGTGCTTTCGCTAAGAGCAACGAAATCCACAAGCTCTTCCTGCGTCAGCCAGCCGTGACGTTCTGCTTCCGCCTGTATCATAGCGATCATAGCGTATCCGCCGCCAAAGGTGAACGCCCCTATTTTCAGAAAGACAAGAAACAACTTAATCAGTGCCATTGCTCTGCTCCTTTCTGTTCAGGATTGACCACAGCAGACCGAACAATCCGCATCCGATGATGACAAATACTGCGTCTATTTTCAGGAAAGCAGTCAGAACAAGAGAAAGTCCCATGATCGCATAAGAAAATGGCTTCTTTTTCTTCTTCACCGATTTGAACATCATCCATAGTGCTTTCAGTATCAGTGCAAGTACGGCTGCACGGATACCCATAAAAGCATAGCGAACAGCTTTGATGCTCTGAAACTGCGTCAATATCAGGGATATAAGCGAGATTATAAGAAACGAGGGCAGGACAACGCCGAGGGTTGCCATACACGCTCCAAGAAAGCCCGATGTCTTATATCCTACAAATGTTGCTGCATTGATAGCGATAGGACCGGGCGTTGATTCGGAAATAGCAACAATATCTGTAATATCCTTTTCGCTCAGCCATTTTTTATTTTCACATACTTCCTTCTGAATCAGTGGGATTATCGCATAACCACCGCCGAAGGTAAATGCACCGATCCTCATGAAGGTCAGGAACAATTCAAGCTTCTTATTCACAATATCACTCCTATAAAGCAATTATACCAAATGAAGCAATATCCGTCAATGTCTGAAAATACCAAGAATATACTTGACATAAGTCGATAAATATGTTATAATTGACATAAGTCAGAAAGGAGATGCTTATATGCCCAGACCACAAAAATCACGCCGTATCTGTTGCTACCCAGATTACTGGAGCTTTGCTCCCGATCAGGACAAGGCAAATGATACAATCATTATGTCGCTTGACGAGTTTGAAACGATACGTCTTATCGACTATCAATCAAAGACACAAGAGCAGTGTGCCGCTGAAATGAATGTGGCGAGAACGACTGTCACAGCGATATACGATACAGCAAGAAAAAAGCTTGCTAAGGCGCTGGTGGAGGGCAGGCGCATCGTCATTTCAGGCGGAAATTACACTCTTGACAACACTATCTTGGAGGAGATAACTCAGAAAGGAAGCACAATTATGAGAATTGCAGTAACCTATGAAAACGGACAGATTTTCCAGCACTTCGGCAGAACGGAGCAGTTCAAGCTCTACGATGTTGCTGACGGCAAAATAATCAATGAGCAGATAGTCGGAACAAATGGTGTAGGGCACGGTGCTCTAGCTGGATTCCTTAAAAATGCTCAGGCTGATGTGCTTATCTGTGGAGGCATCGGCGGAGGCGCACAAATGGCGATGCAGGAGGCTGGCATCGTTCTCTACGGTGGTAATATGGGAAGTGCCGATGATGCTGTAGCAGCTTTCCTTGCACAGACACTTGAGCAGAACTCCAATCCCACATGTGACCATCACTCTCATGAGCATGGCGAAGGACATTCCTGCGGAGATCACGGCTGCGGCACACACAATTGCGGTAATCACTGATGAAAATTATTACCCTTGTTGAGAATAGCGGCGGTCACGAAAGCTGTATCGCAGAGCATGGCCTTTCAATTTATATCGAGACTGATATGCACAAGCTCTTGTTTGATACAGGACAGACCGACGCAGTCTTAAAGAATGCGGAAGTACTTGGTATAGACCTGTCCGCAGTTGATACTGTAGTTCTCAGTCACGGGCACTATGATCATTCGGGAGGTATTCTGCCGTTTTCACAGATAAACCATACCGCACAGATAATAATGCAGAAGAAAGCTGTCGAGCCGCATTACAACGGTGAACGCTACATTGGTATCGACAAGGCTATCCTTGACCTTACGAATGTACGGCTGATAGACGGTAATATTCAGCTTGATGAAGAACTGTTCCTGTTCAGCGGTATCACCGGCAGACGGTGCTATCCGCAGGGGAACCTCAAGCTTTCCCGCATGGAGAACGGCGTGCAATTTCCCGATGATTTTGCACATGAGCAGTGTCTTGTCATAAAGCATAACGACAAATACTGGCTGTTGTCGGGATGTTCACATAATGGAATTCTCAATATCCTTGACCGTTATAGAGAGATGTTCGGGAATGTTCCTGATTATGTTATAACAGGATTCCATATGATGAAAAAGGAGGGAGAGCATACCGAAGAAGAAAAAGCAGTCATAATTCAGACAGCACAGGAGCTATCGCTGATGAATACTGTCTTTTACAGCGGCCACTGCACGGGTATTCCTGCATTTGAGCTTATGAAGAATGTTATGGGCAATCAGCTCATAGCACTGCATACAGGATTAGGAATACAGTTGGAAAAATAATGTAGCCTTTTGACTACATTATTCATTTTCCATGATAATGATACATTAACTTCCATATTGGCATGAAGTAGATGATAATATGTGGCATATCTTTCTTTGTAATAATTGAATTCACCTGTGACTACTATTTTGGTATTAATTGCAGGGTAATTTTCAAAATGTGTATTAATGTGAATCGGCTCTTAGCGTTATGTACTTAATTCATAAAAATGCAGAATGATATGACGAAAAACTAGCAATAAATGACTTGCAATTTGATAACAACTATTTTATAATATAACTATAATTACAAGCAATACCGTAGAGAAAAATGGGGCAGTAATTAATTTGGGTGGATATTTAATTCAACAACGTTTGATGTTATTTGAACGTTGGCTCATATTTTTATGCCCGAATTTTTCTCTTGTGATGGTATTGCTTTTTTCTTTTGAGGAGGGACAAAAATGAACTTATCATGGAAAAAATATGCAGCTGCTTTTACGACGGCTGTTTGCATGCTAATTTCTGTAACGGAAACGGGGATGGCAGTAGCTGCTGACAGTAATGGATTCGGATGGGGCAGCAGTACCGGTGGAAATGGTTTTATTGATGATACCGAAAGGAACCCTTGGGTCACAGAGTCAAACGATACACAGGGGGGCTGGGGATTTCAATTTGAAGAGGAAGAGGACGAAGTAAGCCTTTATGTTACGGAAACACCGGATCCGACTGAGGAAGAGCTGAAAGCCGATCACGTCAGCGGACAGAATGGAGCTATGTTTTATAATATTGACAAAAAGAGCGGTGGGAATGGAGACTTTTCTTTTAGCAATTGCATACAGGATGGCTTCAAGGCAAGTTGGTCTGATCTTGAGTCTCTTACTATCGAAAAGGGAAGAAGCTTCAAAAAGCCCATGAGCGATGTGTATTTTGATAGCCTTTCAGTTGATTACAAGGTGATACTTGATAATTTTACCGGAGAGAAGTTCGATATCGGTGCTAAATGTCAGATTGGTGTCAGGGGCGATTTTTTATACATTTTCGACCATTTCGGTGAATTTGTGCCAGACGATGATATGGAGGAGTTTGAGCCTTATAAAGTGAACGGAAAGACATATCGGATTTACAGAAAGCAATATGATGAAAATATCAATGGTGCAGGCGTGTATATCCACGAGAATTACTATATGGTGTGTGAGAGAAATATCGAGGATCTCATTTCAGACCCTGCCATTGTGTCGTCTGTGGTAATCAAAGAGCTTACGGAAAGAATAGGTGTA
>NZ_JAGCFH010000039.1 GCF_017650195.1 Ruminococcus sp. | reverse complement strand
CAAACATGCCTTACTGCTGAAAATATACAGGAGGGGGCAAGGCTAAACATTAAGTTCGCCGCAAAGACAAAATACGATGATCTGACAAAAACAGGTTATTACGGCAGCTCGCGCAGAACTTCTGAATTTTATTTCAGCGACATTATATACGTTAAAGATCCCAACGAACACTTCTATGGCGATATCAACGACGACGGAGTAGTTGATTCCTTTGATGTACTGGTGTATAAAAAGTATATCGCCGGAACTCTTTCCTACAAGCTCAATGAGGATCAGTTCCTGAATGCAGATATAAACTATGATACAGTTATAGATGAAGAAGACATGAAACAGGTGGTGGATTTCACTCTTGGCAGCAAGAAATCCTTCAACGGTGCTTCAAATATCGGAAGTGTCCGTCTTGACGATACAGTATCAGTGAAGGCTTCCGAGGGAATCGCAACAGACGAAGCCTTTGCTAAGGCTGAGATGAATTTCGGTATCGAGCTGCTCAAAAAGTGCTGCTCTCCCGACAACTCAAAGGATAAAAACATCCTTATCTCCCCCCTTTCCATATCCTCAGCTCTCTCAATGACAGCAAACGGCGCTGAAGGAGATACACTCAAGGAAATGGAAAAGGTCCTCGGCAACGGTCTTAAGCTGGACGATATCAACGAGTACATGGCTTACTATATCAGCAAACTTCCGGACAAGGACAAGGAAAAGGTATACCTTGCTGATTCTATATGGTTCAAGGACGACCCGACCTTTAAGGTTTACGACGAATTCCTTGAAGCAAATAAGAAGTACTACAATTCCGAGATATACAAGAGCTCATTTGAACCCAAAAGTATCGTCAGTGATGTAAACAGCTGGGTAAACAAGAATACAAAGGGCATGATACCATCTCTAATCAATGAGGGAAATATAAAGTCCAATACTATGATGATGCTCATAAATACCTTATATTTTGAAGCAGAATGGCAAAAACCATATCTCAGCACCAAAGACGGCAAGTTCACAGATCTCGACGGTAAGGAATACCCGATACAGGAAATGCACAGCAAAGAGAGCAAATACTTCGACCTTGGAAATGCTGATGCCTTCAAGAAGGATTATGAAGGTGGAAATTATAGCTTTGTAGGTATACTTCCTCACGAGGATGTTGACTTTAACGAATACATACAAAACCTCGACGCCGAAGCGCTCTGCGATGGACTTAAGGAATATGAGGATCCCGATACTGTTGACCTTTATACGATGATCCCCAAATTCAAATACAACTACGGAAAATCCCTGAAAGAGATACTTCCTCTGCTCGGCATGGAAACTGCCTTTAATTCGGATAAGGCGGATTTCTCCAAAATAAATGATCTGTCCGTTAAAGGAGCTCTCCCGCTCTATATTGACGACGTTCTCCACAAGACAAAAATAGAAGTAACTGAAATAGGTACCAAGGCAGCCGCTGCTACAGCCGTTATCATGGGTGCAGGCTCAGCTATGCCGATACCAAAGAAGGAAGTATATATCTACCTCAACAGACCATTCGTATATATGATAGTAGACAATAACAACGTTCCGCTGTTCATAGGCGCTGCTACTCAGCTTGGAACTTAATAATACTTTTTCCGCAGCCGGTACATTAGTACCGGCTGTTTTTTCTTGCATTTGCAGTGGTTTGATAGTATAATAAGTGTGTCCTCAATAACCATCATAAGTAGGAAATTTCCCCGAACAGGGTTCAGGGAGCGCTAATTTCATAAAAAAGGAGAGAATTCTCACGCAGCAATTAATTAAAATAAAAAAATATTTTGCATACTGTTACGTTTCTCCCCTGCAGAAAGTATTGATATAGTGAAAGCCGATACAATGCATTATAAAAGCTTTACAGGATAGAAGGTGAGATTATGACACATGAAGAATACAGGAAAGCTTCTGAAAGTTCAAAGGAAGAAGCTCAGCGTATACTCTTCAATGAGTATTTCAACTATGTATACACTATCGTTTTCAGTAGGCTTCGGAGCTGCGCAAACCGCGAGGATATCGAGGAATGCGTCAGCGACTCCTTTGCCGATATCTACATTCATTATGACGAGAACCGGGATGTAAGCGGAGACATATCAGGATTTATCGGAACGGTCGCCAGACACAAAGCGTCTGATCTCTATAAAAAGCTTGTACGTCATCAGATGAACACCGTATCCGCAGACGAAGATGAGCTAGCAACGCTCGAAGCTCCAGACAATACTGAGGAAACAGTAGATAAAAAAGAACTTCGCTCAAAGCTGATACACTGCGTGGAGCTGCTGGGCGAACCGGATTCCATTATAATAATGCAGAAATACTTTTTCATGCGCAGTTCAAGAGAAATAGCCGATATCGTCTCAATGACGCCGGAAGCTGTCCGTATGCGGAGCAGCCGCGCTCTTGGAAAGCTCAGGTCAAAGCTCACCGAAATGAACATTTCACTGTAAGGAGGTACAGGTATGAAGGATAATGAATTCGATCTTGAAATACTTGAAAATGCAGACGACGCTGATATAAGACGCATTGCCGACAACTGCCTTGCTTCCGAAAGTGACAAGGAGAGAATGTTTGCAATGAGCAGAAAGATATATAAAGAAAGAACCAAAGAAAGTAATGAAACTCCCGCTATGGTGGTATCCGGCGTGGAGATATACAAAAAGCCCTTATGGCAGAAAATAGTATCGGCAGCAGCTGTTATCGCCTTAGTCGCAGGAGGCGCGGCAGGCGGACTGGCAATGCTGAAAAGAAACCAAACAGGTCATAATCATTTAGCTCAGGAAGGCACTCTTCCGACAGTTACGGAAACAGAAAACAATTATCCGTTCGGTGATCTGTCAAATGACAGGGTGTTGATAAGGCCCTCTGACATGGGGTCTATGGTATTTGAGCCGAGTGAGGAGGTATTTCTTGAATTAGCCAGCGCTTTTCAGAGCGGTAAGTGGACGGCAACTTCAAATGATACCCCTGTTCCCGACGATGAGAACGTACAGCTTTTCTTCTATAACAACGGCAACTCATATAAGTTAGTGCTTTACAGCGATCATACCATTCTCTGGGACAATGGTACTGAAACAGCAAGATACTTGGTTTCTGAAGAAATAGAACAGGCTGTATATAACGCTGCAAACCACTATACGGATTCACTTGACAAGATGATCTATATCGAAGATTCCGATGATCCTATCCATGATATCTGGATAAATTTTAGTGGTAAACAGGAAGGCATTTCCTCTGAGGACATCAAATATTATACAGTATACAACCCTGTCTTAAGGGAATCGCAGCAGTTTACAGACTTTACCTGGAGCATAAACTGTAAAAAGGATGATTTCAGTTACAGCAGCTCCGGATACGGTCTGCTAGATAACGTCACAGCACTTATCAATAAAGCTGAATGGAAAGAAACCGGTGTCAAGATAGATATGTTTGATAAGAAATGTATCAGTATAGATCTGTGTCGTTATAACAATGATATGCAAAAAAGCAGCATAATCAGCAATCTGAGTTTTGATATTTCAGAGAGCGGTGATGTTAGCGTCATGTATTACGGAAACGAAGACATCCATAACGATTATAATACCGAAGAAGATGCATATCGCTATTATGTGGTTGATGAAAACAGCAAAAATGAGATAAAAACGCTGATTGACAATTATTTTGCAGAATATAACGAATTATTGGAATACTCTTCACCTGATAAGTTCATCGAACATTTCGGATGCAGCGAAATCAAAATATGTTTCATCACAGAATCTCGTTATCCTGTAACGCTTTCTGAATCTGAGAAAGAGAACTTCCTGAATGCATTGTATACTTCTGATTTTGAAGAAACCGGTGTTCCCGCAAGATCTGGCTTCGTAATATTTGAATTAACAGGTACTTCACAGGCAGGCAATAACGTAGTTTGTGATTTAGAATTGATTGAAAAAGGCTTGATAAGAGAGTACATCGGAAATATGAGCAAAGGGTTCAGGGTGTCCGATGAATTCTATGAGTATGCAGATAAACTTGCTGATGAAAAATATAAAGGGTATGATACGGACTCTGTTAATATTCCGCCGTTAACTAATATGCATTCCAATCTGGCAAAACAGCTGCTTATTGAAAGAGGTCTCAAGGTCAGGACAGTAGAAATGGCAGATTCAACTGTAGAGCCGGGTTATGTTATAAAGTCTGAACCAGCAGAGGGAGAAACAGTTCCGAAGGGCTCGGAAGTTACTCTTTTTGTATGCAGTGATTTAGACAACAAGGATATTGCAACACCTGATTTCAGAGGGAAAACCGTTAATGACGCGGCTGTTATGGCAGGCTATTACGGTTTTAAGGTACGTACAGAAATGGTAACCTCAGCTCAGAAAGAAGGTACTGTACTTTTTCAGTATCCTTCGCCGCTCGCAAATATGCCAGAAGATATGGAAATAATCTTATATATCAGTAACGGAAATACTTCGGAAGGTGTGTCAGAACCAGTAATTAAAATTCCGGATAATGTTAGTGGAAGATTCAGTATCGACTACATCATTAAAAGAGAGAACGACACAACAGATGTAATATCAGGCGGGGAATTCAGCTGTCCCGGAACGACAGAATTAAATATCCCTGTTGAACAGTTTGACGACAGATCAACGATAGTAACATATATCACAAACAACGACACACGCAAAAGGTATCACCTGATCTCATTCTACTGTGAACGCATCGGTGACAAAACTGTTATCAGCAACTATGACACCGAAGATATATCAGAAGTATTCAGATCAGTAAACTGAAATTAAGTCCGTAAGTGTTCAGCCAACATATATTATATTTATCCAGTTAACAAACATTGTATTATCTGTCGTCAGAGGTACTTTCATAAAGCCTGTAAGCTATGTACTATACACTGGAAAAAACTTCTATACGTTAGTCGAAACTGACTTAAATTCAAAGGGAACCATTGAATATTGAAAAGTAATTTTTAGATTCTATTCTT
>NZ_JAGCFH010000038.1 GCF_017650195.1 Ruminococcus sp. | reverse complement strand
CTCCTCAACGAAAAAGGTACTCCAGCAGAGGGATGATACAATATTCCTGATTTGATACATAAAATATAATGGCAGTCCTTCCGGGCTGCCATTATATTTATATATTCAATTCTTATTGAATTTGAGCTCCTGAAAATCCGCATAGCCGGTCGTTTTGTTTGAGATGATAAACATTCCGAGCTTAATAACAGTATCACTGTTCTCTTTATTTTCGTCCCAGTGATCCAGCACCTCAGCAAGATTGAAGCTGTTTTCGAGGTGGCAGGTCTTGTTAAGTTCAAGAGGATTATCCTTGCGGTAGAGGTTTATGGAATCTTCTGTGGAACCGATATCCGTCATCATATAATATTCAGTGCCGTTAAGAGTGACAAGCTCTGTACTGCTTTCAGTTTCAAGCATTTTATCATAGTCACCGAAGAGACCTTTTTCAGCCCAGCCTTCATAAACATTGAAGTACAGAGTTTTCTGACCTCTGTATATAAGTCCGCGTACAAGCACATCTATATTTCCGCTTGAAATGATATCGGCAGAATAGCTTACATCAAACTCACCGCAGCTTTTTCTTTCATTGGTATCTGCGAAATCAATATAGCTTTCGCAGTAGTAATGATCAATATCGTTCCATTCTGCTATGAGTGAACCGTCTTTTCGTACTATCGTTCTGGCACTGTCATTGTTGTATTTATTGTTGTCGAACTCTAAGCAGCGCTGACCTGTTCTGTCAAAATCATAGTTACTGCCCAGATATAATACAGCTCCGTCTTCGGAAAGAGGGATATCGTCGGAAATATGCAGCACATATTTTGTGAGCAGTACAAGGTCGCTCAGGTTGCTCATGAAATCGCCGTTAACATCGCCGCCGGTCTCGATTATTCCTCTGCCAAGGGAGCTTATGACAGCCTTCCGGCATACAGCGACATCGAGACTGTCTATAACTCCGTCACAGTTGAGGTCGCCGCGCGTATCAGCGTTAAAGAGCTGCCTGCCGCTATTATTTTCATTGCCATCTGCTATATAAAAATCGTCTATGCAGTAATCCACAGGCATGGCAGGAGTGAAAACTATCCTGTACTTATGGAAAACGTTATGCTTGAAATAAAACTGGATATTAGTGATATCTGTCCATTGTCCTGATCTGCAGGTTCTTGTTCCGAGTTCGGAAATAATAACGTATGTATTATCAGAATCACTGTATTCAACGAGCGAAACAGAGAACTGAACGTCTTTGCCGGCGTTATGGTATATCCTTGCCCCGGTCTCAAAGTATTGCTGTATATTATCAGTAAGTTTGGGAAGATCATAAGGATCAAGCTCATAGAAAAACGATCGGGTTCCATATTTATCCGAATCTGAAATACTCATTGAACGCTTTCCGCTGAAGCAATGCTCATCCGTTATTTCGCAAGAAGCATCTTCGCCTTTAATTCCGATCTTGGCGTTATCGTTTTCAAAATCCACATTTATGATCCTTCCGTCAGTACCGACCGGCAGAGGGTCATGCTCTGTGTATGGCTTTACCGGCATCGGAGGACCGAAAAGCTGCTCCTCTGATACCTCATATCTTGTGTTCAGCGAATTCAGGTTTGCATAGCCGTTGCTTCTGTAGGCTTCAAGAGAAAAGTCTATGCAGTTAAGGTAACCGAGCTCCAACCCTGCCTCTGCCCATGCACGAAAATGAGCCGCAACATCGACTGTGCCTTTGATATTGGTCTCTTTGCCGAGCTCGAAGGGCTCTTTCCGCGGAACGCTCCAGTAAGAGTTAGGAAAGCTGGGCTGCGGATTTTCATAAATGTACCTGTATATATCATAAGTCGTGCCGTCAATATCCACTGTTGCGACAGGATCACTGTTATTGAATCCGGTAGGTTGCCATGAATCCCAGGCTTCTACAATATTGAACTGTATTTTCGGATATGTGAACCAGCCCGTTATACTTATGTAATCATTTTCATTGCCGAGGATATCAATGTCGTAATCCACCTCATATTCACTGACCTGATATGCGCTTATTTTGTTTTCTTCAAAAGTGATACCTTTGCTCACCGCAAAATCTTCAATACTGTTCCAGCTTGCTGTAAAGCCGTTGTTCTCTGTGTTTTCAAATGCGATACTGCCAATCTCGCTCTTGTTCCATACCGAGTATGTATAACCGTCGGCAGTACCGTTGTCAATGTAATCTATTGCGGCATTGGCTTTTAAGGCGCTATGTGAGTCACAGTTGAAGCTTACAGCTCCGGCAAGGCAGAAAGCAGCTGTGAATGCGGAAAACAACTTTTTTAATGAGTTTTTCATACAGATCCCTCCCTTAAGATCATATTATTTGTCTTTATTATACAAAATAAAACGGGGAATTTCAAGCCATTTATTGCTGACTGAAAACTGGCTTTGACTCAAGCGTTATAAACTCCGAGATATATCATGCACTATGCTGATAAGAAATGTAAGATCAGCATTTTATCCACCAAAACCGCAAAAAACGAGTTGAACTATTTGTTCTTATGTTATATGATAGATATATAATCGTTTTTTGTTACAAGGACAAGCTTTGACATTAAAGGAGGAATCTATCATGAACAGGAAAAAAACGATCAGAAACGTTCTTGCAGGTATATTCGTAGGGACCGTCGCATTTTCTGCGGCTTTTACAATGCCTGAAGGCACATTCACACAGAAGCTCGGCGCTGATGCTGCAGTTTCCGATACAAATGGATACTTTCAAAATGAAACAGGGGAGAGTATCACTGACAATGTAACAACTCAGACAATAACCGGTGACTTCGATTCAGACGGCGTTATTACCTCGTTTGACCTTATCGGAGCAAGAAGATCTTTGATAAACTTTTTGGCAGGTTTTACGACTGGCATACGTATGGATATAGCAGATATCGATGGAGACGGCAACTTTGCGGTCAATGATCTTGTAATGCTTGCTAAGTTCGTTCTCGCAGAGATGAAGGAGTTCCCGAAGCGGACAACAACAACGACTGTTTCTACGACCACAACTTCTGAGACTACAACTACTACAACAACCGTAGACTACATGGCGAGTATCCGCGATAAGATCACGGTACAGGTGCCCTCATCCGCGTTGTCCAAGTCAGAAGGTAAGACTGAGCACATCACATACTTTTCAAAGAAGGCAAACCGCGAAAAGGGGGCGAATGTTTGGCTTCCACCCGGATATGATCAGAACCAAAAATATCCTGTGTTCTATGTGAATCACGGTTACGGTGGCGATGAGTTTACGATGATGAACGGTATGGGAGTTCTGGAAATCGCTACAAACCTCATCATGAGTGGTGAAGCAGAGCCTATGATCATCGTATTTACAAATCAGTATACCGACCCGAACCACGCAACACAGACTGGCAACGGTCAGGCAGATGTTCCGGGCTACGATAACTTCGTTGAGGACCTGCCCGACAGTCTCATGCCTTATATCGAATCCCACTATCCCGTCAAAACTGGCCGTGAGAATACCGCTGTTGCCGGATTCTCAATGGGAGGAAGAGAATCCCTCTACATTGGCATCAAATGCTGCGATAAGGTTGGATATATAGGCGGCGGAGCCCCTGCACCGGGTATCTTCCCGACAAGGGATCAGTTCATGGAGCATCCCGGCGTAATGAGTAAAGACGATATGCGTATAGATCCTCCATACTCTCCTTATCTGCTCATGATAGCAGGCGGAACCAACGACAACATGGTAAACGACTTCCCGAAGCAGTACAGCGACCTGTTCACTCAGCACGGCACGGAGAATATTTACATTTCCGTACCCGGCGGCGGACATGACAGCAATACGGTAATACCGCTGATGTATAACTTTATCAGGTTTATATTCAAGGCAGTATAAGAGCTTTTAAAGCTGAATAAAAGCGCGAAAACAGGAGTATGACCCTCTTTGCGGTCATACTCCTGTATGCGTTTATGTCAGGGCTGCGGCGACAGAAAAAATTGCCGGACTGCCGTAAAAGAGGTACTCGGTTTTTATCGCAAAAAATGCCTTGACATTTGCGGCGATATGTGATAAAATTAAATCGTTTACAAAATGCAGATTCTGTTATAGGGACTATTCAGACACAACAGCACCGTTATAAACTGATATTGCAGTTGTAAATGAAAAATGATTAGGAGATGTTTTAATGGAAAACAAGGTATTGAAGAGAGCAATAGCGTCGGTTATGGCATTTGCTATTTCAGGAGGAGCCGCCGTTGCAAACAGCGCTTATTTATTTGGAAGCACAAGAGTTGTCACAGCGGAAGAGAACATAATTGATGAGTATGATCATGAAAATGATCCTGATCATCTCGACAGTTTTGACCCTGCAAGTTTCAGCGAAAAAACAGGAGTTCTTCTGCTTAATGGAAAAGTCAACAAAAATGATGTAAAGCAGTATAATAAAAATGAAAATGTGAAAAAAGTGTCTTGTGCAAAGGGAACTGTTTTTCCAGAAGATTGCTCAACTATGTTTGAACAATATTATGCTAAGGAATTTGACTTTACAAATGCTGATTTGTCAAATGTTGATAATATGTCTAATATGTTTTATCTTTTAAATTCGGGTGATGCAAAGATCATCAATCTTAAAGCTTCCAAAGCTACAAAAATGAACTTTATGTTCTGCAACAGTCCAACTCTGAAATCTCTTGAACTGAGCGGCTGGGACACATCAAATGTAAAATCTATGAACGGAGCGTTTATGGATTGTACTAATTTAGAATCCCTTGATTTAGGCGGTTTGAATACATCAAACGTTGAAGATATGGGAAATATGTTTGAAGATTGTTACAAGTTACCCTCAATTGATGTAAGCAGCTTTGACACGTCAAAGGTTAAATATATGTACAATATGTTCATATACTGCCAAAGCCTTAAAACAATAGATGTAAGTAATTTTGATACATCAAATGTTGAAGCAATGCAATCTATGTTTTCACACTGTACCAGTCTTGAATCAATTG
Source organism: Ruminococcus sp. (assembly GCF_017650195.1). Lineage (GTDB taxonomy): Bacteria > Bacillota > Clostridia > Oscillospirales > Ruminococcaceae > Ruminococcus. The sequence goes on along the minus strand of NZ_JAGCFH010000038.1, from coordinate 1,075 downwards.
ATGTAAGCAACCTTGATACGTCTAAAGCACGGGAAACATATGATTATACTTCGAGTATGTTCCTTGACTGCCCGGCTCTTATTCCAAATATAGCTTTTAATTTCGGTGCAAATATAACACTTGATGGAAGTCTTGGAGTAAACTTCTATGTAAATCAGCCTGAATATTATTCTAAATATTATTCTGGCGATTTAGGTCAGCTCTCAAAAAATCTTGAAAAGATTGTTTTGAGCGGACCAAACGGAGATATTGTTATCACTGATTTTGAAAAGTATGATACAAATACTCAAACAATGAAATTAACATATCCTGTTAATGCAACACAGGCAAATGAGAAAATAACACTGAAAGCTTATGATAAAGATGGCAATCGTCTCGTTGTATGCAATCAAGGATATGAACTTTGCAGCCATTCTCAGCTTGAATGCTCCGTGCAGAGTTATATTGACGAGCTAAAGAAAACCACAAATATAGCAGACGCAAAGCTTAAGATACTTGTAGGCTATTTGGAGAATTACTGTAAAGCGGCTGATAATTACTTCAATGGCACCAAAAATGATGTCATAGAATACTTAGATATATATAAACCTATGTTTAACATGTTTGCCACGAAATTACCCGATGATGTAAAGATTTCTCTCGTGCTCAATTCCGAAACAGCCTTAAGAATATATACCGATAGCATTGATGTGTTTATCGATGGCGTAAAAGCTGAGGCTAAGTCAAAGAACGACATGCAATATTATGAGATACCAAACATCGCGGCACACCGTCTCAGCACTTCTCACGAGATCACTATTGACGGCAAAAAATATAATTGTAGCGCTTTGTCCTATGGATACCGCGTAGTAGATAATAATACAGACAGCAAGCTCAAAGACGTTGCATGGGCTCTTTATAGCTATTCACTTGCAGCAGATGCTTATGTTGCTTGATGAAGAGCAGTGACAGATCCGTAAATGCAGCTTATTCTTTCTGCGGGACCATTTAGAGCAGGACGTTATATCATCTTTTTGATTCCAACTATTATCTAAACAATAATCACAGTGGCAGTTACGTTGAGAACTGCCACTTT
>NZ_JAGCFH010000037.1 GCF_017650195.1 Ruminococcus sp. | reverse complement strand
TATGGTCTAATACTCTTATACAAAATAAAGTTAGCTCATGAAGGTCACTCTCATCCGGAGCGAATACAATTATTTTGCATTTCTGAAATGATTTGGATTCTTTTCATGAGCCGGATCCCACCATTTTTCCAACGCTTGATTATCATAATATGAATAAGGTTTCATTTTCTCACCTCCAAATTTAGATTTATTAAACCACAATTTGCAATATTATTCAAGACAGCAAAAAAAAGCCAGTTTTATACAGCAATATAATCCTATTTTTATTTCACGGGACAGTGAAATAATTTTCAACATTGTGTTGAAATAGATGTGGACACACCTCTGCAATTGTTGATAACTATGTTGAAAAGGTGGAAAACAACGTAGAATACACTTTCTGGAAGTATGTAAAAGTTGAAAACCATGTGGATAAACGGGGAAAATAAGTAAACAATAAAAATATGTTGTGGAAAGTGATTTCGCAACAATTCTTTGTAAAGGATATAATATGTATGAAAAAGCATTTAGCAATATGCTCCATATTTTTTACGGTCTGTGCAGCGTTGACGGGATGCGGCAACAATAACGACGGTCATTATACCGACGACGAGAACGGCATGGTAACAGAGCACAGCACTACTGATAGAAGATATGAAGAAACTACAAAAACAACCGATAAAACTATAAAGGATCGTCTAGACGACGCTGCCGACGGCGCAGGCGAAGCCGGAAAAGATATAGTCAGCGGCATAGGTGATGCAGGCAAGGAACTCATAAACGGGGCAAAGGATGCTGTTGACGACGTTATCGACGGCATGGACGGTGAAAAAGCTTCGACAACAGTAACCGCCACAACTCTTAACGACTGATAATTAAAGGCGGACTTAATGTCCGCCTTTTCAACATTTCATTGAATATAGTTGAAATCATGAACACAGCTCCACCATAGCCTCTGCCATTATCTCCGCATTTTTTAGCAGATTCTCAGTGGTTATGAACTCGTCGGGACAGTGCATACGTCCGTCCTCATTGGGAAACTCCGCCCCGAAGGCTACTCCGCCCTCAATCTCATGTACATAGGTACCACCGCCAATGGCTATACAATACCCTTTTTCTCCCATAACTCTCTCATAAACGCGCAGAAGAGCCTGCACAAAGCCGCTATTTTCGTCGGTGCAGTGAGGCTCGACACCCTCACATGAATCTATATCGAAGCCAGCTTCACGAAGTTTTCCGCAAATATTATCACTTATTTCTGCCTTTGTTCGGTCAAGTGGAAAACGGATATCCACTCCGCCGTGAAGTCTGCCGTTTTCAGCGTTCAGAAGAGACAGTACACAGGTCATATCTCCTGATATTTCGTCACTGAAACCCAGTCCGCAGCTCTTTCCGCTGAACTCGCCATGGGGAAAAAGCTTCGAAAGGCTGTTCAACAAAGGATGAAGCTTCCCCCGTATATTGAGAAATTTCGTTATGGCATTTTCGCCCTTCTCGGGCGTTGAGGCGTGTGCGGATATGCCATGATAGTCATCTTCATCGTCGGAGCATACCGCCGGAACAGCGTTTATGACAGTTCCGCCTCGCACAGGTATTCCGCTGTAATTCGCGGAAAAATACACTCTCAGCATACCCTTTTCTGCATTTATGACAGGATACTCACCGTCTGGAGTGAAAACCATTTCCGGAAGCTCATGCTTTCTGCGATAATAGGCAAGATCAGCCGAACCATTCTCCTCGTTGGTGCCGAATATAAGACGTATGCCCTTTTTAAGCGGCAGTTCCAACTCCTTAATAGCTCTTGCGGCAAAAAGCGCAGCGACCGCTGGTCCCTTGTCGTCGATAGCTCCACGACCTACCAGTTTATCGGTATTAAGCTCGTACCGCAGCGTATACGGGTCGCTCGTCCAGCCTGAACCTACAGGAACTACATCAAGATGAACAAGCACGGCAAGCTCTGGCGGAAGTCCGTTTAAATCCGCAGAGCCTACATAATTATCAGTATTCTCGGTAATAAAACCGAACTCATCACACTTTTTAAGCATGGTCTCCAAAGCTCTTGCTGGCTCTCTGCCGAAGGGGAAACCTTCCTCTTCCTCGCCCTGAACGCTGGGTATCGCCACAAGTTCTGCGAGAAAATCTGTCATTTCCTGCTTGTGAGCTGTGAGATAATCTCTAATTTCTGACATTTTTTCCTCCTGAGGTATAATATAACACAAAAAACCGCAGTAATAATACTGCGGTAATTTGCGCGTACACAGCATCTCACGACGCCATGTACCAAGAAAGAAAGGATAAATATGAAAAGAATTAATCAGTTGACAATTGCCTTCTCAGTTTCCTTATCGAAGATGTGGATTCTGTTAGGATCGATAGCAACCTTTATATCGTCTCCTGACTTAGCTGTAGACCTCGGGCTTACTCTTGCTGTAAGCGGAACTCCCTCGCAAACGAGATAGAGGTAAGTCTCAGCACCCATCATTTCGGTAATTTCTACATTTGCGTCGATAACGCCTGTAGAAGCATTTGAGAGGTACATTTCTTCGTCATGGATAGATTCGGGACGAACACCGAGTGTAATCTCCTTGCCAACGTAATCATTAAGATTCTCATTTACCTTTGACTCAGGAACGATGATCTGATATTTTGTATTCTTTCCGAATTCAACTATATACTGACCATACTCTTCCTTAAGTGTAGCGTCGATGAAGTTCATCTGAGGTGAACCAAGGAAGCCTGCAACGAACTTGTTTATAGGATTCTCATAGAGGTTCTGAGGTGTATCGATCTGCTGAACGAAACCGTCCTTCATACATACGATTCTATCACCCATTGTCATAGCCTCTGTCTGGTCATGAGTTACATAGATAAATGTTGTACCGAGCTTCTTGTGGATCTTAGCGATCTCAGTTCTCATCTGAGCACGAAGCTTTGCGTCGAGGTTTGAGAGAGGCTCGTCGAGAAGGAATACCTTAGGTGAACGAACGATAGCACGACCGAGAGCAACTCTCTGTCTCTGACCACCGGACATTGCCTTAGGCTTTCTGTCGAGAAGGTGTGTAAGATCGAGGATCTTAGCAGCCTCGTTAACCTTTCTCTCTATTTCAGGCTTCGGAACCTTGCGGAGCTTGAGTCCGAATGCCATGTTATCGAAAACTGTCATGTGAGGATAAAGAGCATAGTTCTGGAAAACCATTGCGATATCTCTGTCCTTGGGAGCGATATCGTTTACGAGCTTATCGCCTATATAAAGCTCACCCTCAGAGATTTCTTCAAGACCTGCGATCATACGAAGCGTTGTAGACTTACCGCAACCAGAAGGTCCAACGAGAACGATGAACTCCTTATCTCTTATCTCTAAATTAACATCCGAAACGGCCACAACTCCGCCCGGATATTTCTTATAAATGCCTTTAAGTGTTAAGCCTGCCATTTAATCCAGTCCTCCAGTTCAATTTTTCTTGCTGAAAACACATTATCAGCTATATTAATATAATACCATTATTCGCTTTTTTTTTCAAGGTGCTAAATTGACAAAGATGCATTTATATGTTTATTAGAATTGCCGAAAAAACGCCAGAAAATTCGCTGCAAAAAGCATTGAAATCGTGAGGGACAAACAAGTTTTCAACATCTTTGTGCAATAATTCCATACACTGACCAATTGCCAGTTTTTCGGGAAGAACTACTCCTCCAACCGAAACTCTCATAAGCACTTCTACGTGGTTCCCGGCAGCTGCGAACATTCGTTTCACTTGGTGATATTTTCCTTCATTAATTTCTATAAAAGCCAGTTTTTCGGAACTTTCAACATTGCACACCTTTGCAGGCAAACATTGATAACCATCTAACAATGTTATGCCGTTTGCAAATAAATCAATATATTTACTTTGAAACGGATTGGCAAGTTTCACAATGTATATTTTGGGTATATGTTTCTTTGGAGATAGCATACGATGTGCTAGTTCTCCGTCATCTGTAATAAGAAGAGCACCAAGAGAATCTTTATCAAGTCTACCAGCAGGAAACAAATTTTTTGTACGCCATTCTGGTGGAATAAGTTCCATGACTGTCGGCCCGTCATGTTCGTCGGTGGAGCATACATATCCGTCAGGCTTGTTAAGCAAAAGATATTTGAAGCGGTCAGGTTTTATAATATTTCCTAATACTTCAACGGTATCTCTTTCGGGATCTATCTTGGTATCTGCTTTTTTTACTATAATATTGTTGACTCGTATATGTCCTTTACTTGCGAGTTCTTTTATTCTACTTCGTGTGAACTCTCCACGTTCAGAAATAAATTTGTCAAGTCTTGTTTGTGGCATTTTTACCTCCAAGGAATAAATTGTCGGATTGTGTGAATAATAATTATTAAATGAAAAATGAGCGGGGGGTTCTATGTCTAAGAAAAAAATGATTGTTTTAGTTATTGCAGCATTATTGCTTGCGATTGTTATTTTTATCTTTCCAGACAATAAAAAAGAAGATGTCATACCATTAGGTGCTCATGTCGATGCTTCAACAGTTGGAAGAAGAATAGATTATTTTGCATCACATGGCTGGGATGTTGAGGAAATAGCTGAAAAAAGGATTACAATCCCGATTAATTATAATCAAGGATATGAGCAATATGTCCGGTTGCAGGATAAGCAGGGGCTTCCGCTTAGGGAATATGCTGGTAGAAGTGCGAAACTATATGTTTATGATGTAAAAAATTACAGCCCCGAAAGCCGAAAAATGCTTGCGGAACTGTTAGTTTGTGACGACACAGCCATCGCTTCGATGGTATATAGCGAGGATGGTGGCAATCTTCGCCTTGCTGTTACTTGAATGGCTTTAAAAGATTGCCAATTACAGGGATTTTTAAAGCATACCCTTTCCAAGCGCCAATAACAAGGAAAGCAATAAGAGCTATGGTAAATAGGTTCAGAAGAGTGCCGACAAAGTTGAATGGTGGGTCAAGCATCAATAAAATACCACTAATAGCTTCAAGTATTGAAAATAGAATCAACCAGCATAGTGACTGATTTGAATGGAATTTGCAGAAGTCAGAGTTTTTATCTATTGCAAAAGGAAGCCAGAATAGTATTGGCACGATGTATGGTATAATAACATATAGTTCGTAATTCCTCATATCTGAACCAAATTTTACTTGTTCTTCGTCATCATTAAATTTATCGAAAAGACTATCCATTTAGTTCTT
>NZ_JAGCFH010000036.1 GCF_017650195.1 Ruminococcus sp. | reverse complement strand
GTAGGCCCTATGTTGCAATTCATTCAAATTCCCCTCCTATAGATTTTCCTAATCGCTCATATCGAAGCTCTGATTGAGCGCTGCGATCATGCAGCCGTCGCAGTAGGTTGTATCATAATGCCCGCATTTCGTGCATACCAGATAATGCTGACAAAATTCACACTCCGGATCGCCGACCATGTTCTTAACGCAGTCGGCTTTGTCTTTTTCTAAACAGTAAAATTTGTTGACCGGCTCTTTAGCCATTTTCCCCGTCATCCTTTCGTTTTGTAAACAGCGTGATCTCCGGCAGACCGAATTCCGCTCTGATATCGTTCTGCTCCTGCCTGTATTCATGTATCCACAGCAGGACTGCCGCGGTAAGCAGCAGGATCCACTTAATCATTTCGCAGCTCCAGTCTGCTTATAATATTTCTTATCGTGTCTAATATAGCCGTGTCGCCTTCTGTGCCGCCCGTGAGTGCCGCTCTGATGTCTGCCACGGCTTTCTTTACCGGTTCAACTTCACCCGTGATATTGAGCGCTGTAGCCGCGATAAACTTTGTCAATGCTTCGTTACGTGATTTCAGATTCGTGTTTTCCTGTTCGAGATCCTTTATCGCGAGATTAGCGTCATTAAGCAGGATCTCTAATTCCCTTTTTAACATATGTCTTTTCCCCCTGATTTTTCATTTAAATAAACCCTCGTTTCAGTGACGGGGGTCTTTTTCTGCCTTATCGTCTTTACATTCACCTCAGCTCTCGGAAAAAAGCTTTCCATGTATTCCAGCATCATCTTCTGAGTGATGTAGTTGTAAAGTTCACCTTCAAATGTAACTTCAAATTTCTTCATCTTTTCTTCCTCGTATCTCATCCATGGCCGGTAACAACCCTGACGCAAATTCCTTAAGCATGTCAAAGTAATTGTCAAGGGACATTCCCTTTTCCTTGAACAGGTCGTAGTAAGCTGCTACAACGTGTGTCACGAGCATTTCAGTGTATTGCTGCTCATTACCCGCTCCCATTGCCGCGATTCCTTTTTCCCTGTTATTGTGATACAGCATATAAAACGAACATCCGGCCGCATTCAGTCTCCACTGATTCGCCCTAAGATATTCATATGCTGCGTGCATGTCTTTCTGGTATCTGATTCTTTCCTTGCTGTCCATTATCATTTTTTAAAACCGTCTCCCTTCCACAAGTACAAGTTCACTCTCATAATACTTTTCTCTCATGTAATCGAAAACCACACCGTTCAGCGCTCCGGTGAAACAGTCGTTATCCACCCGCTCGACTGTAAGAAGAGGTTCAGCCGGCTCCGGTGTATCGCTGAAATGCAGCAGTTCTTTCTTCACTACCACCATATCACCGCGCTGTGTCTGTTCCAGCGCCCACGGTTTGTAGGCGCTCTCTCTGATTCTCACAATATCTCCGACTTTCAGCATCGTATCATCTCCCGTTGTAAAGCAATTGTTCAGTACCGTCCATGTGCCGCGTGACCTTGTAATCAGGGTCGATATACCCGCCTTCAAGCAGTCTGTCAAACTGTAAAGACGTGATCTCGAAATAAGTATGCCCCTGACTGATCCAGTACCTGTTCCTTGTTCTCCTCGGCTCCACAATGAGGATAAAGCTGCTGTGCTTTATAAGCCGCTCAATATCTCTCCATGTCATAACTTTTCCCCTTCCTAAATCATTAAAAAGTAATTTCAATCCGCTCGATTTTATCTGTGCTGTATTCCATCACAGCCTCGACGTTATGATCGAACTCGTTTGGAAATACCACTGCGACCGTTTCGCCATGTTGTCCGCGGCCGTAAACCTCATACGCTCTCTCAAAATCGATGTCCTCGCCGTTTTTTCGCTTAATGCTTACTTTCATCTTTGGTCTTTACCTCATGCACCATATCAGCACCATCACACAGCATTTGCTTCGCTTCTTTATAGGTCATTCCGTTTCCTGCCGCCTCGGCCGCAGTCTCAATTAGTGCTTCAAACGCAATTGCCATTTCTGCAATGCATTCATGGCTTTTTCCGTTGATATCTATTTCGCTTTTTTGGTCTTTGATTTCAAGTTTAAGCATCTATTCCCGCCTCCGTTTTATATACAACTTCCATTTTGTGATTCAGAATGCACACGATCACTCTTGCATCGTTGTTAAGCTTATCCCTTGCTATTTCTTCAAGCATATTCAGCGCATCTTCGTAAGTGTCGTACTGCACTGCAACCGGCACGTAACCAGTGCGCTTATATACCACAAGAAAACCTTTGAATCTACCTTCCTTCATTGCTTTCACCTCTCAGCCGCTCGTCGATCAAAGGAATGAGCATCACCGGTACAAGCTCCATGTGAATTACCGTCGGTGCATTCACGATCTTGTGCAGCATGTCAATGTACATCCTTGAAGCCGACGCGCAGACCTCTTCATATTCTTTCCTGGCTATTCCAAGCGTTCCTTCCATTGTTCTTCTGTACGACTTAAGACACCGTGAGTATTCGGCGAGTTCGTAAATGTAGTCTTTGGCTTTATCAGAAAAAATCATGCCGTCCATTAAAAATTCAGGGTTGCATTTCTCGACTTCTTCCATAAGTTCGCACAGCTTGTCATTGAATTCATCTTTGGATTTTATCATTGTTTCCGCCTCCCTGTAATTCGATAATACAATCACAGCAATACGGTTCGTTTTCTTCAAGGTTCATTCGCAGTTTACCGTCTTCACCC
>NZ_JAGCFH010000035.1 GCF_017650195.1 Ruminococcus sp. | reverse complement strand
AGGGATAGTAGGTCTTAACTGACTTACTATCCCTATTTTATATAATATTACTATTAGCGGTTATAGCCTTATATAAACTTATAGTCCCAAATAATCACTTACAGTTGCCAATTAGCAAAATAGATTAGCATGGGCAAATATTCTTTAAAAAATGATATTTGGTTAATAAAACAGAAAAAGTCTTAAACAGCTATTTACAGCCATTTAAGACCTCTCTTAAAGCGGACAGAGAGGGATTCGAACCCTCGATACGCTATTAACGTATACACGAGTTCCAGTCGTGCGCCTTAGACCAGCTCAGCCATCTGTCCATTATGGTGCGAGTAATGGGACTTGAACCCATACGTCTCTCGACACACGCCCCTCAAACGTGCCTGTCTGCCTATTCCAGCACACTCGCAAAGTACTATAATATTATACATCAAACGGAATTAAATGTCAAGCAAAAATAATAAAAAAATTATTTTTACTATTTATGCAACTTAAATAATAATACTTTTTTTCGACATTTTACGCTAAAATATCTCCTTGAAATTCAGTTTTACCTGATGTAAAATAGATATCGTAGAAAACAAGAAAGGAGAGTCTACTATGGAAAACGAATCTATCAAAGTGCTAATTGGCGACAATTCAGCGGCAAACGGGGTAAAAGCAGCAGCAAAATTAAGAGAAAACGGCATAATAGCCTACACCCGAAAAATGGATGGGCAGGTAATATTCGACTCTATACTAAGGGACAAGCCCGACGTAATTATCACAGCGCTCACCATGCAGGACACAGATTCTATCGCACTGATGAACCGCATAAGAGATAAGTTAGTAAATGTACCTGCCTTCATTGTAGTATCAGATATCAGAAACAGCTTCATTGAACGACAGGTAATGGAGAACGGTGCGTCTTATTACCTGTCAGCCCCATTTGATCTTGACACGCTTCCAGCGATTGTCAAATCAGTCTGTAACAAGCCAGTAACTTCGAACTGCACTGACACGGAAATAATGGTGACCGACATTATACAAAAGCTTGGCGTTCCCGCACATATAAAAGGCTACCATTATCTCAGAACTGCTATAATAAGCGCAATAAACGACTGTCAACTTATGGAGAGCGTCACAAAGCAGTTATATCCATGTGTAGCACAGAAATACGCCACGACATCATCGCGCGTTGAAAGAGCCATACGTCACGCTATAGAAATAGCATGGGACAGAGGCAATACAGAAACAATAAACAAATTCTTCGGCTACTATGTTGATAGCTACCGCGGACGTCCCACAAATTCTGAGTTTATAGCACTTGTAACCGACAAGATTCGCCTTAAGCTGAAAGTATCGCAGATATAAGAATAATATATCTTCTATTGCTCCAATATTTACTTTTCTTGACCATTATTTATCCAAATCATAATAAGACAAACGAATATATCAATAGCAGCACGCTGAAAACATAGTGATATCAGTGTGCTGCTATTTTTTAATTTTTTCAGTTCATTTTACATGGAACTATTTTAGAATATCCGTGCTTGTTATAATAAGAACATTATTTTTATTTATTGAACCATGTCTCTATGAATTCGGAAGAATCGACATCGGTTTCCACTTCTATAACACATATAAGGTTGTCATCTAGCCTTCTTACATAATATGCGATAACTTCACTGTACTCCTCCCCTGCAGATATCGTATATTCCTCTCTTATGTATTCTTTACCGCCAAGGACTACTTTTGCTCTGTCCTTATATACATGAGTGATGCCCGCTTCTTCATCCCAGTATGTGTCGAAGACCTTGATGTAATCAAGATACTCTTCCTCTGTACACTGCGGATCATCAGGGAATCCCATAGCTGTATTCACAAACTTATATGTAACAGCTGCGTCGAAGCCGTTTTCAAAGATATCGTCCCAGATGACTGCGGAATTATATATCATTTCTTCTTCGGTACTGCTTCCTTCAATAGTATTCTCAGCAATTATGGAAAGATAAACTTCGTTTATCATACTGAAATCGTCGGGGATATCAGCAGTTATACCTGCATACTCGTTTGAATAAACGCCGTTTTCAAATACTCCCTTTGTATAGTTTGTACCTTCCGCTATCGCATCAAAGCCTTCATCTTCCGAAACCGGATCAGGGATCGCCTCAGGCTCTGTACGCGGAACAAAGCCCTCCGGGTATGAGAGACCGTATCCAAGTCCGAAAACATTTTCGTCAGTACCTATCTGCTCTACAGAGCCATACCATGGTTCGGGAAGTCTGCCGGTAAAGTCCGAACAGCCGCAGATAACGTCAGAAACACCTTTGCCCTCTGAACCCGGCAGGTAACACATTACAACGCTGTCCCAGTTACTGTAGTCTTCTTCGTCGAGTATGACCTGTCTACCGGCGACAATACAGGTAACGGTGGGCTTGTCAAGTGCCTTTGCTTCATCAATAGCTTCCCTGTTGCCGTTGAGACCGAGCATTCCGCAAAGCTCAAGGTCTGTTGTATCGCCGTACCATTCTGCGTATGAAGTTTCACCTACGCAGAGCAGTACAACATCAGCATTCTCTGCCTGCTCAGGATCGGTGATAACTTCTATGCCGTAATCCTCTGCATATCTCTCGAATGCCTCCAGTATAGTTGTAACTCCGCTGATATTCTTTGTCGGGCTCTCAACCCAGCCCATGGTCCAGCCGCCGCACTGAACACGCGGATTGTCCGCAGAAGGTCCTGTGATATAAACCTTTGTACCCTCTTTGATAGGCAGTGTTTCGTTCTCATTCTTTAAAAGGACAAGGCTCTTTTCCACGAGCTTTTCAGCAACAGCTCTGTATTCCATAGAACCTGTTTCCTGCTGAACAGTTTCAATTTTTTCACAGAATGGATCGTCGAATATTCCCGCATCCTGCTTTACCTTGATTATTCTTTCAACAGCGTCATTGATACGTTCTTCACTTATTTTTCCGTTTCTGACCGCGTCGATTATGCTGTTTCTTGCGTCATCATATCTGTCAGCCTCCATGAGCATATCTATACCGCTGTTTATTGCTGATGCGACCTGATCCTCGTAGGTCTCCGGCGATGTGAATTCTATAGCCTGATAGTCGCTGATGATGAAGCCTTCAAAGCCCATTTCATTTTTGAGTTTCCATATATATTCGCCGTTTTCATGCATCTTCACTCCGTTAAGAGAAGAAAAGCTGACCATGATCGTCTGGACGCCTGCATCTATCTGCGCCTGATATACCTTGAGGAGTTCGTCTATTTCTTCTTCGGTGAGCTGAGAGTCGCCTCTGTCCATGATACGGGGATAATCTGTCTGTTCACCTGTACCGTAAACCACGTTTCCGTCGCCGAAGAAATGCTTTGCGCAGGCTATGACTCCGCCGTCAATAAGTCCCTTTGTATAAGCTGTACTGAGTTTTGTTATGATATCAAGGTCTGAGCTGTAGCACTCATAAGTCCTTCCCCATCTTGGATCAACAGACTGTGCAACACAGGGGTAAAGATTCCACATAAGGTGGCAGAGCTTGCTTTCATCGGCAGTGATACGACCTACCTGATAAGCGAGTTCCTCATCGTTTGCGGCACCCTGTCCGATATTGTGCGGGAAGTAAACTGCGTCACGGCAGTATCCGAGACCGTGCACATCATCAAGCGCCATAATGTAAGGGATTCCGGTTTCCGAATCTACAGCTCCCTTCTGAAAACCGTCTACAAGCTCGCGCCATTCAGCCGAGCTGTACATACCTGCGTCTCCGTAAACACTTCCGTAGCACTGCTCCTGCATTTCTTCATCGCTGGTCATGTACGCAATAGACTGCACCATCTGAGCCGCCTTCTGCTCCAGTGTCATTTCCTCAACGATCTGTTTGGGAGTCATTTTTGCATATCTTTGGTATGGTTTTCCTACATAAGCCTCTGCCGCCATGGCATAAACATAAGTTGCCTTTGCCATATCGGTGAGAAGCGTGTTATCCTTGGCATTCTGATTGTTCAGTACTCTGTGAACGTATGACAGAGCGCTACACTTGTAATCAGTTCCGTCAATAGTGATCTTGTGGGGAGTGCTGAGCTTCTGAGCGCAGATATTGGAGATCTCGTAGTACTTGTTTCCGCCCTTGTACCTGGGTTTTACTGTCTCATCGTCGATAAGCACATCATCGCTCTCTGTGTAGATCCTTAAGGCAGCTGCGGAATTGAGCACCAGTGAGAGCTTCACGTCGGAGCCGAGGTCTGTTGCGTAATCGCTTACGCTGTCTGCGGTCACATTTTCGATACCGGCAATTGTATTGACGGTGCCGTTGAAGTAATTCTCGGCAGCCTTGCAGTAATTTTCAAGACCGTTAACAAGAGGCTCAAGAGTGGGAGGAGCTTCATACAACCCATATTCCTTGATCTGGTCGATATAGCCGTAAATTGTACATTCGACCTGTGAGTGATTGCAGAGTCCGTAGATTTCATTGAATAATATGAGGCGTCTGCCGTCTTTGTCATAAGCTTTGAGAGTGATCTGCTCATTTCCCTGAGTAGCATTTATGGGATATGAGAATTTGCAATCACCGTTTTCCTGCGTGATGCCTGTAAAATCAGTATATACTCTGTTACCGTTGGGACCGCTCATTATGACCTTTGCAAGGTTCTCGCAGGGTTGGAGATAAACGTTTACTCCGATATTTCCGTCAAGAGTAACGCTGTTGCCTCTAACTATGCAAATACTTGGGTCAAGAGCAGTACAGCCTTTGAACATCCCCAAATAGCTATCATTATATTCACTACTTTTTGTTGTATCAAATCCTGTAACATCAATATATTCAAGACTTGAACAGTTTTCGAACATATAATCCATATCAGTAACATTTGATGTATCAGCATTGGAAAGGTCAATATATTCTGCCCCAAATTGCTCAAACATATAACGGCAAACTTCAGGGAATATTGTACCTTCTTTACAAACTACTTTTTTAACATTTTCATTTTTTGACCATGCTTGTACATCTTCATATACAACGTTTCCATGCAAAGTAAGAACGCCTGTATCATAATCAAATGTCGCGGTAGATGTCTCTGCAAAAGCTGTAAGAATGCTGCCTGATAAGCTACTTTTGTCTACGGGTGCGCTGACAGCTGCGCCTATCATGGCAAAAGCCATTGCTGCTGCGGTGATCTTCCTGATCAGTTGTTTTTTCATTACTACATCTCCTTTTCGAATGCAAGCAGAAAAACTGCATTGCGTGTGATAAAATTGGCTTACTGAGTATAATATACTTATCATAAATATTCCCCGTAATATAATAAGCATTTTATACAATAGATATAAACTTGATGAACTAATTGTATCAAATAATGCATTTTGTGTCAAGGCATTTTAACTTTTGTAAAGGTTTCTTAACCTTTTGTAAAGATTATTTAATAAGATACAAGCTGACAATCTGAAGCAGACATGAGCAATGATTTTTTCAACCAGAAAACTCTTTCATCATAGGATAAGTTTTCGTCAAGTTCAATTTTTACTTCACTTCGCAGTGCATTCATACTATTTCAGTATATAGGAAATTACATATCTCATATGTGTATGTGATCACAAAGATAAAATGCCTAAACGTGAGGCAGTGTAACATGATACAAAAAGCTGCAATAATCCTATGTTATTGCAGCTTCCAATACCATTAAAGTTGACCGTGAATTGACCATTTTATTCTATTGCAAGCTCAAATTACTCTTAAACGACGTATTTTCGCTACAAGGGTTGATATTTGTATTTTAATATGTTATAATAATTCGGAAAGTGAAACCTAGAAAAACATCTATATGGAGTAATCGCTATGTCTGAACTAATCTCAAACAAGTTTAAGAAATGGGAGCAAACCTGCAATGAGCGATTTGACAAGCTCAGAGAAAACGAAGAAAAGCTCAACCGCTTTTTTATTGAGCTTTACGGGATAGGCGAAGAAATATCCTATGAAGTAGACGAGCATGACGTTACAGTACGAAGAGCTGAACTCCAGCGTGAAATAAAAAGTCTTTTAAGCTACGCTGTCGGATGTCTTTTCGGCAGATACTCTCTTGACGCTGAAGGACTGTGCTACGCCGGCGGCAAGTGGGAAGCCTCCTTATACTCGACCGTTATACCGTGCTCCGACAATATTCTTGAATTGAACAGCATGGACAGCGGTCTTGCCGCTGATCTAAAAAAGTTTATAGAGACCGTATATGGTTCCGACACTCTTGAAGAGAATCTCCGTTTTATCGCCGAAGCCCTCGACGGAACCGGAAGTCCTGAAGAGGTCATTTTTAAGTATATTCAGAAGGGATTTTTTGCCGACCACACAAGAATATACAAAAAGAGGCCAATATACTGGCAGTTCAGTTCTGGCAGCAAGGGGGCCTTCAAAGCGCTGATGTATATCCACCGCTACGATATTAATCAGCTTGCAGTACTTGAAAGAGACCATGCTGTCCCACGCTATGAGCAACTGAAAAAAGAACTCCGCCATCTGAACGAAAGCTACAATATCTCATCTGGAAAAGAGCGGACATCTATGCACCGCAGCATAAAAAGACAACAGGCACTCTTGCTGGAAATGGAGAGGTTCCTCCCAAAACTGCACGAGATTGCCGAACAGAGGATTGAACTTGATCTCGATGACGGAGTAAAGGTAAATTACGAAAAACTCAGGGATATTCTTGAATAGTATCCCCATAAAAGGACAAAAGCTGTATTCGCCTATGAATACAGCTTTTCTGATCTGTCCCTCTTTTTCTTACAAAGGAAAAACCTCGGTACAGCATATGTACAGACGCCGACCTTGGTCACGCTCAAATAATAACCCAATTATTTTCGCAATTATATTATATCATTTACAGTCACACTTGTCAATAAGAATGAGCAGTATTTATACAACCCATACAAATAATTCCACAGTTTTTATTTGTCATTTTTTCCCTTGATAAGCTTATCAGTTTTCACTATGATAATATCGTTCTTTTTTATCTTAAGCATTCCGTTCGGCACTACAGTAAGCTCTCCGCGAAGTATCACAAGTATACGTATATTGTACTTTTCGTTTGCCTCCATAACCGACATACCATTAAATGGACTTATTTCATCGACCAGCACTTCACCAACATCACTGAGATCGCTGAACCTTGCGTCGGAATACTGCTTTTTCGTGTACTGCTCAACAAATCCGGCGCTTATAATACCTGTCGGGATAGCAACGACACCAACGCCGAGAAAGGCTATCAGAATCGCCATTATCTTTCCTATCACGGTTATTGGATAGATATCTCCATAGCCCACTGTAAGAAGTGTAGACACGCTCCACCATATACCAGAAAATGCATTGCTGAATGCCTCAGGCTGGGCTTCGTGTTCCGCACTGTATATACCGAGAGACGAAGCGAGCATAAGGACTATTATAATAAAAACTGAAGAGAATATTTGATTCTTTTTTTCAACAAGTACCGATGTGATGACATGGAAGGAATCATAATGTACATTTACTCTGAAAAGATGAAGTATACGCACCACTCTCAGCATTCTGAAAACTATGAAGCCGTCAAGGAAAAAGAATGGCAGTATAGTCAAAAGATCCACTATACCGTCAAAGGAATGTAGGAACCTCAGCTGTGCTTTTATCCCCTTTTTCTCAGGATAGAGCATATCCGCCGTCCATATGCGAAGTATATACTCAACACAGAACACCGCCACAGTAACAGCTTCAATAGTTCTGAAGAAAGACCTTAAGCCGGCAAGCTCCTCAAAGGTATCGAGGAAGACAGTGAGTATATTTAGAATGATTATCGTAACTATGAACCAGTCAAATGAACGGCTTATAAAATCGTCCTTGTTTCCAATCTGGATTATATCAAATATACGCCGTTTCAATGTTTTTTTCTTGACATCAGCCAATTCCGCTCAACTCCATATAAAGTTTTTTCGCATAACCGTCTGTCATACCGCATATAAAATCAGTCACGAGTATAAGCCGCAAATAAAGCTTTTCCTCATCACTCCTGCCCTTTGAACCGATCCTGTAGGCGCTTATATAGTTCTCCGAGACCAGTTTCATTATTAGCTTATCTATGGTCGAAGAAGGATTATCCGTATCATATACCACAGCAGCCCGTGTAAGCTTACTGAGGAGGAATTCATATATCTCCCCTGCTGCTATTTCAAGAGTGTATATCTCCTTTGAACAGAATACGAAACGGGAAGCGATATCGCTGAGGGCAAAAGCAATAACACGGCCGTCAGACGCTGCTAATAGCTCCTTTTGAAATTCTCCGTGCATGATATCTCTGTAATTATCGGTAAAAGAAAGAGATGCACACCTCAGAAGCACCCCTTGAACATATATTATCCAGCGCTGAACAGCATTCTGCTCAGGTAAAGATAAGTCCTTCTCCAAAGCCTGTCCGTAATAGTATTCCAGTCTGCTTACCGCATCATCAAGAACACTGCGCTCACTGTCGTTCATGCATTTATCTTGATATGTACCCTTAAGCTCGGAAACTAGCTTATTATAGCTTATAAACCCCTTTTTCACAGCGTCCTCTATATCTGCTGTCGTATAGGCTATATCATCGGCAGCTTCGAGCACAAAAGCCAGCGGATGACGGCAACCGACCGTTCCGGTGCTGCTGACGATATCATCGAATATCTCCCTATCTGCATAATAGTATCCCATTTTCTTTTCCTTGATATTGCCGCTTTCTTTGTTTACAGCAGTTGATGGCACGGGATACTTGATTACTGTATTCAGCAAACCGTAGGTCAGGTTCATTCCGTTTTCGTCCACAAGGAAGTGAAGTTTTGTAAGTATTCTGAGAGCCTGCGCATTGCCCTCGAAATGGTACAGATCCTCCCTCATCTGAGGACTAAGTATATCCGCAAGCTTCCTGCCGTCAAGCTCCATAACAGGGAGATTGCGCCTGAACCAGCCGCGGACATAGTCCTCGCCGAAGTGGCCAAAGGGCAGATTGCCGATGTCATGAATAAGTCCTGCACATTCCAGTATACTGCATATTTTTTCTATATCCTGTTCATCAAGCTCGCTGTCTATGCCAGAAGCCGTTATCTTGCGGAATATCATCTGTCCCAATGACTTTGCAAATGAGGAGACCTCCAGTGAATGGGTCAGACGTGTTCGCACAAAGTCTCCTCTGTCAAGTGGAAATACTTGTGTTTTATCCTGTAAGCGTCTGAATGAAGCGCTCCCAATTATGCGGTGATAATCCCTCTGAAACTCGTTTCTCGGGTCGTCGCTGAGCGAGGTGGTCGAATATCCTCTGCGTCTTTTCTCACATAATAATTTTTTCCAGTTCATCGTATCTCTCCGTAATGATTCGTACAGGTTTATCAATTGCTATGCTTTCCGGCGTGACAATGCAGTCATACGCCAGCAGCTCCACACCTTCGAGCTGAGCTCTCCTGAGAGCGTCGCCAAAGGCTTTATGAGTAACATCATTAGGTCTGAATTCATAGATATCCTTCATCTGTATAACAAAGAGCACATAAGCGCCGAAGCCTTCCCTATGAGCTTTAATAAGCTCGTTGATGTGCTTTAATCCGCGTTCGGTAGGAGCGTCCGGAAAGAAAGCAACTCCGTCATATTCAAGAGTGACGCCCTTGACTTCAAGGAAAGATATCCTACCATTGTCCTCTATGCAGAAATCAAACCGTGATGCTCTGTAGGTATACTCTCGCTTTATCACCGCGTCTGCGGAGAAAAGCTCTCCGCGCCTCAGCCATTCCTCAACCGTGGCATTTGGTATCTGTGAATCCATATTCACCAGAAGATTATCTTTGCCGTTGCGGACCTTTTCCACAGCCACAAGGTCATATCCCGTCCTGCGTGCAGGATTGTCTGACTTTTCAAGATAAACGGTACATCCCTTTGCAAGAAGCTCCCTACACCTTCCCGTATTCTTTACGTGTACCTCTTCTATGCGTCCGTCTATACGTACCCTAGCTATGAAACGATTCGGACGCTCTATGAACTCAGCCTTCCTTATATGACGGTACAACATAGTCTTTTCCGTAAAGCTCCTTATAGGTGTCTTTTGTGCAGTATACCCATACGTCGCACATTTCTTCCTTATCCTTGAAGATACGTCCTGCTTTTCCATAATATGCTTCTGCAATGAACTTTTCATCAAATCCGCCGATCATGCAGATATTTATAGTCTCTCTTGGAGCATCGCATACTATGAATTCAGGAGCACCGGTTGATCTTATCATATCCTCATATTCCTCGTTCTCCTTCTGTCCGGCAATGATATGGGATATGTAGCTCTTGTCGTTATATATGTTATAATAGATGTTTTTTTCAAAATAAGCCTCTGAGGCCATTGCTGAAGCCGAATACATGTGAGTATCATCATTTAGCCATGCAGTCATGATTTTTCTGCCTTCAAGACCGTTTTCCTTTATCCAGTCCGCAAGGCCGGCTGAGGCGTCATAAGCGCCTGTTATCTCACGATAGAAGCTGAATCCGTCCCAGTAGAGATTAACCGCTGCAAACGCCGTCACACCGATAACTGCAACTCTTTTTGAAAGCTTTTCGGAAATGCCCGCCTTTTTCAGTGGCTCTGTAAACTCACTGAGCTTTATGGGTTCAATATCCGAAGCTGTCCACAGAATAAAGAGCAGATACATTAAAAACGTACCGAAATGATGCGGATATGAATATGAAGTAAGGAGTACCGAAATACAGAAATATGGTATTATCATTTCCGCTATCATTTTTCTCCTGTAGCATATTCTAGTGAGCAGAGCCCACACGATGACTGAAACAACAGCCGCTCCGAACATATCCTGAAAGGGATTGACCTCCATCTGCATACTGATGACCTCTGACGAAAATGAAGTTATAAGCGCCTCGGCCGGGATAAAGAACCAGCACTGCAAAAACAGAGCAAAAACACTGTGGTTTCTTCTGTTTACTACAGTTGTGCCGAAGGTATCAGAGTACGGCATTATATCAGCAATTGTAAGCACTGCTATTATAAGAAGAATTATATAACATACAAGGAGCTTCCTGCTCTTAAAAATATCACGTATACATTTTACAACGCTCCGCTGTCTTATTGCTTCGCCCACCATGTCTGCAACAACTATACCACCTGCAAGGGCAATACCATAGGAATGACATAGACACATAAGTATCAGCGCAAGTGTATAGCGAACAGGCTTTTTCTTTCTGTCCCTGTAAGCTGCTGCCGCAGCAAGCGTTGCAAATAAGAGCAGAATATATGGCCTTGACGTAACGCCATACTGATATAAGATGAAGAAACTCATAGGGATAATGATCTTTGCCGGTCTTCTAAACGGCGAAAAAAACTCTATCATTATCAGCACAGCCTCATAGCATATAAACTGTACGGATTTTAGCGCCAGAGGGTACGGAAGTCCAAGCAAATGTGCAACCTTAAGCATAAGATGCCATAAAGGCGGATGTCCCTCATAATGAGTAAGGTAAAACATTATATCATGAAGTGAGGCGTCCCTTGCAATAAGATAAGCCTGAGCCTCATCATACCATGTCTCGTGAAAGCAGAGCCCGATGATGACAACTACAGTAAATATTAAAGTAACTATGCAGCTCATTATAAGATCATTTTTCTGAGTTTTCATATTCATTTCTGTAACTTTCTCCTGTTTTCCTTTTCATCGAGCACCTTTAAATAGTACTGTTCCCTGTATTTTTTTGGAGTCATGCCCTTTTCCTTCCTGAAAACGCTTATAAATGCGCTCTGAGACGAAAAGCCAAGGGCGAGCGAAATATCAAGGCACGAAAACTCGGAATCCGTAAGCAGGTTTTCAGCAGTAGCGACTTTGGCTTTAATAATGAAGGATTTCACGCTCATTCCTGTTTCCCTCGAAAACAGCTTCGATAAGTAGGATGGATTAAGTCCTGTCTGGTCCGAAAGCACCTTCAGTGTAAGCTCCTCATGGAGATGCTCATAGATATAGTCAATGCATTTCCTTACATGGATAGATATTACGTTCTCTTTTTTCAGAGTTTTCATGCGCTCCGCAAAATCAAGCTGCATCTCAAGGAAAAGATCGACAATCTTTTCCACATCGTTAAGCTTGTCTGCACGCTGTATGTATATATCGCTCAGAGTATAGGCAGTATCGTGACCAAGACCGCCCTCAACACAGAAACGCGACACCATTGCCACAGATGTGACAAAATGGTACATTGTATTTCGTACAGGGTCTTCGGATAGAGTGCCCTTTCCAACAAAGAAAGTACTGCGTAGCTTTTCAAACAGCTCCCTAACAGCTTCTGTATCGCCTGCCCTTATCAATCTGTAAACATTGAGCTCACGCTCGAAGGGACTTCTTGTGAATCCATCGTTGCGCTGTATATAAAGCCTGTAATTCAAGTCGCGGTCAGTTTTCATAAGCTTACCTCCCGTTTTTGCTTTATTTACCAAAATTTGTGATATTCTTATTATATCTCATTTTTGATACAAATGCAATATTTCTGATATAATTTCTTAATGCCATTGATTATAATAATCACAAGAAAGATACAAAATAGAACAGCGTTTATGGAG
The DNA here is from genome assembly GCF_017650195.1 of Ruminococcus sp. Lineage (GTDB taxonomy): Bacteria > Bacillota > Clostridia > Oscillospirales > Ruminococcaceae > Ruminococcus. The sequence continues at coordinate 27,880 of NZ_JAGCFH010000035.1, read as the reverse complement.
GCGTTTATATGGCAAAGGCAAATGATCTGACAAACGGAAGCGTTACTGCGCTTATCCTCAGATTCTACTTTCCCATGTTACTTACAAATATGCTACAGCAGATGTACAGCATAGTTGATACAGCAATAGTCGGCAAGGGTCTCGGCGATACAGCTCTTGCGGCTGTCGGCAATATCGGTCCTCTAACATTTCTTATATTCGGATTCTCCATGGGACTAGCTAACGGTTTTTCGGTCGTTATCGCGCAGAGCTTCGGCGCAAAGAATTATTCAAAGCTCCGCCGCTCAGTTGCTTCTTCATTTCTTCTTTGCATGATGATAGCAGTGATACTCACTGCACTGAGCGTATCATTCCTTAAATCTGTACTGCACATTATGCGGACAGACCAACTAATAATGCAGGATGGTCTGATATACGGATACTGTATATTCGGCGGACTGACAGCAACTATCGCCTACAATCTATGTTCCTGTATACTCAGGGCACTCGGTGACAGCAAAACGCCATTCATAGCTATAATAATATCCACAACTGTAAATATAATCCTCGATACTTTCTTCATCTTCGTACTGAAAACAGGAGTTGAGGGTGCTGCGGCAGCAACTATAATATCACAGATAGTTTCCTCGTTTATATGCTGGCGCAAAATACGCAAGATCGATGTACTTGAAATAAACAGTAATGATTTCCACGGAAACGGCAAGCTATATATAGAGCTTTTCAAAAACGGTCTGCCAATGGCTCTTATGAACTCTATAACCGCTGTTGGCTGTATGGTGATACAGTATTTCATCAACGGTCTCGGAGTAGCTTATACTACGGCATACTCAGCCTGCAGCAAGTTCACAACTCTCTTTATGCAGCCGGCTTGTACCTCAGGCTTTGCCATGTCAGCCTTCACCAGTCAGAATTACGGCGCAGGCAAGTTCAGTCGAATACGCGAAGGACTCCATGTATGTCTTGCTATCGCCACAATATCTTATGTAATCCTCGGTTCTCTGATGGTATTCTTCCCCACAAGGCTCGCCGGAATCATGGTGAGCGGCTCTGAACCGATAAGTATAGCCAAAACTTATCTGCCGATATGCGGAATATGCCTCATAGGAGTGAATTATCTATTTGTATTCCGCAACGGCTGTCAGGGCTTTGGCAAGCCCCTTGTACCTATGATATCAGGAGTTCTTGAAATGGCTCTAAGGATAGGTGTAATCGCCTTACTAATCCCCATTGTAGGATTCAGAGCCACAGCTTATGCAGAGGCCTCAGCATGGATCGGAGCAATGATTCTTAATATGCTTGCGTTTGAGTACAATCTTAAAAAAAACCTCAGTCGTCCTGCCATAAAGCATAAAAAAATCATTAATGCTGCATGATCCTCGACTGATCCGCAGTCGATTTCCATATCACTCCTCACCTCCGCTGTCTGCTTTCTCTCGCAGACAGCATTTTTTTGCAATTTGAGCTTTAGACGGACTGCCTGATAAGACCCTGCGGTTAACCAGAGTTAACTATGCAAAAAGTTTATTCGTTCTTTCAGATCGCGCAGCAGCGCGATTTACGAATTTTTTTATCTTTGATTTATCGGTTGAATTCAAAAAGAACACTTTCCCTATTGACAAATCCTCTAAGTTGTGATATATTAATCATATGAACAAGTATTCATATATGAAAGGACAGTGATCTTATGGAAAAGGATTTTTCTGTAATCAATCTGGACTGCGCACACTGCGGCGCTAAAATAGAAGCTGCAATAAATAAGATAGATGGCGTTGAATCGGCAACACTTAACTATCCTCTGAAAAAAATCAGGATCAGAGGCGATATAACCGATGAACTCGTCGAAAAGATAAATACAGTCGCTAATTCAATAGAAGCGGGCGTGGTCATCTCTCCTGCCGGGCATGAGCACCACCATCATCACCATGAGCATTCACATCATCATGGTCACGATGAAGAATGCTGCTGCGGTCACGATCACGAACATGAGCATAACCACCATGAACATGAGCATATTGAAAAGAATTCTCTACCTGCAGGTGAGCTTTTCACTATTGTAGCAGGGATATTATTATTCACAGCTGCTGTCATATCCGGCAGAGTTACTGATATAAAGCCTCTTGCCATCGCTCTGTATGCCGCTGCATACCTCGTACTCGGATACAGCATAATCATTGCAACTATCAGGAATATCAGAATAAAGAACTTCTTTGACGAGAATTTTCTCATGTTCATTGCTACGGTAGGTGCCTTTGCTCTCGGAGAGTACGCCGAAGCAGTCGGAGTCGTCCTGTTTTTCAGGATAGGCGAATTATTTGAGGACTATGCCGTTTCAAGAAGCCGCAGGGCTATTACTGATGTCGCCGCTCTTAAAGTGGAAGAAGCGGAAGTTATGCGCAATGGTGAATTCGTGCATATCAGCTCAGACGACATTCAGATCGGAGACATACTCAGGATAAAGGCAGGAGAACGTATCGCTGCTGACGGTATTATAGAATCGGGAGAGTCAAGGATAGACACCTCAGCTGTAAACGGCGAACCGGTACCGTTGTCTGTCCGCAGCGGTGACAGCGTACTTTCAGGCTGTATAAACCTCTCGGAGACATTAACGCTGCGTACTACTGCCGCCGCCGCTGACTCAATGATATCCAGGATAGCGGAAGCGGTCGAGAATGCGTCAGCCTCCAAGCCTCATATCGACCGTTTTATTACCCGTTTCGCAAAGATATATACTCCTATCGTCATAACAACAGCTCTTCTTACAGCGATAATCCCATCCCTTGTTACAGGCGAATGGAGCAAGTGGATATATTCCGCTCTTACCTTCCTTGTAATCAGCTGCCCCTGCGCACTTGTACTCAGCGTACCGCTTGCGTATTTCTCAGGTATAGGCGCTGCTTCCAAGCTTGGTATACTCTTCAAGAGCGGAAGTGCCATCGAAGCTCTCGGCAAAATAAAGGCCGTTGCATTTGACAAGACAGGAACCCTTACAAACGGCAGCTTCGATGTTACGGATATAAAATCCTACGGCAATATGAGCGAAAATGAACTTCTCATGCTTAGCGGCAGCTGTGAACAGTGTTCGACACACCCTGTTGCCGAAAGTATAGTAAGCCACTGCCACATTAATGGTATTGAGCTCATCTCTCCGGAAAAATCAGCAGAAAAAGCCGGACAGGGAGTTACAGCCGTAATAGACGGCAGATGCGTGCTCTGCGGAAATCACCGTCTTATGGCAGAAAACGGCATAGCTCTTCCCGCTGATGATATACCTTCCGGCAGCGTCGTATATGTAACAGTCGACGGTAAAGCAGAAGGCAGGATAGTTGTTTCCGATACGATAAAGAAAACCTCCGCATCCGCTGTTTCAAGACTTAAAAGAATGGGTATAAAGACATTTATGCTCACCGGCGACAAGACCGAAAACGCTTCGGCAGCAGCAAAGAATATCGGCATAGATTCTGTCAAGGGAGACCTGCTCCCCGACGGTAAGCTCGCTGAGATAGAGCGTATTCGCAAAGAGACCGGACCTGTGATGTTTGTTGGCGACGGCTTCAACGACGGACCTGTACTTGCAGGAGCAGATGTGGGCGGCGCAATGCAGAACGGTTCAGACCTTGCCCTTGAAGCCGCGGACGCTGTATTCATGAATCCGGAGCCGGAGTCAGTCGTAAAAGCCAAAAATATCGCTGACAAAACGATGCGCATAGCTTACGAGAACATTATATTCGCACTGACTGTAAAGGCGATAGTCCTGATACTCGGACTTATCGGACATCCCAATATGTGGTTTGCTGTTTTTGCAGATTCCGGAGCGGCAATGCTGTGTATACTAAACTCAGTCAGGGTCCTCAGCACAAAAAAGTATTGACATAATACCTACCTGATATGTTATAATAGAACAGATCACCGAGCTCATATTTCGGGCTCGGTGTTTTTTTATAAAATCATGTAACGCTTTTATTCCTCAGGGTACTAATATACAGAAGCTTCTGAAATCAATGAAAGGAGGACGGCGGATGAATAAGGAGATCGAAGACTATTATCAGAAATACGGTCAGAAGGTCTATGCATATCTTATAAGTATATGCCGTGAACCTGACACAGCACAGGATCTGACGCAGGAAACATTTCTTCAGGCTCTGCGCTCCCTTAACAAGTTCGACAACAAATGCTCAGTCTGTACATGGCTCTGCCAGATCGCAAAATTCCTCTGGCTGAAGGAGCTGAAAAGGCGCAAATATCATCCGTCCGTATCCAAAGAGCTTGATATCGCGGAACTCGATATCAGTATCATTCCCCCTGACGACCAGATAGAGAGTGCCGACACAAAGATGTACGTACTCAGACAGATACACGAACTGCCCGAACGTGAAAAAGAGATACTGCTTCTCAGAGCAACAGGAGCTATGTCATTTGAAGAGATTGGTCAACTTTTCGGCAAGAACGCAAGCTGGGCAAGAGTAACGTACTATCGTGCAAAGCAAAAGCTCAGAAAGGAGTAACATTATGAGGTGTGAGATAATAAAAGACCTGATTCCTTTATACTGTGACGACGCACTCTCTGAAATCAGCAAAGAAGAGGTTGAAAAACACATTGCTGAATGCAGTGAATGCAGAAAGGAGTATGAGGATATGAAAAACGGCGATATAAAGATCAATACATCTTCTCAAAACATAGAACCCATGAAAAAAGTAAAGAAAAAAATGCGGCTCACAAAAATACTGTTCGGACTTATACTGGCTGTCGCAGTTCTTCTCGGAACAACCTATGAGCTTCTCTGCGCACATCCGAGACTTGCAAAGTCCGACCAGATATCATTTATACCTGAGGTAACGAATTACGGAATAAAATATGAATATCCAAATCCAGATGAAGACGAATTTCACCCATTTGTTGTTGCGGTGCGCAATAAGGAAGAAAAAGATGTCAGAATAGACAGAGCAAACAACTGTGTATACGTAGGCGATGAAAAGCTCCTTGACGATGACGGCAAGCCTGTTCCCGCAAACGGAAAAGTTGTCCCCTGGGGCAACATACGTGTCGGAGTCCATGTTAATACCGGGTTCCAAGTTGCAAAAGAAAAAATAGAAGAAACATCACGCAATGAGAACAACATACCCAATTTTATAGTGGAGTTAAGGCCCTGCCTGCCGTTCAGACAGGATATGCATAATTGCATCTACGACCCTGTCACTGCGTATTTTGATTATCCGCTTGAACACCTGACATTAGATACAACACTTACAATTCGCTGCCGTGATAGAGATATACCGTTCAGACCTTATGCGTTCAGCGGTCTGATAATCGAAGATTAGGGCTTCGACCTTTATCAACATCTTATATATGCAATTTAAATATAATGATTCAAGATGTGAAATAATATTTCAACATATTGTTGAAACAGATGTTAAAAGTAATGCTCCCTTGAAAAAGGGAGCATTTTTTTAATAAAACGTAGCTACAGGCTGTTCGGGAGCAACTGCCTCTTCAACAGAGCTTACAAGCAGCAGCGGACCTTTTCCGCGGTAGAGCTTGTGCTTCTGCACGCTTATTCTGCCGGAAACATTTATCCACGTCTTGTTTGCAGGCTCATTTCCGTCATCCACCTGAGCCGCAAGCCAGCAGTACTGTATATCCTCGACACAGCAGGTCATTATATGACGTCCTACTGCAAAGGTGTTCTCAGGGAACTTGTCGTTTTTAGCGGTAAGAGCCTTGAAATGAACGATCTTTCCGTCATACTTTGCAGGCTCCTCCATGATATCCCTATACCAGAGAGCGAAATCCTTGTCCTCTATGGTTATTTCATCGGCTTCCACATCAAACGGGAGCGGATCCTCTATATCGTCGTAGGCAACTCTACCGTCGGTATACTCATATACTATCTCAGCACGTCTGCTTACGCCTCTTACGATCTTGTGATACTCGTTGGGATCGAACTTCTCGCTGAAACGGTTGAATATCACCATTTCAGCCACATTCAGCTTATCCACCACAAGACTTCTCATATTGGCATTGTAATTGCTGAAGGTAGTCGCGTCCACAAAATACATGACCTGAGCGATAGTTGTCTCGTCGGGCATTGCCTTGTAGAAGTCGTCCATGAGCCACATTCCGTTATACTCCACAACAACGCGCTCTGCGCCGCTTTCTCTGAGAAGCTTTGTGAAGTTCTCCATTGTGAACTCCGACTTGTCATCAAAAACATGAGTTATGATGTTTTTCTTTGGCATACGGGAGATATCATACTCCTCCACGCCTTCCTCGCATATAAGCAGCAGGGTCTTCTCGCCCTTGTTGAAGCGCTTGTCCTCAAGGGTCTCCTGTATGAACTTTGTCTTTCCGGCTTCAAGGAAACCGAGAAAGAGGTATATCGGTATTACATCATTCTGATCCGGCACGTTGAACGCTCCTTTCGGTCAGGCCTTGAAAAGCTCTGATATAGCTTCCTCGTTTATCTTTGAACCGATAACGCAAAGCCTTCCGATAGTGCCTGCGCTTCCGGTACGTACATCGGGTATTCCCGGTACATAGTCATAGTGTATCCACTTACCGTCAGTACCTGCAACAATGCCCTTTGCACGGAGTATCATACCGTACTTTTCCTCATCTCCGAGAGCTTCAAGAGCGGACTGTATCTCCTCAGGAGTATAAGATCTTGTAGTTTCCCTGCCCCAGCTTGTGAAAACTTCGTCAGCATGGTGATGGTGATGTTCATGATCGTGGTCATGATCGTGACAGCCGCAGGTGCAATCGGGACCGTGATCGTGGTGATGTTCATGTTCCTCGTCATAGTCATGGTGGTGGTGTTCATGCTCTTCATCGTGGTCATGGTGATGATGCTCATGCTCTTCATCGTGGTCGTGATGATGATGCTCATGCTCCTCATCGTGGTCATGGTGATGATGCTCATGCTCTTCGTCATGGTGGTGGTGATGATCGTGATGTGCAGCCTCTTCAAGAAGCTCCTTGAGTTCATCATCAAGTGTATTCTTCTGAGTCATCGCGTCAACGAGCTGCTTGCCTGTGAGCTCATCCCACTCTGTAGTAACGATAGGAGCGGAAGGATTCTTCTCGCGGAGGCTCTTTACACAGTCGTCAAGCTTATCCTGCGAAAGACCGCTTGTGTGGCTGAGTATGAGACAGCTTGCGTAAGTAATCTGGTTATCGAAGAATTCGCCGAAGTTCTTCATGTACATCTTGTACTTCTTGGCGTCAACAACTGTGGTAAAACCGTCAAGCTCAACATCATGAGCGTTGATGTTCTGAACCGCGCGGATAACATCACTAAGCTTTCCTACGCCTGAGGGCTCAATAAGGATACGGTCGGGAGCATAGTCCGCAAGCACCTTTTCAAGAGCCTTTCCGAAATCGCCCACGAGACTGCAGCAGATACAGCCTGAGTTCATTTCAGTTATCTCAACGCCTGCGTCCTGCAAAAAGCCGCCGTCAATGCCTATCTGTCCGAATTCGTTCTCGATAAGCACGAGCTTTTCGCCCTTGTAGCCCTCCTGTATGAGCTTCTTTATGAGAGTGGTCTTTCCCGCACCGAGAAAGCCTGAGAAGATCGTGATTTTTGTCATGTGAACAACACTTCTTTCATATTTTAGATTCAAAGAATATTATATCACACTGACAAAAATAAATCAAGCCCCGAAAGGACATAAAAACGGCTGCCGCAGTTGTGGCAGCCGGAAACAACATATTTATTCAACAGCTCCAACGGAAGAAATAACTTCTGTAAGAAGGTTTGCAGGGAGCTGCTCATATCTTACGAAATCAAAGGTGAAGCTTCCGAGACCTCTTGTGGTCTGACGGAGATACATAGCAAAGTCATGCATCTCACGCATTGGAACTTCTGCCTGGATAGCGGTATTGCCGCCGCCCACAGGCTCCATTCCGAGAACTCTGCCCCTGCGCTTGTTGAGCTCACCCATTATATCACCGGTATTATCATCCGGAGCAGTTACCTTGAGCTCACCGATAGGCTCCAGCATAACAGGGTCAGCCTGTCTCAGACCTTCCTTGTACGCTATAGAAGCAGCAGTCTTGAACGCCATTTCCGAAGAATCTACAGGGTGATAGGACCCGTCAACAAGTATAGCCTTAAGTCCCACAACAGGACAGCCTGCAAGAACGCCCTTTCTAACGCTCTCTTCAAGACCCTTCTGTACAGCTGGAAAGTAGTTCTTGGGTACGGCTCCACCGAATATCTTTTCCTCGAATACGAGTGTATCGCTTACGCATGGCTCAAACTCTATCCATACGTCTCCGAACTGACCGTGACCACCGGACTGCTTCTTGTGTCTTCCCTGTACCTTGACCTTCTTGCGAATAGTCTCCTTATAGGCTATCTTAGGAACCGTCAGGTTTACGTCAACGCCGAATTTGCTCTTTAGCTTGGCAGCTGCAACTTCGATATGCTGTTCGCCAAGACCGCTGAGAATCTGCTCCTTTGTAGTATCGTCCTGAACATAAGTCAGAGTAGGATCTTCTTCTATAAGTCTCTGTATACTTGTCGATATTTTAGCCTCGTCGCCCTGAGCCTTTGCCTTTACAGCCATAGAGTAGCAGGGTCTCGGGAATTCCATTCCGCCAAACTCGACTACCCTTGAATTATCAGAAAGTGAATCTCCTGTATTTGCGGATATTTTTGAAGCAACTACAATATCTCCTGCAAAGGCAGCCGGAACCTCTGTCTGCTTCTTACCGCATAGAGTATAGAGTTTACCAATCTTCTCGCTTGAACCTGTTGTTGAATTAATCACTTCAGAGTTGGAGGAGAGCTTGCCCGACATAACTCTAATGAAAGACATTTTACCTACAAAGGGGTCGGCAACCGTCTTGAACACATAAGCCGAAAGCGGATCTTTCACGTCGCATTCTATCTCAACGACATCCTTTGTTGCTGTGTATGCCTCGGCAGGGTATACCTCGTTAGGCGATGGAAGCAGCAGCTCTATCTCCTTAAGAAGCATATCTATGCCTGCAAGGTCAGCAGCAGACGTGCATACGACTGGGGTTATGATACCTCTGTTCATACCGTCGTGTATACCGTCTATGAGCTCCTTCTGAGTAAAAGTTTCACCCTCGAAGAACTTCTCCATAAGCTCCTCTGAGGTCTCTGCAACAGCCTCTGAAACAGCAGCTACAAGTCCATCAACACGATACTCGAACTTTTCCGATATCTCTGCCGTAGGCATCTCCGTTTCGATAGGATTGCCCTTGTTATCATATTTATAGCACTTCATTTCTATGAGGTTTACGTACTCAACGATAGCGCCATGGCTTACAACAGGAACTACAACAGGGCATACGGTAGGACCAAACACTGTCTTGAGCTCTGTGAGAACATTAAAGAAATTAGCGTCCTTATCGTCAATCTTGGTGACAACGAACATCTTGGACTTGCCTTGCTTCACTGCCTCTTCATAAGCCTTTTTTGCGCCAACCTTTACGCCGGACTTTGCCGATACAGTTATCATAACGGTATCCGAAGCTCTTATACCCTCTATCATTTCAGCAGCAAAGTCAAATAATCCCGGTGTATCAAGAATATTTACCTTGAGGTTGTTATATTCAAAGGAAGCAAGAGACGTACCGATTGATATCTGTCTCTTGATCTCCTCAGGATCATAATCACAAACAGTAGTGCCGTCAGCAGTCTTGCCGAGACGGTCAGAAGCTCCTGCTTTGTATAGGATCGCTTCAGCAAGAGAAGTTTTTCCCGAGCCGTTGTGACCAGCAAATGCTATGTTTTTTACCTTGTTTACATCATACTCTTTCATGACATAGTTTCTCCTCTTATTTGGTTTATCCGTCTTATATCCACGGCATACAAATATTATAATTCATTAATAAAAAAATTGCAATACTAACATAAAATTTTCTACATTTCATAATATACCGCTAACATTTTGTTGTGAACAATCACCAAAATTATCTACTCCGCATTTATCAAAAAGCTTTACTTTTCCTAATGCGGAGAAAGTACTGAAATATGCTCCTCCCCAGATAAGTCCGTAAAACAGCATATTAAATGGGCTGCTCTCCGAGGCATCAGTTAACATGAAAAACATTTCTCCTGCAAACATCGTAATATAAGCCAGTATTACGGGAAAAACCAGTGTTCCACAAAGTACCATCCGTGCACCTGTAACTCTTGTTACCTTGATGAACCGACTGCAATTTCCAAAAATGTTGCTCGCATAGTAAGAAACTACTATCCCATAGAAGCCTATACGAGGTATCAGTATCAACACAGCAGCGATACGTATGACATATTCCATAAAGTAGTTCCCCGAGGAGAAGCTTTGCAGCCCCAACCCCTTTATAAGAGCTTCAAGCACTATCTCCATATATATGAAAGGCACAACCGGAGCTATAATAGTTATCATTCTGCCTGCTAGCTCACCACCGCCGAGTATCTCCCCTATCGCTCCGCCGAACCTCATCAGAAAAGCTGCCGAGAATACCGAAAACATCAGCGTCCATGCCTTGATCCTCTTTGTAAAGTATCTTATCCTTATTTGTTTTTTTGCAGCCCTTGCTCTTGCGGTTTCACTTATTATTATACCCGACATCGAGCATAATATAACTGATGGAAAGAAAAGTGTAGGCAGGACTATAGCTTCAAATATTCCGAACTTGCTCAGCGCCTCCCCTGCCGAATCGCCATACTGCCTCAGACACACAGGTATAAGCGCGTCATTTGTGCTGCTCAGTACAGCCGTAAGTATACTGCCTCCCATTATAGGAAGGCAGTATCCAGTGTACTCCCGAAAGCTCAAACTACATCGTCCGTTTTGCCTCTGTCTAAGCATAAGGTATGCTATAACAAGCAGTAGAAGAGACGAGCTATTGCATGCTATTATGCTTCCCACAAGTATCCCACACACTGTTTCCTCCGTTACATTATTAGATAGCCCAGTCATTATCACTATCACAGCCGATTTTACCGCAAATCCGGTTATATCGCATGCCGCAGTGACCGCAGCCCTGCGGCAGGCATTAAAGTACCCCTTAAAGCAAGCCGACACCGATCCCGTGACTAGAGCAACCGGCATGAAACGCAGGGCAGCGATCATTCCGGTGCCGCTGAAGAATCGCAGACTGATAGGCTCAGCAAGAAAGAATACAGCAGCGGATGTAGCGGCGCTCAGAAGCAAACACAGTCTGATACCGTATCCAAGTATACCCTCGGGATCTCCTCCTGTTTTTCCAAACTCCTCTGAAACCAGTCGACTTATGCAGAGAAACGCGTTGCCGTTTGACAGAATACCTGCAATTCCAAGAAAGGACCCGGTAAGGCTAAGTATACCTATGGCGGAGGCGCCTAGCTGCTTTGTAATAAATACATTCAGCAGAAGAGCCGCCGAATCAAGAAATAGTTGCATCGCTGTCAGTAACGCCGTATCACGGACTATCTTGCTTTTTATTATCATAGCATCCTCCATTGTTTACTAATGCATTTTATGGAAGAAAATGATGAAAAATGACAAAACGGACAGCAAAGCTGTCCGTCAATTAATAATGCACAAAAATCGTATCCTATATTTGTACTTGTCTACAAAGTTCAAAATACTTTTTAATATTTAATAGTTTTCCTATTGAATGTCAGTCCATTCCAAAAACTTTATAGAAGCGGCAGTAAATTTGCAGAAGCAGAACTACGGATTCCCTCTCATCTTTTCTTGTAAACAATGAGTTCGGGAGCTTCTCCGTCTTTGACATAAGTACTTACAAGGAGGAATTCCTTGTTTGCCAGTATGCCGAAACAGCGACCGTCGCTGGACTCACTTTCCAGTTGATTGCCGAGGTACGTTGCACCATCATCCAGAAATCTCACGCTGTTTCCGTTAGGAAGTGGGTATGCTAGGTTAACGTAGCTTCCTACTAAAGCATTTAGACTTTCCACCCTTGGCATTCCATTGATGTTCAGAGCGTTAAATTCGTCTATGAGCTGCTTTTTAAACCTCTCGAACTCGCCTCCGTCAGCAAGCTCCTTGTGATTCTTCCAGTAATTTAGCTTGGGAAGCATATCCTTCATGTACGCGCGAACTTGCTCCTCTGTATGGCCTTCACCGGTCATATTCTTTACGCATACCTCTATTAGCTCGTCCATATCATGATAGTTATATTGACCGTCAGCATAGCACCATTTGCAGTACTCCTCATTGAAGGAACCATCTGTCTCCCTGCTTACAGCAGCGTCCTCAAGAGGCATACCACAGCACTGACACACAAGCTTTCTCGGCGAGCCTAGGATTGTATTTATAGATACGTCAAACAGTTGAGAGAGTAGCTTAAGAGTTTCAGTATTGGGTACGGTCTCGCCTGTCTCCCAGCGTGATACAGCCTGACGTGTAACATAAATCTTTTTGGCAAGCTCCTCCTGTGACATACCTTTTTGTGTTCTCAGTTCAAGTATGATATTTTTTGTATCCATATTCATCACCTCAACTACATTATATCACAGTAAGCCATAAATGCAAGCAACTGTCTGTTGCTTTATATAAGCTAATAGCATTTAGGTGCGGACACATGATAACTGTGAAGTTATCACGGCCGACAGCACACCTCACGTCAACTACTCTCTACTATCTAATTTCTACTTATTTTCTAAGCAGTCTGTCAAGCATTACCTGCCTGCATTCCTTTTCGAGATCATCGTTGAGAGGTTCGAGAGCGATATGTTCCTTTTCTCCCCTGTTTATACAGTACTCTATCATATAGTCTGATATCTCGGGATTCTTCGACAAACATGGGCCATGCAGATATGTTGCTATAACATTTTTTTCGCAGTAGCCCTCAGCCTCGCTCTTTGAGCAGTTGCCGTTTCCATACAGTACCTTTCCGAAGGGAGTTTTCACTCCTTGTGTCTGACCACCGTGATTTTCAAATCCCACCACCTTCACAGGCTTGCCAGCAATATCGGTCTCAATAACTATATTGCCTATACAGCGCTTCCTTCGGCTGTTTGGAGCAACAGTGAAATAATCGAACAATCCTAGACCCTTTATTTCGTTCCCGTCAGCATCACGATAGTATTTTCCCATGAGCTGATATCCACCACAGATAAGAAAAAGGAATGTGCCCTTTTTATATGCGTCGATTATCCCCTCCCTGCATTTAAGCAGATCAGCTGAGATATGCTGCTGTTCAAGGTCTGCTCCGCCGCCTATATATATAAGGTCGTAAGAGCTGAAATCTGGTATTTCCGAATCAATGGAGTACTTGTCTATCTGACAGTCGATTCCCCTCTTTTTGCAGCGGAAGGAGAATACCTCCATATTACCGCTGTCGCCGTAAAGGTCAAGCATATCGGCATACAAATGTATTATCCTGACTGTTTTCATTTTTTACCTCCATGCTTTGCGATATAGCGCTTAAGGGCGCTTCTTGTTGGCTGGACTGCAGTATAGTTGGCAATAACGAACTTTCTTCCCTCAGTGCTCGCAAGCTCCTCAACCGCCTTATCAAGGTCGGGACGAACTACTATTTTAGCCGGGTCGTAGCCTGCCGTCTTTATGCGGACAGCTATATCGTAAGCCCTCGTGCCCGAAGTCACTACTCTTGTTACACGCTCAAATATACTGAAATTGATATCGTATATCCACGATACGTCTAGACCATCGGCAATATTGTCGTTGAGCACGAAAAGCAACTCCTTCTCTCCCTGCATCTCGTTCATGACGCGAAGCGTCATATTTGCTCCCACGGGGTTCTTTGCAAGATTGAGAGTAGCCTTGCTCTTTCCAAGCATGAAGTTTTCCATACGTCCATTTTTCACGGTATAGCTGTTGATAACACCGTCGGTTATCTTCTGATCAATATCATAGAGCTTTGCCGCAGCCGCAACAGCGGTCATATTGTAGATATTGTAGATACTGTTCAGTTTGGGCGAATAGGTATGACCATCCGCAGTGAACACAGGCTTTTCAAGGTCGATATCCTTTGCAGTGATATATGGCTCATGGCTACCGAAACCACACTTTTTACAGATAAACTTTCCGATGTGTGAGTACTGATAGTACTCGTATTCAAGAGGCTCTCCGCAGAATGGACAGAAGCGTCCCTCCGAGGCTTCAAATATCTTCTTTGTAGCAAAGGCGTAGGGCTCCGCATGAAAGTATCTAACGTTCTTATTACCTGGATTAGCCCTGCCAAGACGAGCAGTATTCGGGTCGTCGCCGTTGAGGATAAGATTGCCCTCAAAGGTCTTACAGAAGCCGTTTATCTTCTGTATCAGTGTCTCCATTTCGCCATTTCTATCAAGCTGGTCGCGAAAGAAGTTCAGCACCACAAGAGTATCCAGCTTCAGCTGCGAATATACCACTGGGACGTGAGATTCATCAGTTTCAAGTATCAGCATATCAGCCTTTACTCTTCCCGACATATCACAGTATTTCAGAAGCATGGAGCATATACCCGTATCCAGGTTATTGCCCTCCTTGTTGATGATTATCTTCTTTCCGCTGCGCTCAAAAAGCTGAGCGATACAGTTTGTTACGGAAGTCTTTCCGTTAGTTCCTGTTACCGCTATTATAGGGCAGTCAACCTTGAACATGGATACCGCCTTATGCCCTGAAAGATGCCACAGAACGATACCCGGAAGGTTTCCGGCGTTCCTGTGCAACAGTTTCAGGAGCTTAACTATGATTTTTCCTATTAGTATCAGAATACGTTTCAATTTAATTCTCCAAAAATCAATTTTCCGTGCAGGTTACTCTTCCGTCCTCAGAGAAGCCTACCCAGCCGCGGTTCTTAGCCGCCTTTATGCCAAGAGATACAGAGGTCTCCAGTGAGGGAGTTACCCTTGTGAATCCGAAAAGATGAGCAACCTCGCGGAGAAGATCCTCACGAGCCATAGCCACCTGTCGAGTCATTATCTCCCTAATGCCCACAGCTATTTCCTCAGGCGCAACATCGTCGATATCTCGTTTGTCGTCGTTCTTATATACCGTCCTGCACCTGTCGTACTCCTCAGGTTTCTGAGAAGCAAGCCATACATACTCGTTCTCACCTGCCGCAGTCACCTTTGCGTCAGCTTTTTCAAAGGCTGACTCGAATAACGCTTTCATATTTGCGCCGGGACGAGAAATTCCCCAGCATGAGAAAGTCTTTTTTGCAAGGCTCTTCTTGTTCATGGGAGCTTCAACAGAAAGAATATCGTTTATGCATTTGGTTATTTTGGCGGAAGCAACCTCGGTAAAATTCTCTGAGGTACCCAGAGCCTTTATCTTGAAGGACTTGAACTCGTCAAAACTCTCGGTAAAGCTGCTTACTTCCTCTGTCTCGAAGACTATCTCCTGCTTTTTCTTTTCCTCAGCTGCCGGAGCAGAACCAGGATCACGGTATTTTGCTATAGCAGTGTCTATTTCAGTCTTTATCTTAGCCAGTACCTTTTCCTTATTGTCGAGCCAGTCGATGATATAAACGTTCATGACATTCCAGCCAAGCCCCCTGAGTACAGATGGCTGTGAAAGACTCCTGTCGCTTGCTGTGCCATTGTGAAAATAAGCCTCATTTCCGCAGTTTATTCCCATGATATAGGTATCTGTCTTGTCTGGATTAACAACTGCCACATCTACCTTGTAGTCTGAGCAACCCACGCTACACTTGCAGTCATAGCCAAGCTTTTTGAGCTCTGCCGCAACTACAGTTTCAAAGCCCTCGGTGCCGCTCTTTGAACCTGCTCTCACCGGAAGAGCGCTCCTGCCCTTTGCGGCAAATTCAAGGAAGCCTTTAAGTCCCTCTACACCGTCAGAACGTGTTCTTGAAAGATCTATCATATCAGGAGTGATGACAGAGAACACTATCATCTTACACTTTGAACGTGATATGGCAACATTAAGTCTTCTCCAACCTCCGTCGCGGTTAAGCGGACCGAAGTTCATTGATACCTTGCCCTCCTTGTCGGGACCGTAACCGATAGAGAACATGATAACGTCACGCTCATCACCCTGTACGTTTTCAAGGTTCTTTATAAGTATGGGTTCGTACATCTCGTTAGCATATTCCTCAAGTTTCGGATCGTCACGGTAAGCGTCCATGAGCAGATCGTCGATAAGGTTCTGTTGAGGCAGACTGAACGTAACTACGCCTATACTTAACTTTCTTAGTTTTTCATCTCTAAGTCTGCGGCATATCTCTTCAACAACTGTCTGAGCCTCCGCCTTATTAGTACGTGTTGAACTCTTGTCGTAGTAGCCCTCAACATGTACCCAGCTGACCTCCGATACCTGATCGTCAGGTGACGGGAAAGTATATAACTTGTTCTCGTAGTACTTGGAATTGCTGTATGCAATAAGGCTCTCGTGGCGAGAACGGTAATGCCAAAGAAGGTGCTTCTGCGGCATAGAAAGTGCAAGACAGTCGTCAAGTACGCTTTCAAGATCTTCCTTCTCATAGTTCTCCTCATCTACCTGATTTGAAGCAAAGAAGCTCGTAGGCGGAAGCTGTTTCGGGTCGCCAACAACGATAACATTGTCACCTCTTGCGATAGCACCAACTGCCTCGCAGGTGGGGAGCTGTGAAGCCTCATCGAATATAACGAGGTCAAATTTAGGGTAAGATGGGTCTATATACTGAGCCACTGAAATAGGGCTCATGAGCATTACAGGACACATTCTGCGCAGAAGGTTTGGTATGCTGTCAAAAAGCTTACGTATGGACATCATTCTGCCGCCTGACTTTATTGCCTTCTGGAGTATTCCTATCTCAGAACTGTTAGCCGAGCTGCCCGGAGTTGGTATCTTCGCTGATAGATCAGCTGCAAGCTCCTTTATTGACAGAGTCGAGAAGTTATCGAGTACCTCGCCGAATTTTCTTATCGTATCCTCGAACAGTGTTCCCTGGAATTTAGCAAGCTCGCTTGTACGGGAAATAGTACTTGTGACCATTGCCTTGCTGATATCGCAGTCAAATGCTGGGATAAGCTCCTCTGTAGGAACCTCACCATTTATATAGGCATCAGCAACATTTCCTATACCATACTCTCTCAGCTTGTTGCAGATAGTAACGATTCCAGTCCACTCTTTAAGCTGCGGCAGAGCCTCAACAACAGCGTCTGCCTTCATCTGAGCGTCGCTGCCCCAGTTCTCTCCGGTTATGAGCTTGTCCGTATTTATTCCAAAGCTGCTTCTCAACTCTGATGTTACTTTTTCAAGTGCGGAATAATCAGCGGTTATCTTTGAAGTGTCGCCGTTTACACCCGTTGTAAGGCTCTCGCATAGCTTCTGTTTTATATCAGCACTGAAAGTTGAAGCTGCAACTCTCTCCCCAAGCTCTGTGGAACGAGAAACGCAGCTCTCAACCGCATTCCAGTCGGTATTTTCATCTAACCTGAAACTGCCGAAATACTTCACCAGATCAGGCTGAGCCGATGCTATCTGCTCTTTCAAAACACTGAACTGATTTATCTTATCGTAATACTGTGTGATATTATCCTTAGTTACCGATGAAGATGTTTTAGCGTGAGCCGCAAGCTCTTTTACAAGCTTCTTACTGCCTATGCTCTTCGCAAGGAACCATTTGCTCTGTGCTGTCTTCCACTTTACAAGAGCGTCGGAAGCGTTATAGTTCAGCACTGACGACTCAAACTGTGACATGAGCTCATCCTTTACCTGTGAAAGCTCTTTACCAGTAGATATAAGTGCCTGCGCAGGCTCCTTGAAACCGTTCCAGCGGCTGTCGGAAATTATATCCGGCAGGAGCTGCTCACCGTTAGCAGAGGCTGTAATTATCTCTGCGGCAAGCTTGCACTCCTCAAAGGTCATTTCATCGCTTCCGGTAAACGAAGCAAGCTGTGCGGTATCACTTTGTGCAGTGGCAAGCGCTTTTTTAAGTTCGCCGAGCTTTGCTTCCATAGCTCCCCTTGTTTCGGGAGTGCAGGAGGTAAGCTCGCACACTCCGAGAGCAGTAGTGGTAACATCACCAAACTCTCTGCCTGCCGCAGCAAGGCTTTCAAGCGTTTCACGCCACGCAGAATATGAAGTCTCGCTCATAGCGTCCAGCTGCTCATTAGTAAAAGTGAACTTTCCGCCAAAGCTGCTGTTCTTCTCGTATCTTACAGCTGCGTCATACATAGAACAGCCGAAATTGCGCTTTTTGTGTATCTCCTCCATAGTGCCGTTGAGCTCTTTCCTCATTTCGGCTATCTTGTCAGCCTGTGCCTTGTACTCGGCAGGCTTTTTGATACGTCCCACATTGAGAGTTTCCTCAAGTTGCTTTAGTACTGCTCTTTTCTGCGCCTTATTGGAGTGGAGCTCTATACAGAAGGGGCCAAGACCAACCTTGTTCAGTCGCTTTTCAACTACCGACAGAGCAGCCATTTTCTCAGCGACGAAAAGCACAGATTTCCCCTGGTACAGAGCACTTGCTATCATATTGGTTATAGTCTGGGACTTACCGCTTCCGGGAGGTCCGTGAAGCACGAAACTCTTGCCCTGAGAAGCAGCATATACCGCCGCAAGCTGAGACGAATCCGCACTCAGCGGCACAACTAGATCCGTTGGAGCTACATTGTTGTCAAGGTCTAGGGGAGATATGTAGAGATCGTCCCCTTCCCACTCGGTCTTGCCCGAGATAAGACTTGCAACTACCTTATTCTTTGCCAACTCATCAGCACGGTTGCGTATATCGTTCCACATAATGAAACGGTTAAATGAGAACTGTCCTATAAAGGCATAGTCAACTATATCCCAGCGAGGCTGAGACATAATATTCTGTCTTACAGTATTTAGTATGAGCTGGAGGTTTACTCCGTTCTCGTCCTCGGGAACTGGATCAAGTCCCTTAATATCAATACCGAAAGTCTGACGTATATACTCCAGCATGGTTATATTAACCTGGGTATCCTCGTCGCGCATACGTATAACATATGTCTTTTCCTGTACCTTGCGGATAATATCTATAGGAACAAGTACAAGCGGAGCATATCTTGGCTTGTCGCTCTTTTCAGTCTCGTACCAACGAAGGAAACCAAGTGCCAGATAGATAGTGTTTACACCGTTTTCTTCCATGCTAGTCTTTGCCTGCCTGTGAAGCTTCTTCATTATCTTTTCAAGGTCTGCTTCCTTCATAAAGGTGCGCAGACGGTGACTCTTAAACTCCGACTCGGATATTGTGGTTATGATATCTTTTTCGTTTTCTATCTCGTATATCTTGCTATCGGACATCTGAAGGGTCATATCATTTGGCATGGGCATTATCTTGAAGTCCTCGCCCTTTGATATCTCGTCCTCCAGTACGCCAAGGTCGTTTATCATTAGCTGAACACTCATGGCTGTAGCACGGAAGTTCAGAAGACTGTTCCTCAGGCTCATGTCAAGGAGCTTTCTCTCCCACATCACCTGCTTTGTGACCTCTCTTGCCTCTCCGCTGACTGCCTGTGCGGAAATATCTATCTCATTTGGAGCCGAAGTTATCTCCGACTTTTTGCGTGCGCCGTAGTCAACAGCCTTGAAAGAGCCGTCCTCTGATACTCTCGATGGAACGGGACGTATGCCGCTGGAACGTGTACGGCTTATATCTATGGCAAAGCAGAATTTCGACTCATCATCAAGATGAGCGGCTGCATGGTTCTCAGCACTATCAAAATCAGTATTCTTTCCTGCCACGAAGTCGGTACACTCTACTATGCTTATTGCATCTATACCGTGGGCTATGCGCTTTGTGAGAGCCGACATATCATACTGGATGCAGTCAGAGTAGGTCTCGTTTTCAAGCCAGCAGCCTGCAAAGGCGTGTCCCTGTATTATAACTATCATAGGATTAAGTCCGACAGCCTCAAGGCATGAACAGTACAGTACCGCAAGATCAAGGCATGTACCTTGTTTTCCTTCAAGGACCGTATCGGGCATTCGTATGCGCTGAGCTTCCTCAAAGCTTGCAGGCGGCATGGTATAGGCTATGTTCTGCTCCTGGAGGGCTGCATATATCGCCCCCATCTGCTGCTTAACTATATTCGGGTTCTTTGTCTGATATCCTGTAAAGGCAGGATCTCCGCACCATTTTTTCAAGTAAACACCGGCTGCGGCAACTATCTCCTGAACCTTTGGGTGATTGGGAGAAACAAAGGCTGCGACAGTCTCAGGCATGAAATTAATTCCTGACCACTGGTCGTAGGCAAGGAGCTCTATATTACGGCTCTCCTCGGCTATGACCTCTTCGCCTTGCAGTGCCTGTATGGTAACGTTTCCCACAAGCTTTTCCGTCAGACTGAAAAGATAGTCCGAAAGCAGTATTATATTGATAGGAGATATCTCCACAGGCTCGGACGGTTTGAGATCGACGGGAACAGCTTCAAAGGTCTTGGCAAATTCCGGCTCAAATCTTATCCTAAGACGCACATTTTTAAGTTCCTCGCCAGTATTGTTGGTCATTACCATATTTCTGAACACGGGAACATAGTTCTGCTGCATCGCAAAATTGATCTGCGCGGTCATATTGCCGCCAAAAGTTATCTTGTTTTCCATACAGTCCTCCATTCTGCCATAGGCGAAACATAATGCTATTTCTATAATACCACATTTTTATCTTTTTTACAATATCAAGCGCGAAAAAAGTAAACAAAAAGCTGCCCGAAGGCAGCTTCAAAGCTTTCTATTACGTTATATCTCTGCGGCAAGCTCGTCAGTTCTTATGAACAATGACTCCGCCTGTCTTGTATATGCTGTCGGAAGGTATAACGCCCCTTACGCAGCTTGTGGGGTATATATTGGAGTTACGTCCGATAACTGTTCCCGGATTGAGAACGCTGTTGCAGCCGACCTCTACGCAGTCACCCAGCATTGCGCCTATCTTCTTTATACCAGTCTCTATGCGCTCATCTCCAGACTTGATAACAACATTCGTCTTGTCCGACTTTACATTTGAGGTGATGGAGCCTGCTCCCATATGGGACTTATAGCCGAGTATGCTGTCGCCGACATAGTTGTAGTGTGGAGTCTGCACATTGTCGAAAAGTATAACATTTTTAAGTTCCACAGAGTTGCCAACTACGCAGTTTTCACCTACAAGAGCACTTCCTCTGATGAACGCGCCGTGACGCACCTCAGTGCCAGCGCCGATAATACAGGGAGCTCCGAGATATGCAGTGGGAAAAACCTTTGCAGTCTTGTGCACCCATACATTTTCCGAAGGGTTGTCATACTCGTCAGCACTGAGAGTCTTTCCGAGTTCGATAATAAAGCTGCTTATTCCCTTAAGAGCCTCCCACGGATATGTGAATTTGCTTAAATAATCCTTTGCAGCTGTGTGAGAAAGGTCATACAGCCCGGATATTGTGATATTGTTCATTTCCATTCCACTCCTGATATTCATTATATTGCACATATAATTATACTCTCCACACAGCACAATGTCAAGAATTTAGCTACTATTTATTCAGCAGCTCTTCCTTGCTTTACATTTCACGGAAAATATGGTAAAATATTAAGTGTGCGGATATTCCGCATAAAACACAGGAAGTGCAGATAAAATGATTAGAAAAATAATAAAAAAAGCAAGAGTACCTGTTATACTCCTGTTTTTTCTGCTGACAGCCATGCTGTCATTTATACTAACATCATCACTGAGGAAGAACATGAGCGAAAGAAGTCTCGCCGGAAGTTATACTTCAGCAGCTGTTAACGACGCAGCTGATGTACTGTATTGTGAACTTACTTCCTGCCCTGCGGGAACCTCAGAGTTGCGGACAACAGTAACAATCACTGCCGTCACAACAGTCTCAGCTACCACAACAGTCACAACTTCTGACACTGCTCTTGCTCCTGACAGATACGTTGGCACCTCGCCAAACAGTGCCTTTTATCAGGAAAGACTATTTACCGCAGGTGATTCCATTGCCCTCGGACTTAAATACTACGGATTTATACCTATTGAACACAGTATAGCCGGAGATTCCGTATCCATGTGGAACCTTGCGCATTTCACTTTCACTATGGGTACAGAGAAACTCGGTCTTGTGGACGCTGTTGAATACGCCAAGCCTAAACTGCTCTATATGTGGCTAGGCATGAACGATGTAAACCTCAATTCTCCCGACAAGTTCATAAAGCGCTACCGTGAGGTTATAGACGAGATAAGGGAGCGTGTACCCGGTATAAATATCATCGTTGCCGCAATAACTCCCGTAGGCTCCGGATGCAGAGTAGTAAAAAACAGTATCATACGTGATTACAATGCCGCGCTCATAGAAATGGTTAAGCGGATAGACTCTCCCGACGTATACTTTTTCGACGACTATTCCGTGATATGCGACGATAAGCTCGAGCTTACAAGCGGCTACAGTTCAGGTGACGGGATGCACCTTTATATTCCCTGCTATACGGATATAATGACTGCACTTTTTGATTACCTTGATACTACCGATATAAAAGCAAAACTTGAAACCAATTGAAAAAGCTGCCTTATGGCAGCTTTTTCTCATGTATTCTTGTCTACCTCGTGAAACTTCTTGAGGTTACCTATTTTCTCATTTCTCTCGTCAAGCACCTTCTCAACATCGGACCAGTCAAGTCCCTGATTTGCGCAGAGCACCATTACATGGTAAAGAAGATCGTTTATCTCGTTCTTGAGCTCGTCATTGTCACCGTTCTTTGCAGCAATGACAGTCTCTGTGGCTTCCTCACCAACCTTCTTGCAGATTTTGTCAACGCCCTTTTCAAAGAGATAACAAGTGTAGGAATTCTCAGCAGCTGTACCGTTCTCGAACTGCTTCTTCCTTTCCTTAATTACTTCAAAAATTTCCTGATATACTGTCATTATTCATTCTCCTCCGTATTGTATATTTCATTGAAAAAGCAGCTGTAGCTTCCTGTATGGCAGGCAACTCCTGTCTGCTCAACATTTACAAGCAGTGTGTCGTTGTCACAGTCGCCGTATATTGATACGACCTTCTGAAGGTGTCCTGAGGTCGCGCCCTTGTTCCAATACTCCTGACGTGAGCGGCTCCAGAACCATGTATAGCCTGTTTCAAGAGTTTTTTTCAGACTCTCCTTGTTCATATACGCAAGCATAAGAACTGTTTTTGTATTGACCTCATAGCATATCGCAGGGATAAGCTCGCCCTTTACGAAAAACTTGTCGAGGTCGTTGATGTCTATCTTTATCATAGCTACTCCTTTTCAAATAAATGATCTATCATACGCTCAGGACTGTCCATAAAAACTTTCATAACGCTGTATATTTCGGTGTTTTTGTACTCCGTCCTGTTTATGCCGTCTTCGGTAAGCTCATATATCACCGAACCGGGATATGCAAGCACTATAGGCGAATGAGTTGCGATAATAAACTGGCTTTCCTGTTCCGCAAGCTCATTTATCCTTACAAGTAGTGACATCTGTCGTGACGGCGAAAGTGCCGCCTCAGGCTCATCAAGGATATACAGACCGTGCCCCTTAAAGCGATTCATAACAAGCGAGAAAAAACTCTCGCCGTGGGACTGCTCATGAAGCGATACTCCTCCGTATGCGTCAAGTATTGTGCTGCCTAGAGTATCAATATATGATGCCGCATTGTAAAAGCTCTCAGCCCTGAGAAAAAAGCCTGTTCTCGGTCTCTCAATGCCGCGCACGAGCTTTACAGCGCTATAGAGCGGCGAGTGGGTCTCTTTTGTGGCAAAGGAAAAGTTCAACGAACCTCCTTCTGCGTTAAAGCCGTACTTTACAGCTATCGCTTCAAGCAGAGTGGATTTGCCCGTGCCGTTCTCGCCCACAAAATAAGTAACAGGGCTGTTAAATGCAAGCTCCCCTGCCGTCGCAAGACTTTTCACAGCAGGGATCTTCGCGGTATATCCAAGCTCTTTTGTGAGTTTTTCAAGCTTAATGCTTCTGATGTAATTCATCAGCGTACAATAACACCTTTATCACGGCAATAATCCTTGACTTCACCGACTGTAAGTTCCTTGAAGTGAAAAAGTGAAGCAGCAAGAGCAGCTGTTGCTCCGGTCTTCTCGAATACTTCATAAAAGTCGTTTATCTTTCCGGCTCCGCCGCTGGCAATAACAGGTATGGAGCAGTTGTCGCATACAGCCTTAAGCATGGGGATATCAAAGCCTTCCTTGGTTCCGTCTGCATCTATGGAATTAAGACATATCTCACCTGCTCCAAGCTTTTCTATAGTGTGTACCCAGTCGATAAGGTCGATTCCCATATCCTTTCTGCCGCCGTTTATATATACCGTCCACTTGCTGTCGGCAATCTTCTTGGCGTCGATGCCTACACAAATGCACTGGCTGCCGAATATATCTGCTCCGTCTTTTATGAGCTGAGGATTCTGTACAGCCTGAGAGTTTACGGATACCTTGTCCGCACCTGCTCTCAAAGCCTCGCGGATATCGTCAACTGTCTTGATACCACCACCTACTGTAAGCGGTACAAATACCTTTTTCGCCGTATCTCTTACAACGTCAAGGAAAACTCCGCGTCCCTCGAATGAAGCAGTTATATCATAGAATACTATCTCGTCAGCGCCCTGTTTGTTGTACTCCTCAGCGCATTCAACAGGATCGCCTACGTCGCGTACTCCCTCAAAATTTACGCCCTTGACCACCTTGCCGTTTCTTACATCAAGGCAAGGGATTATTCTCTTTGCGAGCATTATTCCGCCTCCTTTTTATTATCACAGCCACCACGGACTGTAGTCGCTAAACAATGTATCCGACAATTCACCATTGAAGATAAAACCAAACCTCGGTTCTTTCATTGCAGCGACGTAAAGCTTTTTCATTGTTATGTTCCAGACATCTTCCGCTTTTGTATTGAGTTGCTCAAAAGCCTTGTCACGACTCTTTTCCCAGCCTTCCATGACTTCGTAACAGCTCATGTATATCTCTCCCATTACCTTTTCTCTGTTTTCCTCAAGGAAACAATCAGAATAAAGGTATTCCGCAAAAGTCGGAAAATTCAGGAGCAGAGAAAAGAGATCCTCTGCATTTTCGGCTATTCTTCCTGCAAAGCCTTCATAATTGATATAGCCGACTGTTCCGTCACTCAAAAGCAGAAAATCACAGCCATCAGCCGACCTTCCGATGACTTTACCATCAATACTTAGCTTTATACCCATACCTTTCCCGTCGTATTCTTCTGGTTCAGACAGGAAACAAATATCTGCTGTATTTTCAAAATATTCGCTAAGTTTTACGTCTTTTGATATTTTTTCAAAAACATTCATTGATATATTACCATTTAAGATTTTCGGTGATGATAAATGTCTGTCCGCACTCTCTGAGGTCTATCTGCATATTTTTTAGATCAACATCTCCGCCGTCTGTCCAGACGATAAGCCTGTCATCACTTGTTCTGCCCAATAGATCTGTCCTGAAAGAAACTCTGCACATATCAAGTACCTCTTTAAGATCCATCGTTTACATCGAGTACTTCCTTAAATATTGTTTTTCATTACCCTTACTAATATAGCCACTGCACAAAAAATGATCTCAGCTATAATTATAAACATTTTCGACTTTTTCAGTCTTACTTTGCTGTCAACAGCCAGAAAAGCTCCTATTATTATCAATAATGGCAAAGTCTGAAAATTCCTTATGGGTATACCGAATGTGAACATTCTCGTCTGATGAATGACACAGTGCGCCCATATGGTGTAAAACACTGCCCAGAACAGCTTCATAGCATCAAGAACTGCAATAAAAGTCATTCTGATAAAACTGTCATCTTCTGCGCTCAGCTTTTTGCTGGTATTTTTGATCCTTCTAGCTGCTATTCCTGCTAAAGAAAAAATTCCCACAAGTCCAAAGCCTGCCATAAACGGAAAGAAAGCCAGCCATTTGGAAGTGTAAACATCAAATTCGTTGTCCTCGCCGTAATGTATACCTATCTGTTCGGGGAAATCACTGTAAACCGAAATCATATACAAAAAATATACAGTCAGCATACCGAATGAAATGATATTTACGGCAATATTAAGCTTTTTAAAAGCCTTATCACTCATTTGAATACTCAATTGCTTCTTTAAGATTCAATGTTCCCTTGTATATGGACTTTCCGCAGATAGTACCGTAAAGTCCCATTTCCTTGCAGGCAATTATGTCGTCCATAGTATGAACTCCACCGCTTGCTACGATATTTGCTCTGCCCTCGGTTGCGTCTGCAAGCTTTTTGAGCTGTTCGCGGTTCACTCCAGAAAGAGTTCCGTCCTTGGAAATATCGGTGAATATAAAATATTTCACGCCTGCTTCTATCATCTTATTTGCTAGGTCTATGTAGTGTACATCAGAACTTTCCAGCCAACCCTCTGTTGCAACCATTTCATGCATTGCGTCTATCCCAACGACTATCTTTTCGCTGCCGAACTTCTCAACGGCTTCGCATACCAGCTTCGGATTTTTCAATGCTACGGAGCCGAGGATAACTCTTGTGATACCCATGTCAAGGTACTCCTGTATAGTCCTGAGGCTGCGGATACCGCCGCCCAGCTCGACTTTGAGTTTGGTCTTTTCGGCTACGTCTGTGTATATCTTTGTGTTGACGGGTCTGCCCTCCTTGGCACCGTCAAGGTCTACCATGTGTATCCACTCTGCTCCTGCCTTCTCGAAGCTCTTTGCTGTTTCGAGGTAGTCTGAAGCCACCTTTTCAACTGTGGAAAAGTCGCCCTTGAACAGGCGGACACAGTTGCCATCCTTTATATCAATTGCGGGGAAAATTATCATTTTTTATTCTCCTTGGATAAGTTTATTTCATATCATACAGACGTACTCAGCCGATATCAACATTGTTTGAACCGTAAACGGTCTTGTCTTTTCTGTTCTCGTCGAAAGTGATATTTATCACGCCTTTTGCGTGTTTCGCCTTGACTTCTATAACATATCTGCTTGATTCGTCTGCTGTCAAATCGGTATCAGTATCTATGATACCACGTATGCTGAATCCTTTGTTTTCTCCCTTACGAAAGAACTTGAAATCCGCATCGCCTTTTTCAATATGAGAATCAAGGTGTATCTTTTCACCTTTTTCAAGCTGTATCTCAAACGAATCCTTGCCGTTGAAGTTTTCAAAATCTGCAAAGTAACCGTTAGAATTGAGGGTTCTTCCATTTGGACCTGTTGTGAAATTATATGAATTGTCCCAGTATAAAAAAACGCCTGCTCCGGCTGCCAAAACTGCTCCTGCAATAATTGCTGTGATCTTTTTTCCTGTCATTGTTTATACTCCAATTTTATGAGATCTCCGAAGCTGCGGAGTATCTTAAGCCCTGTCTCACCGCTCTTTTCAGGGTGGAACTGTGCTCCGTAAACGTATTTGCCGTCGTATACCAGTGCCGGAACTCGTCCGCCGTACTCAACATAGGCAGCAATATCCTTGTCCTCGCAGTGAGCCTTGTAGGAGTGAACGAAGTAAACGTACTCGTTGTCCCCAACGTTTTCAAGGAGCGGACAGTCATTCAGCTTTTCAAGCTTGTTCCAGCCCATGTGAGGAATTATGAGCTCAGGCTCCTCCATTTTGCGGACGCTTCCGCCGATAAGTCCAAGACCGTCGCACTCCTCGAACTCGTAGCCCTTTTCAAATATGAGCTGCATACCGAGGCAGATACCGAGGAAGGGCTTCCTTGCAGCCTCCTCCTTGATAGTGTCCACAAGTCCCGTGGCTTCAAGCTTTTTCATCGCTGCAGGGAATGCTCCTACCCCCGGAAGTATAACAGCGTCAGCTGCCTTTACGGACTCCTTATCGCTGACAAGGCGGCTTTCAAGTCCGAGGTAGTCAAGAGCGTTTTTCACACTGAATATATTTCCTGCGCCGTAATCGATTATCGCGATCATCAGAGAACTCCTTTCGTGGAGAGCGTTGAGCCGTCCTTATTCTCGGTAACGGCTGTTTTCAGTGCGTGTGCAACTGCCTTGTAGACAGCCTCTGCCTT
>NZ_JAGCFH010000034.1 GCF_017650195.1 Ruminococcus sp. | reverse complement strand
TTTTTTACAGCCCCTTTTTTATTGAATAAGAATGTGAAAATTATATCAATGTACAAGAAATAATATATATAAATAGGAATAAATGTATTCGAATATATAATTGCTGATTATATGGCTTGCATAAAAAATATAATTTGTTTTATTGCACAAATAATAATTTAAAGGAGCAATGATTGTTTTTTACGATCATTATATGCGATGGTTATTATAAAGAATCCGTGACATACTCAATATATGCTGTACAAATAAAGCAATAATATAAAAAACAATATATCATATAAAAATAATATGATGTATTTAACGAGAAAAATAATTGTTAATTAGATATCAATATCTGAATAGCAATATTCTTAAAGTGAATTTGAAATTAATCAAATATACTGGTATACTATTAATGTATACGATTGTAACAATGGAGATCATGCCTTTATCAGGCGTTTTCTTCGATAAATCTGTTTGGGAGTGGATATTAAAATGGATTACCGTATTGAACACGATTCTATGGGCGAGGTCAAAGTGCCTGCTGATAAGTACTGGGGAGCTCAAACTGAGCGCAGTCATGAGAACTTCCTAATTGGTGTGGGTATTGAGACAATGCCGCGTGAGATCACCCGTGCTCTCGGAATTCTAAAGAAAGCTGCGGCAATTGCAAATCATGAACTCAGACCAGAAAAAATGACGGATGAAAAATGTAGTATTATATCTCAGGTCTGTGACGAGGTTATCAGTGGTTCGTTGAATGAGCATTTTCCTCTTGTTGTGTGGCAGACAGGAAGCGGCACACAGTCGAATATGAACGCAAACGAAGTTATCGCCAACAGAGGAAACGAGATCGCTGGAAAAAAACTTCTTCATCCGAACGATGATATAAATATGAGCCAGTCATCGAACGATACTTTTCCTACTGCAATGCATATTTCCTCAGTTCTTGCTCTTGAAGACAGAGTTATTCCTGCTGTTGAGGAGCTTATAACTACTTTTCGACGTCTTGAAGCTGAAAACGATGGGATAGTAAAGAGCGGACGTACTCATTTACAGGACGCTACGCCTATTAAATTCTCTCAGGAAATAAGCGGATGGAGAGCTTCTCTTGAAAAGGATAAAAAAATGATACTTGCCGCTTGTGAAGAGCTTAAGGAGCTTGCGCTCGGCGGTACGGCAGTAGGCACTGGTCTTAATGCTCCAAAAGGGTTTGCTGAAAAGGCAGCGACGGCAGTCGGAAGCCTTACAGGAAAGAATTTTAGAACATCACCAAATAAATTCCACTCTCTAACTTCAAAAGATGAAATAGTTTTTGCACACGGTGCCTTAAAAGCTCTTGCTGCTGATATGATGAAGATAGCAAATGATGTCAGGTGGCTTGCCTCAGGTCCGCGTGATGGCCTCGGAGAAATATTCATTCCTGAAAATGAGCCCGGTTCGTCAATAATGCCTGGCAAGGTCAATCCTACGCAGTGTGAACAGGTAACAATGGTCGCTGTACAAGTAATGGGCAATGACGTTTCTGTAGGTATGGCTGCGTCACAAGGCAATTTTGAACTTAATGTATTTATGCCGGTCTGCGCTTATAACTTCTTACAGTCTGCAAGGCTGCTTGCTGAGTCAATAAGATCCTTCAATAAAAACTGTGCAGTCGGTATAAGAGCAAATAAAGAAAAAATGCATCATAATCTTCACAATTCTCTTATGCTTGTAACAGCGCTAAATCCCTATATTGGCTATGAGAATTCCGCAAAAACCGCTAAAAAAGCTTTTAAGGACAATATTTCCCTTAAGGAAGCCTGTGTGGAGCTCGGATTTCTTACTGCTGAAAAGTTCGATGAAGTATTCCATCCGGAAGAAATGGTCTGATAATACACGAAAGGATGCTGACGTATGGAAACGTTTACATATTATCCTGGCTGTACGTTGAGAACAAAAGCCAAGGATCTTGATATTTATGCAAGAGTCTCGGCAAAGGCTCTCAATATTGCCCTTGAAGAACCGTCTGAATGGCAGTGCTGTGGCGGCGCATATACAACGGCAAAAGACGAGATTGCTACAAAGCTTTCGGCTGTCAGAGTTCTCAATGTTGCAAAAGAAGCCGGAAGACCTCTTATTACCGTCTGTTCAGCCTGCCATAATGTTATAAAGCAGACAAATTATGATATCTCTTATGATGAGGATATGGCTGCAAAGGTAAATAATTATCTTAAATTTGATGAATCCTATAATGGTGAGACCAAGGTATATCATTATCTTGAAATGCTGCGTGATATTATCGGCTTTGACGAACTTGCAAAGAAGGTCATTAACCCGTTAAAGGGAAAAAAGATAGCTGCATATTATGGTTGCCTTCTCCTCAGACCTTCAAAGGCACTTGCTATGGATGATCCTGAGAATCCGTCTATTATTGAGGATTTTATCAGAGCTATTGGCGGTACTCCAGTAATATATTCACAGAGAAACGAGTGCTGCGGCGGATACATAGCTCTTGAAGACAAGTCGCAGGCTCATAAAAGAAGTTCAGCTGTAATGAAGTCTGCTGAGGATCAGGGGGCGGATATGATAATTACTGCCTGTCCGCTCTGTATGTATAATCTTAGAAAGAATTCTGGTTCGGAACTGCCAGTATACTACTTTACGGAACTCCTTGCCGAAGCTCTTGGAGTAAAGGAGGAGAGCAATGAATAAGAACCTAAAAGAACAAGTACTCCGTTCAAGCGGAGTTAATGTGCTGAAATGTATGCGTTGCGGCAAATGCTCTGGAACCTGTCCGTCTTATGATGAAATGGAGTATCATCCTCATCAGTTCGTATATATGGTCGAGCGTGGAGACATTGAAAATCTTATGAACTCTAAGTCGATATATAAGTGCCTGACCTGTTTTGCCTGTGTTGACAGATGCCCGAGAAATGTTGAGCCTGCAAAGGTTGTTGAAGCTGTACGTCTTGCAGCAGTTCGTCAACAAGGAAATAACCATATTAATCCGAATCAGATACCTGAAATGCTTGACGAGGATATGCCACAGCAGGCTATCGTCACAGCTTTCAGAAAATACATAAAGTAGGGAGGGGATAGCCATATGCAGAGAATAGGTGTATTTGTCTGTCATTGCGGTACTAACATAGCGGCCACTGTAGATGTCAGAACTGTTGCTGAAACTCTTGGTCATGAGCCAGGGGTTGTTATCTCTCAGGACTATCAGTATATGTGCTCTGAATCGGGACAGAATCTTGTCAAGAATGCAATCAAGGAGCATAATCTGACAGGTGTTGTTGTATGTTCGTGCTCTCCGAGAATGCATGAGAACACATTCAGAAAAGCAGCTGCGTCAGCAGGACTTAATCCTTATCTTGTGGAAATAGCTAATATACGCGAGCAGTGCTCATGGATACACAAGGATATAGCCTCGGCAACTGAAAAGGCTATAATACTTGGTAAAGCTGCTGTAGCAAAGGTTCATCTCAATGCTCCGCTTACAGCAGGGGAAAGTCCTGTAGAAAAGCGCGCTCTTGTAATAGGTGGCGGTATCGCAGGTATTCAGACTGCCCTTGATATTGCGGAGGCTGGTTTTGACGTTGATATTGTTGAAAAGAATCCTACTATAGGCGGAAAAATGGCTCAGATAGACAAAACCTTCCCGACTCTTGACTGTGCTGCCTGTATCCTTACCCCAAAAATGGTAGAGGCTTCACAGAATGAGCATATTACTATTCATTCTTTCAGTGAAGTAACGGATGTAAAAGGATTTGTCGGTAATTTTACAGTAACAATAAAGAAAAAAGCCCGTTTTGTTGACGAGACCAAATGTACTGGTTGCGGACTTTGTACGGAAAAATGTCCTATGAAAAAAGTTCCTAACGAGTTTAATATGGGACTTGATAACAGAACTGCTATATATATCCCATTTGCACAGGCAGTTCCTAAGGTTGCTACTATCGACCCGAATCATTGTATGATGCTTTCAAAGGGTAAATGTGGTATTTGTTCATCTGTATGTTCAGTTGGTGCTATCGACTATGAACAGAAAGACAAATTTATCGAGCAGAAGTACGGTGCTATCGTTGTTGCTACTGGATTCAATCCTATTACTCTTGATAAGTATGATGAATTTGCATATAATCAGTGTCCCGATGTAGTTACTTCACTTGAACTTGAAAGGCTTATGAACGCGGCCGGTCCTAACGGTGGTACACTGCTTCGTCCTTCTGACAAGACTCACCCGCATAAGATAGTTTTCGTACAGTGTGTAGGTTCAAGATGCGATGATAGTAAGGGAAAGTCTTATTGTTCAAAGATATGCTGTATGTATACTGCAAAGCACGCAATGCTTATCCGAGAGAAATATCCCGATACCGAGGTATACGTATTCTACATAGACGTTCGTACTCCAGGCAAGAACTTTGACGAGTTTTACCGTAGGGCTGTCGAGCAATACAACGTACACTATATCAAGGGTATGGTGGGCAAGGTAACACCACGGTCAGACGGAAAGATTGACGTTCAGGCCTCTGATCTGCTTGCAAATGAACAACTACATATCGACGCTGATATGGTTGTTCTTGCTGCTGCTATCGAGCCTGACAAGACGGCACGTCCACTGGCTACTATGCTTACTACACAAATGGATACTAATGACTTCTTCACAGAAGCTCACCCGAAGCTTAGACCTGTAGAAAGCGCTACGGCAGGAATTTTCCTTTCAGGTGCCTGTCAGGGACCGAAGGATATTCCCGAAACTGTAGCTCAGGCAAGTGCTGCAGCCGCAAAGGCTATAGGACTTCTTGTAAAGAACAGTATAACTTGCAATCCCTGTGTTGCACATTCAAATGAGCTTATGTGCAATGGCTGTTCATCATGTGAAAAAGTATGTCCTTATGGTGCTATAACATACCTTGACAAAGAATTCAAAATGCCTGACAAATCTATTGCTGTACGAAGAGTTGCAAGTGTTAATCCTGCTGTATGTCAGGGCTGCGGTGCTTGTACTGTTGCTTGTCCTTCAGGTGCAATGGATCTCAACGGATTCTCTAACAGTCAGATAATGGCGGAGGTAGACGCAATATGCAAGTAAGTGAAAATAAAGAATTTCAGCCGCTGATCGTCGCTTTCTGCTGTAACTGGTGCTCATACGCAGGAGCAGATCTTTCAGGTACAAATAGACTTAGCTATCCGGCAAACGTAAAAATAATCAGAGTACCCTGCTCATGCCGTGTAAATCCTATGTTTATACTCAAAGCCTTTCAGCGTGGTGCTGACGGAGTTATACTATGTGGTTGTCACCCTGGAGATTGCCATTATACATCAGGAAATTACTTTACAAGAAGAAGAATGACTCTTCTTTTCAGTATGCTTGACTTTCTCGGTATTGAACGTGATAGAACGAGAGTTGAATGGGTTTCCGCAGCAGAGGGTGCTAAATTTGCTGCGACTATGAACGAATTTACTGAAGCAGTTAAAAAACTCGGCCCTAACCGAAGATTGGAGGATCTGCGATGCAGGAAGCAATGATTAATAAAGCAAAACAGCTTTTAGCTGATGGCACTGTTGACCGGGTCATCGGTTGGAAGAGGGGAGAATTCGCTTATGATATAACCCCGGCTGTATTTGAAACTGCTGAGGAGCTTGTAGCAGATTTTGTATACGATGACTTTACTTCAGCAAATGTTTCAAAATATCTTGTAAAGGAGAGCAGAAAGGAAGGCAGGATACTTGCTTTTCTTAAGCCCTGCGATACATACAGCTTCAATCAGCTCATCAAGGAGCATAGAGTTGTACGTGAAAACGTTTATATAGTCGGTATCCCAGGCGGTCCTAAACTTGATGCAGAGAAGATAAAGGCAAAGGGCATTACTGGAATACTTTCTGTTAAGAATGACAACTACACATTAAAAATAGATACAATATACGGTGAAGAAACCATGCCCTTCTATGAGGCTGTTCTGGATAAATGTGCCTCCTGCAAGAGCAAGAAACATGTAATCTATGATGAGCTTATGGGCGAGGAGGGTGATGTCCTCGACTCCAACCGTTTTGATATGGTTGAGAAGCTGGAGAATATGACTGCACAGGAGCGTTTTGAGTTCTGGAGAGAACAGCTTTCTAAGTGTATACGCTGTAATGCCTGTCGCAATGTCTGTCCAGCTTGTACCTGTGAGAAGTGCGTATTCGATAATCCAGATTCAGGAATTGAGAACAAGGCTCCTTCTGACAGCTTTGAAGAAAATATGTTCCATATAATCCGTGCTTTTCATGTCGCAGGCAGATGTACGGACTGCGGCGAGTGTTCGAGAGTATGTCCTCAGAATATACCGCTCCACCTGCTCAACAGAAAGTTTATAAAAGATATCAATGCCTTTTACGGTGAGTACCAGGCAGGTGAGGACATTGTCTCACGTGCTCCGCTCAACGAGTACAAGCAGGACGACTGCGAGGCAGGAATTGTTCACGAAAGGGGAGTGGAGTAATGCTGAGGATATCACTTGACAAGATTGATAAGCTTTTTGAAGCTGTCTCAGCTTCACAGACACTATATATCCCCGTTGATCGTGAAGATGGTGCGGCTGAGTATAAGAAGTACGAGAGCGGCATGAAACTCAGCAACGCTCTCAATACCGTCAGAAGCGCCAAAGATTTCTTCTTCCCTCAGACAGAAAACCTTGTGGACTTCAAAATGGAGGGCAAAAATATCGAAGTTATAGATGTCCGCGAGGAATCCGAGGATTTTGTTATCTTCGGTGTTCGCGCCTGTGATGCAAGAAGCTTTACTATACTTGATAAGGTATTCCTTGCTGAGCCAGTAGACAGTTATTATAAAAATCGCCGTGACCACGGTACAGTTGTTTCTATGGCTTGCACGCGCCCTGCTGAGACCTGCTTCTGCGGTACTTTTGGTATTGATGCGGTAGTTCCTGAGGGAGATGCTGTGTGCTACAACGACGGTGAGAGCTTATTTATCGAGGCTCACAACGAAAAGGGGCAGAAGTTTATTAGTAGTATTTCTTCTTTACTTGAAGAAGGAGATACGTCGAAACTTGAGGCTGAACGTGAAAAAACTAGAGAAATACTAAAAAAGTTGCCTCTTGCAAACCTCACTACAGATAAATTCGGCGGTGACAAGTTGAATGAGTATTTTAACTCTGACAAATGGGGAGATCTTTCAGAAAGCTGTCTTGGCTGCGGTACATGTACTTTTGTATGTCCTACATGCCAATGCTATGATATAAAGGATTTCAACACCGGTCATGGCATAAAGCGTTTCCGCTGTTGGGATTCATGTATGTATTCAGATTTTACAAAAATGGCTCACGGTAATCCAAGGCTTACTCAGCTTGAACGCTTCCGTCAGAGATTTATGCATAAGCTCGTTTATTTCCCAGCAAACAATAATGGAGAATTTGGATGCGTAGGCTGTGGAAGATGCCTTTCAAAATGTCCGATATCAATGAATATCGTAAAAGTCATGAAAGCATTGGAGGTAAAGTGATGAACAATGATACATTGATCCCTTATATTGGCGTTGTTACTGATATAAGACAGGATACTCCGGATGTAAAGACTTTCAGGGTGATATCACCTGAGGGGGGAAAGGTATTTGAGCATTTACCCGGACAGTGTGCGATGCTTTCGATTCCCGGAGTCGGCGAAGCCATGTTTTCAATAACCTCATCACCTACGAACAAGGAGTACATGGAGTTCAGCATAAAGAAATGCGGCTGTCTCACAAATTGGCTCCATGCTATGGAGGTAGGTCAGCAGATAACTATAAGAGGACCTTATGGAAACGCTTTTCCGGTCGAAACAGAACTCAAAGGAAAGGATCTTCTTTTTATTGCGGGCGGTATCGGTTTAGCTCCACTTCGTTCAGTTATCAACTATGTCCGTGACAACCGTTCAAACTACGGTGATGTACAGATAATCTACGGTTCACGTTCGAAGGAAGATCTTGTTGACTACAAGGAGATAATAGACGAATGGATGGCTGATGAAGGCATTGAAGTCAATCTTACAATTGACAATCCTCAGGAAGGTTGGGACGGTCATGTTGGCTTTGTTCCAAACTATGTTAAGGAGCTTGATCCTTCGGTAAATAAGACAGTTCTTATATGCGGTCCTCCCATAATGATAAAATTTACTCTAGCAGGACTGAAGGAACTCGGTTTCAGTGAAACACAGGTATACACTACTATGGAGCTTCGCATGAAATGTGGAGTAGGAAAGTGTGGCCGCTGCAACATTGGTAATAAGTATGTTTGCAAGGATGGTCCTGTTTTCCGTTTTGACCAGCTCGGTGAACTGCCCGATGAATATTAAAAAGGAGAAACTCGCATGGAAAATATGTTGAATGTTTATCTGTTCGGCAAGAAATATGAAGTGCCAGCAGGTCTTACAATAATGACAGCGATGGAATATGCAGGCTATGAGCTTGTAAGAGGCTGCGGCTGTAGAAACGGCTTCTGCGGTGCCTGTGCTACAATTTATAGAATAAAGGGCGAGATAGAGCTTCATGGTTGCCTTGCTTGTCAGACCGAGGTACAGGAAGGAATGTACATTGCTACTCTTCCTTTCTTCCCTCTT
This sequence comes from Ruminococcus sp., assembly GCF_017650195.1. Classification (GTDB taxonomy): domain Bacteria; phylum Bacillota; class Clostridia; order Oscillospirales; family Ruminococcaceae; genus Ruminococcus. The sequence goes on along the minus strand of NZ_JAGCFH010000034.1, from coordinate 5,452 downwards.
GAAAAAAGAACCTACAATATAGAGGAGATAAAGCCTGACCAGCAGATAATGATGCAGCTTTATCCAGAGATATACAGTTGTATAGGCTGTAATGCCTGTACTAAAGCCTGTACGCAGGAGCTCAATGTTATGCAGTATATCGCTTATGCTCAGAGAGGCGAATATGAAAAATGCGCAGAGGAGAGCTTTGACTGTGTAATGTGCGGAGTATGTTCGTCACGATGTCCTGCAGGAATTTCACACCCTCAGGTGGCAATGCTTGCAAGACGTCTCAATGGTAAGTATATAGCTCCGGAATGCGGACACCTTTCTGACAGGGTTAAGGAAGTAAACGAAGGTATATTTGATAAGGATATCGAAGAGCTCATGACAAAAGCGGTTGATAACATAGAAGAAATTAAGGATATGTATAATCACCGCGAGATCGAGAAGTAAGGAGGGGAGAGTATGTACAAGATAGAACAATTAAATGAACTTGCAAAGATTGTTGCTGCAAAAAGAAAAGAAAACGCAACTCTCGAACCTCGAAGAATGACAGCTGAAGAGAAGGACGATCTTCTTGCTCATTTTCACCCAGATTATAAACAGGATGAATTCACTGTTCTTTCCGCAGGCGTTAATAAGGGCGACAAAGTTCCGACACAGCTTGCGGAACTGCTTCAGGGCAGAAGCAGAATAACTGCTGATGACGTAGACCTTACTGCTCCAGATTATGAGACAGATGTGCTTATTATTGGTGGCGGCGGTGCGGGAACTTCAGCTGCTATAGAAGCTGACGAGGCAGGCGTAAAGGCAATGATCGTCACAAAGCTTCGTATAGGTGATGCAAACACAATGATGGCAGAAGGTGGCATACAGGCAGCCGACAAGCCAAATGACTCCCCTGCAATACATTTCCTTGACGCTTTCGGTGGCGGACATTTTGCTGCAAAGCCAGAGCTTGTAAAAAAGCTTGTTACCAAAGCCCCCGAGGCTATTCAGTGGCTTAATAAGCTTGGAGTGGAATTTGATAAAGAGCCTGACGGCACAATGGTAACTACTCACGGTGGTGGAACCTCACGCAAGAGAATGCATGCTGCAAAAGATTATTCTGGTGCAGAGATAATGCGAACCCTTCGCGATGAAGTCATAAACCGTGGTATCCCGGTTGTTGATTTTACAGCTGCTGTAGAGATAATACTCGATGAAAATGGTAGGGCAGCAGGTGCCGTTCTTATGAACATGGAAACAAAGGAACTTCTTGTTGCAAAGGCAAAGACTGTTATTATCGCAACTGGCGGTGCAGGACGTCTTCACTATCAGGGGTTCCCGACTTCAAATCATTACGGTGCAACTGCCGATGGACTTATCCTCGGCTACAGAGTAGGCGCAAAATTACTTTATGCTGATACATTACAGTATCACCCGACGGGTACGGGCTATCCTGAACAGATCTTTGGCGCACTTGTTACCGAGAAGGTTCGTTCTCTTGGCGCAAAGCTTGTGAATATCGATGGTGATGTATTCATGCATCCGCTTGAGACAAGAGATGTTACAGCTGCTTCTATCATACGTGAATGTACTGAGCGTGGCAAAGGAATTGAGACTACTCTCGGAAAGGCTGTATGGCTCGATACTCCTATGATCGAGTACAAGAATGGAGAGGGAACTATAGAAAAGCGTATCCCTGCCATGATGAGAATGTTCGGCAAATACGGCATAGATATACGTAAGGAGCCTATACTTGTATATCCTACGCTTCACTATCAGAATGGTGGCCTTGAGATTGCTGACGACTGCTCTACAGGAGTTGAGAATCTCTATGCAGCCGGTGAGGTGGCAGGTGGTATCCACGGCAGAAACAGACTTATGGGCAATTCTCTTCTTGATGTTATAGTTTTCGGAAGAAATGCTGGTATAAATGCTGCTGCTAAGGCTAAGGATACAACATGTCTGAAAAAGCTTACTCTCGCTCATATAGAAAAATTCAACAGGGAGCTTGAAGCAGTGGGCGCTGAAAGCGGTATGGCTTCACCAATGCTGCTTCCTCATTACGCTAGAAAGAAATAATAAATGAGACGCTGTAAACAGCGTCTCGAAAATATGTTATAATAAAAGAAAGTAAAGTGATAAATAATGGATATGTTTAATGGAATAATGTCAATTCATGGCGTTTCCTTCCTTATGATATCAGTTTTAGCCATAGCCGCTCTTGGTTATGTTCTCGGCAGAGTAACTATAAAGGGTATTTCTCTTGGTACGGCAGGTGTTTTCATTGTTGCGCTGATATACGGTTGCTTATTCTATAAAAATCTTTCATCTGAGATCAATGCTGATTTCGTTAGCAATGCATTAAAAATAGTTGATAATCTGGGACTTATACTTTTTGTTACAGCTGTTGGATTTATTGCAGGACCGAATTTCTTCGGTAACTTCAAAAAGAACTTCAAGTCTTATGTTCTTCTTGCTATCATTATAATATTCAGCGGTGGCCTTGCATGCGCAGGTTGCATTATGGTAGGCAGAAACTTCACGGATCTTAACAATGAGGAATTTACTGCTATGCTGACAGGAATACTGTCAGGCGCCCTTACAAGCACACCTGGGTTTTCAGCCGCTAAGGACGCGGTAGGTAACGATCATCTTCAGAGTATTGTTTCTGTTGGATATGCGATTGCCTATATTTTTGGAGTAATTGGTGTAGTACTCTTCGTTCAAATCATTCCTAAACTTACAAAAGCAGATATGGCAAAGGAAAGGGAACTGCTTGCATCAACTTCAAAGAAAGACACAAAAGAAAAAAAGCTGTCCAAACTTATAGAAATGGACAGCTTCGGTATCATGCCTTTTGCAATGGCTGCATTTTTGGGAATAATTATTGGCTCGTTTAAGTTCGGCAATTTCTCACTTTCTACAACAGGAGGCTGTCTACTTGTATCACTGATATTCGGACATTTCGGACGCTTCGGTAAATTCTCTGTAATGCCGAAGGATACAACACTTAAAGTTTTCCGTGAACTGGGCCTGATGTTTTTCCTGATCGGTGCAGGAGTTTCTGGAGGTGCAAAGTTCGTTCAGTACTTTAATGCTGTATATTTTGTATATGGAATGATAATGACTATTATACCTATGATAATCGGTTATCTGTTTGCAAAGTATGTTCTTAAGCTAAGCCTTCTCAACAACCTTGGTTCCATTACGGGAGGTATGACTTCTACTCCTGCTCTCGGCACTCTTATAAGTACTGCCGGTACAGAAAATGTTGCTTCTGCTTATGCAGCTACATATCCTGTCGCTCTAATATCTGTGGTACTAGTATCACAGTTCCTTATAATACTTTTTAAATAACATAAAAGCGCTTCCCAGTTGGGAAGCGCTCAATTTTTTATTTAACACCGTATTTTTCTCTGTAAGCAAGCATTTTGTCAAGGTATTCCTTACCAGGAACAATCTCTTTCTTTATCGCGTCGATGATATCCTCCATTGTTACAATTGGATATACTATAACGCCAAAATCACGTTTAACCTCCTGTACAGCTGAAAGATCACCTGTACCCTTTTCCATACGATCAACCGTGATGACCATTCCTGTAACATTTACATCGGCAGCCGTCATTAGTTTTGGCATTGATTCGCGTAGTGCCTTTCCTGATGTCATAACGTCATCTATTATAACGACTCTTTCTCCGTCTCTGAGCTCCTTGCCTACGAACATTCCACCCTCGCCGTGATCCTTTGCTTCCTTACGGTCAAAGCAGTATGATACGTCGATACCGTACTTATTGCTGAGTGCAACGACGGCTGAAACAGCAAGAGGAATTCCCTTATAGGCTGGACCAAAAAGTGTATCTACCTGAATATCATTAGCCTTGATACACTCTGCGTAGTATTCACCCAGTTTGGCAAGCTGAGCTCCTGTTTTGTAGTTGCCGCAATTTATAAAATAAGGAGCTATTCTGCCGCTTTTGAGAGTAAACTCTCCAAAAGTAAGCACTCCGCAGTCAACCATGAATTTTATGAAACTTTCCTTGTAGTTCATCTTTATGACCTCCGTTATGTATATTTCCTGCAAAGCAGGTGACCAGCTTTAAATCGCTTCATATATATGACCGCAGAAGGGACATCGCGGATAATCGAGATCAATTTCTGCGCCGCATTCGCTGCATATCTTTTTGGGGAGAATGTCTATGTTGTCATCTATATTTTTGTTGAATTCCCCAGCAAAACCCGTTGGGTGAGTTTGTGGAAACACGCCGATAAGCATACCACATTCAGCACAATAGTATCCGATAGTGGAATCATTGGGTACTTCACAAATCATGACATTATTCTCATAGAATGTTGATACGGGATATACAAGTGACGAATGCTTGCTTGGTATACCGCGTTGTTCTATTTTGAAAGTGCCCTTTATCATTGGTTTGCCGCAATGAAACATATCTCATCCCTCCCTTAGCGATTATAGTACTATTATAGACCTTTTTTATCAGGAATTCAAGACTCTGGAAAAATAAATTATAAATGTTTGTAAAAAACCTGAAATCTATTGCAAAGATGTTCAAAAAGGGGTATAATATATTTGTGTGTCATAATAAAATAATATGTATGCCGTTAAAAATGGTCCGGCAGCTCTTTACAGAAAAGGAGTCATATATGGCAAAGAAGAAAAGTATCACAAGAATATCCGATAAAAAAAGAGGAAGGCCAAAGATAAGGTTCAGTCTCTGGGGCCTTATTCTTATTTTTATGCTTTCATTCGCCGGATGTTTTATTATATATATGGTAGCAGCTAATATCGATGAAAATTTCTGGTCTGAGGAATTTGATAAAGTTGTTACTGAGAAAAAAGGTTCAAAGGTTCCAAATATTGACGACAGCGCCGATAAGGAGAACGAAGCCGAAGAAGAGAAAGATACTCAAGAAGTAACGACATCAGTAATAAATCCGATAGCACAGTCTTCGGCAAAGGATCAGTCTTATCTCAGTACATGCTGTCTTGTCACGGATTCATCGCTATTGGAAATAGACAAATACACGGGACTTAAGGATGTTATTGGAAGCGAAGCTCTCAGCGCTGCGGGCTGTAACACTGTTACTATCGAATCTTCATATGGAAATAAAACAGCCTATGAGATACTCCAGGTTAAAAAGCCAGAAAAGGTCTATATTATGCTTGGAAGTGATATTTTTACATCTTCTGTGGACGATATGATTGCAAGCTATACCGATTTCGTTAAAAATGTCAGAGGGTATCTCAGCACAGCGGACATATATATAATGCAACTTCCTCCACTTAGTGGAAGTTCTGACGTTGCGAGTGGAAACACGATCAATGAGTTCAATACAAAGCTTCTTACAGTTGCAAATCTAACCGGAGTATATTGTCTAGATACCAACACTGCCTTAAAGGGTGTGGACGGTAACATTTCTGAAGAGTATACAGAACAAGAGTCTGGCAGACTCAACGAAAAAG
>NZ_JAGCFH010000033.1 GCF_017650195.1 Ruminococcus sp. | reverse complement strand
TTGGCGCCAAAGTTGAGATACCTTACTTTCATTTTGTCTGGGTCTATACTGCTGCAGATTATATTATCCGTGTTGAGTATATCGCGTATCCCATATATCAGAAAATCAGGTCCTGCTGTTATAATAACGTCATCCTTATCTATCCTTTTCAGCATACGCCTGTCCAGCTTGCGTCTGTTTTCCTTCCAGAAGCCCTCAACCGCGTCAAACAGCTCGTTCTTATCGCGCAGTGCGTTCCTCATGAAATTGTTGACTACACGCACCATTTTCCTTTTATCCACCGTGCACAGTTTATACTTTATCAAATTAAAGAATATCGAGGGAAGATACTTTATTATCTTCCTGTTTGTCTTTATCATGTACAGTGCAAGGTCTACCGAGCTCTCTCCGTGATACAAAGTATTATCAAAATCAAAAACCTTCATAGCATTTTCCTTTTCTAAGTTTTGCAGATATATTGTATCACATAATAACGTGAATTGCAACCAGTACGGGAAAAGTTGCCGGTATTTAAGCAATTCAGCTTTACAATTAAGATATCCCCTTATAATTTAATAAATCATATGCAATAATTTTTCTGTACATTAAGTTATATTAATTATTATATTTTCCGCATAATTTAGTGAACATTTCACAACAACCACAAATTTTGGCTTGCATATGACCAGCTGACCATATTATAATAATAGTATAAATAAAGGAACAATCGGTTCCTATCGGGGATTACTGAAATCATGTAATTTGCTTAATTTAACAAAGGAGTGATTGAAGTGAAATTAACACGCATTAAAAAGATCATAGGCGGTACTGTTTCCGCAATGATGATCGTATCATCCGTTCCTTTCACAGTTTCCGCTGCTGATCAGCAGGAAAGAGGGAACATCGGCGGCTATGACTATGAGATGTGGAACCAGAACGGCCAGGGACAGGTTTCAATGAACCCAAGCGCAGGCTCTTTCACCTGCTCATGGAGCAATATTGAAAACTTTCTCGCACGTATGGGCAAGAACTTCGACAGCCAGAAGAAGACCTATAAAGAATTAGGCGACATAACCCTCAGCTACGATGTTGAATACACGCCAAGAGGAAATTCGTATATGTGCGTATACGGATGGACAAGAAATCCTCTTATGGAATACTACATCGTTGAAGGCTGGGGCGACTGGCGTCCACCCGGAGACGGAGCAGAGAGAAAGGGTAACGTAACTCTCAACGGCAATACTTATGATATTGCTAAGACAATGCGTTACAATCAGCCTTCTCTTGACGGTACAGCAACATTCCCGCAGTACTGGAGCATCCGTCAGTCAAGCGGTTCGAGAAACAATCAGACCAACTATATGCAGGGCACAATCAGCGTATCCAAGCACTTTGACGCATGGGCTCGGGCAGGTCTTGATATGTCGGGAACTCTTTATGAGGTATCCCTCAATATCGAAGGCTACAGGTCCAACGGTTCGGCAAACGTCAAGTCTATCTCCTTCCCGACCTCAGACGACGAAGAGGAGCAGACAACTCAAGGAACCGAAGTAAAAGAGCCGGTACAGGCTGATGAGAGCGGTTACTATTTCAAGGAAACATTTGAAAACGGCAAAGGCGATTGGTCCGGACGCGGAAGTGCTTCTGTTGAATCAGCCTCAGGCGGCTACGACGGCTCAAAGGGCTTATACGTCTCCGGACGTACAGACAAATGGAACGGCACTGCCATATCCCTTGACACGAGTACGTTTATCCCTGGCAAGACATACAGCTTCGGCGTTGACGCAAAGCCGGATTCCACAGCTTCTATGAAACTTACCCTCCAGTACACTGATTCAAGCGGTACGGATATATATGACATGGTCGCGGAGGCTTCCGCTTCTACCGACTGGTTGGAACTCTCCAATCCTGCATACACTATCCCCTCCGGAGCCAAGAACCTCATTCTTTATGTTGAAGCTACCGACAGCCTGACGGATTTCTATATCGACAACGCTTACGCAGGCGTTAAGGGTACCCCGGCTTTTGTAGCTCTGAACGGAAACAGCAGCACTACTACCGTAACCACACAGCCATCAAATGGCATGAGAGGCGATACTAATGAGGACGGAATAGTCGACGTATTCGACCTAGCTCCTCTAAGAAGAGGAATACTCAAAATGATGTCTGGCGCAGGCTCACCCCCTGCAAACTCCGATGTCAATGGCGACGGAGTTGTAAATGTGGCTGACCTTGTATGCTTACAAAAGTATCTCCTCGGTGCTGAAAAGCTCCCGGATCCTGTAACTACAACAACCACCACTACCACAACAACTACCACCTCAAAGAATACGTCAACAACTACAACGACTACTTCCGTCGGAGGTTCAGCTTCTGTTAAGCTCAACAGCAAGATAAAGAACGATATGCCTACGACTGTTCCCAATGGCGCCGAGAAATCGAGCCAGTGCAAGGTGGAGAAGCAGTCCTATATGTGTAAATACACAGGCAAGACCAAGAACTGCAATGTTATCCTTCCTCCCAACTATGACAAGAACAAGCAGTATCCTGTAATGTATGTACTCCACGGCATTATGGGAAGCGAAAACGATATGGTAAACGGCATGGGCGTACAGGAGCTCATGACAGGACTTATGTCCAGCGGACAGGCAGAGGAGTTCATAGTTGTTACTCCGAATATGTTCACAAGCAAGACCATGAGCGGTCCCAGCGGCATAAACCAGCAGACCTGCGCAGAGTATGACAACTTCCTCTATGATATAGCAGACAGCCTGATACCATTTATCGAGGCGAACTACTCCGTAAAGACAGGCAGAGAGAACAGAGCTATCACAGGCTTCTCAATGGGTGGCCGTGAAGCTATCTACTGCGGACTCATGCGTCCCGACCTCTTTGGCTACGTAGGCGGCGCCTGCCCTGCTCCCGGTATAACTCCGGGCTCGGATATGTTCATGCAGCACCCCGGCTGTATGCAGGAGAGCGAAATGAAGTTCAGAGACGTAGGACCCGAGCCTGCTGTATTCATGATAACAGGCGGTACCAACGACGGTACTGTAGGCACATTCCCGAAGCAGTACAGCGATATCCTCACAAGGAACGGCGTTGACCACGTTTATCAGTCTATCCCCGGCGGAACCCACGGTGCAGACTCAGTTAAACCTCATCTCTACACCTTCATGAGATACGCATTCAAATAAGCACTCATGGAACGAGCGGCAGGAGTTCATTCAGGGCTGCTACTTATAGAATGTTACGGATTCACATATAAACATATCCCCTTCCGACATCTGAAGGGGATATTATTGTTATTCAGCTTTTTTGATATTCAAAACGCTCAGAGACATTACTGCATATTGTCCTTTGGCAGCTCATTATTGCCGTCCAGAGCGCCCGGCATATTCTCCTGCGGGAATTGTGGGGGCTGCGGTACGGCAGGAGCCTGCTGTGCTCTCTGCTGATATTTTTTCTGCCGGCGTTTTTCCGACAGCTTAGCAAGGAATTTGACGAGCTTAGCGATAACAAAGACTATCAGCGCAATGAGCAGCAGATACGGAAGCAGTCTTATAATTACAAACAGCAGGTTCTCAAGGAAATAAAGGAAATTGTCCCATGTTCTGGAAACAGTGTTTTTAAGCCGCTGACCGAAGGTGTCTGTACGCTCGATAACAGGCTGCTCCTTATATTCACGCACCTCATTCAGAGTAAGATATATATAGGAATATGCAACGTCGTTCTCTATATTGTTCATGCGCGTTTTTATCTTTGCAATCTCTATCTCAATCTGAGTGAGCTCATTCTCGACCTGTATTGCGTCCTGTTCGCTCTTTAACTCGGAAAGGATATCAAGATAACGCTTTTCCTTTGCCTCATAAATGCTGAGAGTGGTTTTCAGGTCTGAGTACTCTGTGGTTAGATTCTGAACGGAAGCGTTCTTTCTGCGCATATCGCCTATGGCTTCCGCTTCGCCGCAGAAGTTGTCATACTGCGAGCTTGGTATCCTTATCACCGTAGTGAGGTTCTTCCACTTCTCGACATCGGAATACTGCCATTTGCTCGTGTTTCCACCGTCGCTGTATTTTTCGCTCTCAATGAAGCCTTTGTATTTGCTTATAAGCTGATGTATCCTGTCTACAGCCTGATCGAATTCAAGAACATCTATGCTCATATCGCATGAGTATATAAGCATCTGAGTATCTATAGCCTTTACCTCCGACTGCTTATAGCTCAGCTGACTGCTCTCTATGTTTTCCTGAGCCTCCTGAGCACCGCCGTAAGCCTCGCTGTCAGAATAGGCGATGGCACTGTCGCTCTTTGCAGAATCTGAGAATGCCATTTCATTTTTAGCTGTTTTCTGTCCCGAACCGCAGGACGTGAGAATAATAGTACCTGCCATAGCAAGTGATAATAGCGTTTTTTTCATTAGGATTCCTC
>NZ_JAGCFH010000332.1 GCF_017650195.1 Ruminococcus sp. | reverse complement strand
TAAAACATAAAGTCATTCGTCTATATAGGTGAAGGAGGTGAGAAGATGAAGCAGGAACTGCATGAGATATACGAAAAATACGGCTCAGACCTTTACGCCTTTATCCTGCGAATGTGCCGCAGCGAGCAGCTTGCGAGGGACATTTTGCAGGACACCATGCTGAAAGCCATGCAAAGCGCTGACAGCTTCAAGGGGGACTGCTCCGTAAAGACATGGCTGTATACTATCGCAAGAAACCTCTGGTACGATCATCTGAAAAAGGCTGAGAACCGCAACAGCTCCCTTGATACGCTCAGCGAACCGACCTCGCAGGAGAGTATCGAAGCCTGCTTTGCGGACAAGGATACAGCCCTGCGCATACATCATCTTCTTCACGAGCTTGACGAACCGTACCGCGAGGTATTTACCCTGAGAGTTTTCGCTGAGCTGAAATTCGCCGATATCGCCAAGGTATTCGGCAAAAGCGAGAACTGGGCAGGCGTGACATATTACCGAGCAAAACAGAAGCTTTTGCAGCTTCTGAAAAAGGAGGGACTTTTATGACAGAGAAAAAAATACCCTGCAATGTCATAGTCGACCTGTTGCCGCTGTACAAGGAGGACATTTGCAGCGAGGAGACCAAGGACATAGTTGAGGAGCATTTCCGCGGCTGCGAGGACTGCCGCCTGCTTTGCGAGACCATGACAGTGCCCGAAATAAAAGAAAAGGACGCTCCCACGGAGAGGGAGACATTCAAAAAAGTGGGAAAGAAGCTGAAAAGAAGCCGTTTTACCAAGTTTATGTCGGTGCTTATGTGTATTTGTCTTATGCTTTTTGCAGGCGTAAATGCAGCGTGGTATTTCCTTAAATACCGTCCCATGAAAAAGCTGTGCGAGGGAATGGAAAAGATAGCACCCTATGATGACGGCAGATATGACTCGCCGAGAGTAAATAAGAAGACGGTATACTCGTCGGAGGACGATAGATACCAGTATCTGGTGGGAATGCCGCATTATCTGAATTTTACAATGGGATATATGCTCGTTGCGCCTAAAGGTGCTGTATCGGTAGACAGTAACGGTATGCTGGGCATTAACAGCACATCAGATTCTGTTCAGAGACTGACGTATGATCATTCTATCTTTCCTAATGACTATGTTGAAGTATGTGCTGTATCTGACACATTGTACGATGGACAGGAAACCAAAGTATTCTTTGGCTTTTGTACGGACAGGGATTTCAACAGACTGAAACAAGCTGATAACGTGGATCCTGAGTCTTCTGTAAAACTGAGGGAGTTCATTGAAGCTCACAGAGATGAGCTCAATGATATGAAAAAAGCCGCACAAGACAAGTGGAGAGACTACCTTAAATAATTTTTTCTATATGAACAGACGATAAAGAGAAAGTTTCTTGGCATAAACGAATAGTAAGTATACAGCAAAAGTTTAAAATTCAAAAATCTGCGATTCAGGACAAAAACCTGCTGTTTAGGACACAGATATTGACTTTCTATGCAAAGCGACCTCTAAGATTTTTCTTAAAGGTCGCTCTTTTTTACAATATTACTTATTTTCTTTTTTCTTCTTTATTGCTGCAAGAATATCGTTAACATTATCTGTATTTGTAACATCAGGATATTCATCTTGAAACTGTAACAAAATATCCTTATTATCGGCTTCCATTTGTCTTACTTTTTTGTACATTTCCTCATAACTCTTATTAGTAATAGCTCTTTCGATAAATACTTTTGAATGTTCAGGCAGTTTATTATAGGAGTCGTAAAGATTTTCCACGGCTTTCTTTATCTGTTCCATACTGATTGGTGAACCATTAATTTCATGCTCCCATAGAATACCGATAACATCTGACAGGTCATATTTATACTGCCGACCTGCCATAAGCTTCATTGCAATTAAATATTCTCCTGTAACAGTACGAAATGTTACAATATTTGAAAAAGTACGATAGAATTTAGAGTATTGAATGATTTTTGGAGTATACGAAGTTGTTTTCATAAAATCTGTATTCAGCCAGCCATTTGGTAAGTCAAATTTGTCACCGACATGATTAATAGCTTCTTTCATAGATGAAGCTGCATTTATAACCGCATCCATATCATAAGTCATTTCACGAAATCCGTAATTTATTACAACAGATGCTCCACCAATCAATATAATATCAGCAGGCATATTCTTACCGTTGATTTTTCGGAATTCTTTTGCAAGCTCTTTTAAATAGTTATCAAGGTTATCTTTTGTGAAAGGCTGCTCAAACAACATTTCTCACTTCACTTTCAATAATATTAAATCTTCTGAATTCTGGAATAGCTTCCTGTTCTGCTATGCGTAACGGTTCATCGGATTTTAATACTTCACTGTTAAGCAGCACACCAATTGGATATATAGGTTTTTCCAGTTTCCGTGTGCGAAGATCGTTATATTTGGCACAAAGCGGTATTTCATTTATTCTTGATAAATAATCAAGCATAGCAAGCAAGTATAGAGCTTCCGGATACCAATGCTTATTATAAAGCTTACGAACTTCGTCCGACTCCAATACTACTACTATAAAATCAAGATCACCCATATCTTTTACATGATGACAGGTATTGCTCTTGAATATTTCAAAGGAGCTGCGAATATCTTCCTTTGCAGAATCTAAGATAGACTCAATGGATATTCCGAGAACTTTTGCTATTTTATAAAGTGTGCCAGCTGAACATTTCGCAAGATCAGCTTTTCCGCTACAAATATCATTGATAGTTGCCTGCGGTACTCCACTATCCTTGCTCAAGCGATATTTAGTCATCTGGATTTTTTCAAGCTGTTCATTTATAAGCATAATAATACCTCCTCTCTTACTTATATTATAACGGTTAACCGAAGTAATTTCAATAGGTAAAATGTATAAAAAAGATGAATTCTTTTTGCTGATCCTTATATTAGAACACTCTATTAAGCCTCATTAATTACTTCCTTTTTTTCAAGTATCTCTTCTTTCAATTCTCGCTTATACTTATAATATGTATTTCTACTAATATTAAGTTTATAATTGTTATCTCTAAGCCACTTGTACAAAAG
>NZ_JAGCFH010000331.1 GCF_017650195.1 Ruminococcus sp. | reverse complement strand
CTTTCCCATTTTATAATACCGTGTGAGCCAACTCTTATTATTTGATTTTGGAGGCATAATGCCTGCGCTGTCCACCAGTATGACCTTAGTCACTTTGAAAGGCAGATCATCACGGCTGTGCATTTTTATGATGACACGTCCGCCGAAGCTGTGACCGAGAAGCATTACTTCTTTTGTGTCATAGTCTTTAAGAAAGTCGATGACGAACTGTACGTATGAGCTCACGTCCCATACTTCCTTGGGCTCGTCGCTCTTGCCGAAGCCGGGCATATCCATAGCCACGACCTTGTATTTCTTCGAGAGGAGCTCTATCATATTGGCGAAAAGGGTGATATTGCTGCCCCAGCCGTGAAGCAGTACAATGAGGTCGCCCTCGCCCTTTTCCTCGTAGTTTATCTTCAAACCGTTGACTGTTTTTTCCAATTCTATTATCTCCGTATCTCTTAAGTTGAGAGTTGAGAGTGTAGAGTGGAGAGTGGTGGTGTCTGCTTCGCAGATATATTTTAAAAAGCTTATCGGCTCTCAATTCTCAACTCTCAACTCTTCACTCATATATCATATACGGCATACAGCCGCAAATATACATATATAATTTATTATATCACTTACGGAATTTATTGTCAACAAAAAAATCGGACGGCAATTGCCGTCCGAAAGATGTTATTGTTCGACAGTTTTCTGATAAAGCTCCCAGAGGTCGAGAGTCTCGTTTTTACCGAGATAATGGATAGTAAGGGTATCGCCCTCTGCAACAGTCACATAATCCATTGAAGCTTCATTCGTATCCCGGCTCAGACCAAAGGGTAATTTTTTTACGGGAAAATACCACACATGGTCGTGGAATGTATTCAGATGTATCTCATCATCACCCTGATATTCTTCATCATCATCACGATACATAACCTCATTTATGATTTTGCAGTCTGCCTTGAAATCAATACTGAGCTCATGTGCCGTCCAGACCTTTGTGCCCTCGGGAACAGGATAGTAATTATCCATGTAATCTGCGCGGTATTCTTCACGTTCTAATCCATTCTCGTCAGGTTCAAGTTTTACAAAATAAAAATGGACTTCCCGTGCTTTCACTATATAATGGAGCTTATCCCTGCTTATGGGGATACCACCTACAAAAATAAGCATGAAAGCTACGAACATCACCAGAGTTGTACCTAAAACAGCTCCGATAACTTTGAGTTTTGTGCGCTTTTTTACCTTTTTCAGCGGTTTTACGTCCTTGTCGGGGACTTTTATATCATCTTCCTTTTGTTTCATGCTCTCATAGACGGTATTGCACTCCCCGCACTCATGGAGGTGCTTTTCTATCTCCTCGTTGCTGTCCTGAGAGGTGAGTTTGTCACAGTACAGCGGCAAAAGGTCTCTCACGATATTGCATTTCATAAGATCACTCCTTTTTGTAGGGGAGCCCTTTGGACGCCCGCATAAATATTTTATCGTCGACGGGCGGCGTTCCCTACAGCAGCTTTTGCTTTGCGCGATAGTAGGTAACACGCGCCCAGTTTTCTGACTTCCCGAATATCTCCCCTATTTCACGGAAGTTCAGCTCCTGCGTGGCTCTCAGCAGTATTATCTCCTTTTCCGTCTCCGGCAGGGAATGTATCCTTTTCAGCAGGCGGATACGGCTGTCCTCGCTCTCCGCTTCCTCGTCGGGACGTGGAGAGGTGTCCTCGACAAGCTCTGTTATCTCCTCGCCTGTATGCTTCCTGCGTTTGCGGAGCTCCTCAAGCCATGCGTTCCGCGCGATACTGCACAGCCATGTGTATACGGAGCTGTCTCCCTTGTACTTTTTAAGCGACCGCAGAGCACGGTAAAAGGTCTCCTGAGTGAGCTCCTCGGCGGTATCGGCATTGCCGCAGAGGGTCATGAGGTACAGGAACACCTTTCTGCCGTTTTCCCTGTAGTATTGCTCCATATCCGACGACACGACACCGCCTCCTTTCCGAACGTTCATATATTAGTTGCAGCAAAAGCTGATTCGTTACAGAAAATCAGAAAATTTTTCAAATTGACATTGCAGACCTTTCGTGCTATACTTGATAAGTACCGAATATACGCTAATTATATCATATTCTTCGCACATCTTCAACCGTTGTGCAGAATTACTGCGAAAATACACTTTACAATTATATATAAAAATGGTATAATAATAAGATGTCGGCGGAACACAGGTATCCGCTGTATGATTACTTCTACTGAGGTGTAAAATGTCAAATAAATATTCTCTCGGCATAGATGTGGGCTCGACCACTGTAAAAACAGTAATAACCGACGCCGACGGGGAGATACTCTATTCAAAGTATCAGCGCCACCTTTCAAAGGTAAAGGAGACCGTCACGGATCAGCTTAAAATAATACAGGCGGACTATCCCGACGAGGAGTTCACTGTCTGCATAACAGGCTCGGCAGGTCTCGGACTTGCCAATTCTGCAGGCATACCCTTCGTGCAGGAGGTACACGCAGCTTTTCTTGCCGTAAAGGAGAAGCAGCCCGACGCTGACGCAGTTATAGAGCTTGGCGGCGAGGACGCAAAGATCATATTCCTCACAGGCGGCGTTGAACAGCGTATGAACGGCACCTGTGCAGGCGGCACGGGAGCTTTTATAGACCAGATGGCTACCCTTCTCGGCATTACTGCCGACGAGCTGGACGAACTGTCCCTCCACGCCCAGAAGGTATACCCCATAGCTTCGCGCTGCGGAGTATTCGCAAAATCGGATATACAGCCCCTTCTCAATCAGGGAGCAAGGCGTGAGGACATTGCCGCAAGTATCTTTCAGGCAGTGGTCGATCAGACCGTTTCCGGACTTGCTCAGGGACGTACTATCGAGGGAAAGGTGCTTTTCCTCGGAGGTCCTCTATTCTTCCTGAACGGACTTAAAAAGGCTTTCGTAAAAACTTTAGGACTTGACGGCAGCAATGCGGTATTTCCACAGGAGGCTCCCGTATTCGTAGCTTACGGCTGTGCTGTATATGCGGCTACAGCCGAGGACGCCTTCGCCATAGATGACATTATTGAAAAGATTCAGAACGCAAAAGCCTCTGATGATATTGTAACGGGAGAGCCGCTTTTCAACTCTCAGGCAGAGTATGAGGGCTTTATTGACAGGCATAAGAAGTTCGACCTGAAATACGCTGATCTTCGCACATACACCGGTGACGCATACCTTGGCATCGACGCAGGCTCCACCACCACGAAACTTGTGCTCATAACCGATGACGGACGTATGCTCTACCACCATTATTCCTCAAATCAGGGACAGCCCCTCGACAAGATAGCCGATCAGGTGAAGAAGATATACTCCGAGATGAACCCCGGAATCACCATAAAGGGCTCGGCTGTTACCGGCTATGGCGAGGACCTCATAAAAGCTGGTCTTTCCATAGACCACGGTATAGTTGAAACAGTCGCCCACTTCAAGGCTGCGGCTTACTTCTGCCCTGAAGTTGACTTTATAATTGACATCGGCGGACAGGACATCAAGTGCTTCAAGATAAAAAACAAGAGCATCGACAGCATAATGCTCAACGAGGCTTGCTCCTCGGGCTGTGGCTCATTCATACAGACCTTCGCAATGGCTCTCGGATACGATATCGCCGAATTCTCGCGGCTTGGACTATTTGCAGAGCACCCTGTTGACCTCGGCTCGCGCTGTACCGTATTCATGAACAGCTCCGTAAAGCAGGCTCAGAAAGACGGTGCTACCGTTGAGGACATTTCCGCGGGACTGTCATCCTCTATTATCAAGAATGCTATATATAAAGTAATTCGTGCGAATTCTCCCGACGATCTTGGAAAGAATATAGTTGTACAGGGAGGTACCTTCCTTAATGATGCTGTGCTCCGTTCTTTCGAGAAGGAGCTTGGCAGGAATGTTATCCGTCCGGCTATTTCCGGACTTATGGGAGCTTTCGGCTGTGCCCTCTACGCAAAGGAAAGAGCAGATGGACAGCCTTCTAAACTCATATCCGCAGAGGAGCTGGAAAACTTCAGCTATACTTCACGTTCTGCAAACTGCGGCGGCTGTACTGCGCACTGTCAGCTGAACATAATCAGCTTCGGTCAGGGACGCAGGTTTATTTCCGGAAACCGTTGCGAAAAAGGCGGCGGAGCAGCCAATAAAAATACTGTTCCCAATCTCTATGAATTCAAGTATGACAGTATACTCAATACCGTGAAGACCCATCAGCCAAAACGCTTCCGAGCAACAGTGGGACTTCCCCTTGCACTGGGATTCTACGAGCAGCT
>NZ_JAGCFH010000330.1 GCF_017650195.1 Ruminococcus sp. | reverse complement strand
CCTGTTCCTGAGCAGATGTGATAGTTACAAGATGACCGCCCAAGCCTTCGCAGTATGCTTCGGCTTCTGTCCAAGTCATGCCCTCGTTAAAGACCTTGTAATTATCAGGATCAGGATAGTACCTCCATTCAATTTCGCCTGTGTATGGGAATGTAAGCTTTGTTTTGTCGCCGCCGACGACAGTTGCCTCAACATAGTATTGAAGTATCAGCTCAGCGTCTTTAAAGTCAATGATTCCGTCTGTGTTTACGTCTGCCGATGTTTTGTCGATTGGTGCCGATTCATCGCCGTTGAGAATATTATTTTCGACCAGCGATGCGTCTTCTGCGGATATTTGCCCGTCGCCGTTTGCATCTCCGTACAGCACGTAAGCTTCCGTCTGTCCGTCTTCCGCCGCTATAACATTAGCCGGAAGGTACATCGGCAACATACTGCCCGTCAGCGCCACAGAAGTGACTGCCGCAAGCAGCTTGCTGATTTTTGTGTGACTCATGCTTGATTCCTTTCTGTTATAGGCTGTGCCTTATTTATAGTTAAGTATTACATTCTGTAATACATGCTACAGCTTTTATTCTGAGTATAATTCTTATAGCGAAATTTCACTTATTATATCACATTTAATGTATATAGTCAATACATTTATTGCTCTTTATTTATATATTTACTGCAATAGCACCAAATCATCAGCAGCGATCAATTAAAGAAATTTCTTCCAATGCATCACTTTCAGAATGGAAAGAATCTGCTAATTTCAACCGGTTTTTCGGCAGATATAACATTTTGTGCATTTTCCGTAACCGGGATCCGGAACACCTTCAAGCGTCCCGACCTGCCTTTTTCAACGTATTTCCATCATTTTCACGGGCGCTGAAAAATCCTTAATCCAACCTCCTCAAAAATCAAAGATTACTTAATAATTATTTTTTTATCAATCTCCGAAAAATTGCTGTAAACCGCTTGAAATAGCCTTGTGTTTATGTTATAATGTTTAAGTTGTAAAAAATAACATAAAACACCTGACAGACAAAAACAGAAAAAGTCAGAGCATTAATCAGAATAACACTATTACTCAGAGGGTGAATTTAATGGAATTTGGAGGAAGAAATGAAAAACACATCAAAAAAGCGCACTGCCGCTGGTATAATGTGCCTCGGTCTGCTGCTGCGGACAGCCTTATACCTTCCGGCAGGAGCAGAAGCAGCCGGACAGATAACAATAAACGAGGTCTGCTCAAAGAACACATCATATAGGGCTTCCGACGGGAACCCTTATGACTGGATCGAGTTGTACAACAGCGGAAGCTCAGAAGTCGACATATCCGGCTGGGGACTTACCGACAAAGAAAAAGAGCCATACAAGTATGTATTTCCCGAGGGCACTCATATATCCGCAGGAGGAAGGCTCCTCGTTTTCTGTGACAGCGACGCAGCCACTGGCAATAAGAATATAGCCCCCTTCGGATTATCGTCGACGGGTGAAACGATAATCCTTACGGAAAAAGGCGGAAATACAGCACATACCATCACTTTTGGCTCCCTTGCTTCGGATACCGCCTACGGACAGTATCCCGACGGCAGCGGAGAATACTATATGCTGAATTGTACTCCCGACCAGAAAAATACGGCTCCCGAGGGCAGCAACGCTGTTCATCAGCCTGTTTTCTCAAAGGACAGCGGCTTCTACGACAGCAACTTTACACTTACGCTCACAGCCGACGAGGGCTGCGACATATACTATACAACAGACGGCAGTGATCCAGTGTACGGCTCAAAGAAGTATACCGAACCTATAACGGTAAGCGATATGTCCGACACTCAGAACCGTCTCAGCGCACGCACAGACATAGTTCCCGGAAACGCAGAAGCTCCCCGTGAAAATATAGACAAGGCAGCGGTGATCCGCGCTGTTGCGGTAGACAAAGAGGGACGCGCCAGTGAATATGTCACAAAGACCTATTTTATCGGCAGGACAAATTCGGGATACTATAAAAATATGAAGGTCATCTCACTTGTTACTGACCCGGATAATCTCTTCGACCAACAGAAGGGTATATACTGCCTAGGACGCATTTTTGAAGAGAACAGAAACGGTGGTGACAAGCCTGCATGGGAATACAAAGCCAATTACAGCATGAAAGGTAGGGACTGGGAACGTCCTGCAAGCTTCACCTTGTTTGAAAGCGGAGAAAAAGTGCTGGAGCAGAACGTAGGTATCCGTATAAAGGGTGCTTTTTCAAGAAGTCTCGCGCAGAAGAGCTTCAATGTATATACCCGTCAGGACTACGGTACGCCTGAATTCGATTACGATTTCTTCTCTGGCAGAGCTGTGAAAGCAAAAAACGGAAAAGCCATAAAGAAGTACGATGGCATAGTTCTCAGGAACGGCGGTAATGATAATACAGGAGCCTTCTTCCGCGACAGCATAAATCAGAGCCTTATCACCGACAGAGCCTTTGCATATCAGGCCACTACAGAGTGCATAGTATTCCTTGACGGAGAGTTCTGGGGAATCTATCAGCTTATGGAAAAGCTTGGAAAAAGTTATCTAAGTGACCATTACGGCGTAAAGAAGAGTGATATCGCAATTATAGAAAACGGCAGTCTTGAAGAGGGCACGGATAACGATCTCAGGGAATGGCGTGAGCTATGCGATGGTGTTGCAAACGGCAGTATATCATTCGACGAATTCTGCAATAAAGTCGATCTTCAGGGCTTCATGGATTATTTTGCTGCTCAGATATACTGGTCCAACGCAGACTGGCCGCAGAACAACTTCACCGCATGGCGCTCGAATGTCATAGACGAAAGCAATCCCTACGCTGATGGCAAATGGAGAATGGTGCTCTTCGACACAGAGTCTGGACAAGGTCTCTACGGTAACGAGGACAAGAGTTTTTCAGCCGACTGCTACAGACGTATACGTGAAAGTGGCAGCCAGCTTGCAAGAATGTTCAACGGACTTCTGGAGAATCCGAGCTTTAAAATGAAATTTGCAAGAACGATGATGGATCTTGCAAACTATAACTTCAACACTGAAAGAACAAACAGCGTTATAAGTTTCTATAAGAATACGTACAGACAGCAGGTAATGGATACCTTCGCCCGCTTCCATTCCGGTAGCCTTTCAGGCGAAAATGCCGGAAGACGCTTTGACGGAGAGATGCAAACAGTGACCGAATTTTACGCACAGCGTTATAACTATGCCGAGCGCACCACAAGATCGGCTATGGGTATTTCATCTGAGCCTTACAGACTCACAGTCGTAAACTCTCCAGAAAGTGGTAGTATACAGCTGAACACGCTCAATCTCGAGAAAATAAACAGTTGGAGCGGCAAATATCATCCGGATTACGACATTCACCTTACAGCAGTTCCTGTGGAGGGACGAACCTTCTCCCACTGGAACATAAACGGAGCGTCACTCACAAGCGGAGATATAAATTCAGCCGCAATAAAACTCAGGCTTGAATCTGACGCAACAGTTGAAGCTGTTTACAGCGACGGTACTCAGACGGTAACTACCGTCACGACGTCAAAGGCAACAACAACAACAACTTCTACCACGACAAAAACGACAGCAAAAACCACAATGGCGACCACAGCCAAAACCACCTCTGCCACCACAACTTCAAAACCGGCAGCATCGTCAGGCTCAGGAAGGAAAACCCTTGGAACTGTCATTCAAGCAGAAAGCTATGATTATAAATCAGGCATTGACAATGAAAACTGCTCTGAGGGCGGTATCGACGTTGCATATATCGAAAACGGAGAATATGTTGGCTACAAAGACATAGACCTCACAGGTGCGAAAAAGATTGACTTCCGCATAGGATCAAACGGCGCGAAGGCAGTACTTGAGGTCCGTATTGATAATCCCGACGGAAAGCTTATAGGCAAAATGGATATACAGAGCACAGGTGGCTGGCAGACATGGAACACCCAGACCTGCACTATCGAAGAGACCAGCGGAAAACACGACGTTTATTTCATATTCACAGGCGTTGAAGGCTACCTTTATAATGTGAACTGGTGGAGAGCCGACAGCCCTGTAAAGGATTATATCACCGGTGACCTCAACGGCGATGGAAAGGTTGATATATATGATCTCTGTGCAATGAAAAAAGCTGTTTTAAACGGCAACACTGAGAATTTCGGATCAGCTGATATTAACGGTGACGACGTTGTGAACGGAGATGACCTGACTCTCCTTAGGAAGTTCATAACCGGCGAGATCAAGTCATTCTAAAACGAAAGCTAAGACGTTTCACGGAATAATTCGTGAGTATGATCTTTTCTCAGATGCCGCAAGGGTATTGACAACAACCATGATATGTGATAGAATTCACTTGTTCAGAAAGAACACTGAGTTTGTACAAGAACGGCAGCATTCAAGCTCCTGCCGCTAAAGTGAGGAGAACAATATGAAAAGATCAATACCTGTTATACTTATCGCAGCCATTCTGCTGACAGGTTGCAAGGGTGGAGACGGAAACAGCTCAGAAAACGTCGTGGTCACTACTGCAGCTAATACTAATTCCACAACAAACACAACATCTGTCACGACCACGGAAGTATCCGCGACCACTTTATCTGTCACAGCGTCGATCTCAGCTACGACAGCCGCTGACACCACCGAAGCCTCCACAGCTAACAGCTCCGAAGAATCAGCTCTTATAGACGCAGGGATAATCCCTCCGGAACAAGAGGATACCTCCTCAGAAAGCAACTCGCTACCGACCATGACTGATGCTTCGGGCAATAATGCTCCAATAGAGTTGCCGATAATACCAATAACATGAACAAGCAAAACAAGCATCTCACAGTGAGATGCTTGTTTTTTTATGCCCTTGACTATCAAAATAATCATATCTATGAAAAACATTTATTTAATATCCTGTAAATGCCGATTTTAAGGTTTTTTTAAGACTTCCGAGTTATTATAAAATTGTTTGATAACGTTAGAATGCCGGATATAGTCCTTTTTTGTATCTGTAGCTGCTTTTCAGAGAATATGCGCTTAAAATTGCTGTATTTCCCATAATTTGTGATATTGTTATTATGTCTGATTTCTGATAAAAAAGCAAAGCTTCTGATATAAATCCCACCTCGCTTTAACTTATAATAATTTTTGGCTATATCCAGAAAGCTGGCAGGCAGATGTCAGCAATATATCATCTTAATACCGCTTCAAACGATCCCATAAAAACTAAGAAAACTCTTTACCAATACGCCAGTGCATTGTGATACAGTCACTATCTCACAGCATATCAAGATGATAAAAAAAACAAGATCAAGAAATGACTTTACCGGAATCCCTCTCCCGAAAAGCTTTTCGACAGACCCAAAATCAAGGCAAGTGCAAAAAGGAACGTGATAAATAATGACAAATAAATCCGACAAAACAGATGTGTATTTTAGTGAATACAGTGACACACTCAACAGCATAATGCAGCAGCAGGAAAAATACCTGCCAGAATTAAAGTATTTTCTCGATACGGAATATACATGGTCAAGCAGAAAGACCAGATCACAGCAAAAGCCCCATGTCGTTATTCTCGGTACGGGAATACCCGAGGAACTCGTTATGGCAGCAGGTTCCGAGCCATACTGGCTGACAGGCGGAAGCCTAGGCTCGGCAGCATGGTCCGATGATATCGTCCCCCGTGACACCGACCCTGTGAGTCGCTCCATACTCGGATATATACATCAGCCTGCTGGCGCTGATTTTTCAGAATCGCTCTTTATAATTCCTATTACCAGTGACAGCATGAGAAAGATAGCCTATCAGCTAAAGGACGAAGGACGCCGGCTCTGTCTAGCAGATGTTCCGCCGGACCGCAGCGACAATAAAGCGGAAGAAAAATGGCAGCGTCAAATGCTGGATATGGCAGAAGCTGTATCCGCTCATACAAAAAGACGTATAACAAAGGATTCCGTGATATCAGCAGCCTTAAGAGCGTCAAGGGCTCGCTGTGCCCTGACCGCTTTCATGAACGTCTCACGGGAGCGCCCCGATATAATCTCAGATGCTGCACGTCTTCTCGTACAGGACAGCTATTACCGCACCTTCAACCTTGACGAATGGACGTATCACGTACAGGAACTCACTGAAAGATTAGTGGAAATGTCAAGGCGTTATGTTCATGCAGGACATAACAGACCTAATGTTATCATCATGGGTTCTCCAGTGATATTTCCAAATTACAAGATACCCTTCCTGATACACGACGTTGGTCTCACCCTGCTCGATACTATAGACTGTTCGGTACTAAAACAGGAACTCATACATGAAAAAAACTGCCTTAATGGCAGTTGCGAGCGCATGATAAGGAATATCGCTTCTGCATGGTATAACAAGGACGCTTCATCGGCTTTCGTAAGGAACGAAGCTCTCTTCGGACATATCTCACGACTTGTGCAGAAAAGAGATATCGAGGGCGTAGTATACCACGTACTAAAAGGACAGATAGAGTACGACTTCGAGCTTGAACGCTTTGAAGAGCTTTTTGCAAAGTATGATATCCCCGTGTTCCGTCTAGAAACGGACTATCAGTATCAGGACGTCGAACAGCTCAGGATACGTCTTGAAGCATTTTCCGAGATGCTCACCCAGAACCGTTACAAAGAGGTGCGAAAAGCGAAATGAGATCAAGGAAACGCATTGCAGCAACAGCTGTTATTTGTATTGCTTTTTTTGCACTGGCATATTTTGCACTGTATCTGCCGTTTTATAAATTCGGACCGGAAAGCTATGCAACAAGTCTAAAAAAGATATTCTCTATAGAATATATAAAGACTCTCCTGCCGCTTTTCATCATTGCCGTTATCTCTGCACTGGGTATCATTCTGACAGTTTATATAAGAAATGCGCTTATGAAAAAAAGTGGAAATAACGCTTACAGTTACAGCAACAGAGGTCATGGAAACGCCCCAAAGCAAAAGCCTGCTCTATTTATGATATTACGCTGGGCGATAATGATAGTATTCTCTTTCATGATGATATGGGGAGGACTGCTTTTCGGACTCAGATCAACAAATATAAGCCTGCCAGTCTTTTCCTGCCCTGCAAACAATGTGCAGATGACCGAATCGAGCTGCTACTTTCTTTCACACCCCAAGGACCTTTTCGAAGAACTTCCTTTGAAAAACATCATCATCTTTTATCTTAGCACCATGTTATTCATAGTGCTGCTCGGACGTGTGATGTGCGGCTTTCTGTGTCCTATGGGACTTATACAGGACGTCATGGACAAGCTCAGAAAAAAGACTAAAGTCAGGGGCATATCCCCGAACGAAAAAATATACTCTGCCTTCGTTCCGATAAAATGGTTCATGGTGCTGATGTTTTTCGGCATTGGCTTCATAGGCGGCAACTTCTGCAATTTCTGTCCTGCCATTACAGTATCTCCTATACTCGCAGGAATAGGAGTAAGTCTCTATGTCAGCGGCTTCCTTATGATATTTGTACTTATAGGCGGATTTTTCAAGCGCAGACTGTTCTGCAATATATGTCCTCTGGGATATATAGTGGGACTATTCCATAAGGTTTCGCTGTTCCGCATACGCAAGGACTGTCAGGCGTGTACCGAATGCGGCGCCTGCTATGAAGCCTGTCCCATGGGTATAAAGACCATATACACCGAGAGAGAAAAGAACGATGTGACAGAAGCAAGCTGCATAATGTGCGGAGAATGCATAAGATGCTGTCCCGAGGACAATGCGCTGTCCCTTACCTGCGCAGGCAGAAAGATTTACACTGCGTCGAGGAAGAATGTGATGTCGGGCTACGCTCCGGACAGAAAACGAGGATAATGCAATGATAACAATGTCAAGAGATCAGGAGCGTAAGGCGCGTCAGGACAAGCGCTTCATAAATAAGGAAACGCAGACCTCTGCGAAATACCTCCGCCGCATAGAGGAGCTTTCCGGTGCGCCGGAGGGAATGGATGTGTTCCTTGACGCACTTGAGCGTATATACGTTGAAATGAAGGGCGTAAGCGTACCTAGTGGACAAAAGACTATAGGCACATACTGCGTCATGGTGCCACAGGAACTTATCTACGCAGCAGGAGCTATGCCGGTAAAGCTATGCAGCGGAAACTACACAGCCTTTTTTATAGGCGACGATATAGCTCCCCGTGACGCCTGTCCCCTTGTAAAGGCAGTTGCAGGCTTTAAGCACACAGGGCTCATGCCGGTATATGAAGACTGCTCCATGATGATAGTACCCGTTACCTGCGACTGCAAAAAGAAGATAGCAGGTATGCTCGGCGACTACTGCGACGTCATGACCATGCACGTCCCTACCGAAAAGGGCGACGACGAGATAGACGAGTTCGTCAGACAGCTCTATGATCTGGCAGCAAGGCTCGAAGCCGTCACCGGCAGAAGGATTACCTATGAGTCGCTGGCAAACGCCTTCTATAAAGTCGGACGCGCTCAGTACGAGCTGGCCGAGTTCATACAGCTGAAAAAGCAGACCCCATATCTTATCAGGGGCACGCACGCTATGACGATAATGAACGCAGCGGCATATCTACCTGCGGATACATGGGCAGACGCTCTCCATATCGTAAATGATTCACTGAGGCTACGCACTCAGAAGAGAGAGACCGTAACGACAAAAAAGCTGCCGAGGATATTGCTGACGGGCTCGCCGATAGTGTTCCCGAACGTGAAGATACCACTGCTCATAGAGGAAATGGGCGGTATAGTCGCAGGTGACGAGACCTGCATGGGCGAGCGGGGTATGTGGGACCCTCCGGTAATCACGGACAACAGCTTTGACGGCATGATAAGGGCTCTGGCGAACCGTTCGCTCCGTCCCTGCCCATGTCCCACATTTGCCGACAATACTCAGCGGATATACCGTCTGAAACAGCTTATAAAGGAAAATCAGATACAGGGAGTCATCTATCACGTTCTCCGCGGCTGCCTTGTATACGATTTTGAGTACAAGCGTATAGAGGAGGAGCTTGGAAAGCTCGATATACCTGTTATACGCCTTGAAAGCGACTACAACGAAGAGGACGTGGAGCAGCTGCGCATAAGGATAGAAGCCTTCATAGAGCTCATAAAGCTGGGACAGGCTCCGGAAAAGCGCAGCGAAGTACGCAGGGAGCTGTAAGGAGAAAAGAAAATGGGCAAATACTATATAGGACTTGACGGCGGTTCCACCTATCTTAAAGCCGCTCTTATAGGCAACGGAGAGGTCATAGATACCATGGTCCGCAATACGGGAATAGACAATGACGGCACAGCTCGAAGGCTCACCAAAGAGCTTTGCGAAAACAATGGCATATCGCCGTCGGATATAGGCTATATAATGGCTACAGGTTACAGCAGAAAGGTGCTTGAGGTGGCAGACGATGATATATCCGAGATAACCGCTCATGCCTACGGTGTTCGCCTCACTGCGCCAAAAGAATACCGCCCAGGCATGATAATAGACATAGGCGGTCAGGACTCCAAGATAATATATCTTGACAGCAAATATGCTGTCAAGAATTTCAGCATGAATGACAAGTGCGCCGCAGGAACTGGCAAGTTCATGGAGGTAATAGCACAGATACTTGAAACTACTATTGATAACGTTGGCCCCCTTTCACTGGAAGCGACAAATCCCTGCGATATCAACAGCACCTGCGTAGTTTTTGCACAGTCAGAGGTCATCTCACTTGTGGCAAGAAAGTACGACAGAAGAGACATACTTGCAGGTATGCATATCTCTATGGCAAGACGTATCGTTAAGATGATGAAGAAGTCCGAAAAGGACGGTGATATACTCATGACAGGCGGCGGTTCTCTGAATATAGGGCTCCACAAAGCCTTCGAGGAGGAGCTTATGAGAGATGTGTATGTTGCGGCATATCCGCAGTTCAACGGCGCGATAGGTGCAGCTATCATTGCCAGCGAAAGAGGATAAAACAATGGGCTTTTCATTACTTCTTGAAAGCATGACTGCAGCTGCTTCTGTAGGAATGGGCTGCGGTACCTGCTGTGGCTCCGGGATAAGCGCGGCACTTTACGGCTATCTCACTACACATACAAAGAATATCAGACAATCAGTCAGAGCATTTATAGATTTCTTTTTCGGCAAATTCCTTGCAGTCATACTGCTTTGCTGTACGGCATCAATTATCGGCAGCAGCATTATAGACGACTCCGGACGCATATTCGGTATAAAGGCTGCATTAATAGTTGACGCAGTTATGCTCGCTATGGGAGTATGGTTACTTATATGCTGGATAAGAGAAAGAACTGGTAAGAATAGTTGCAAAACCTGCAAGGGATGCAAAAACGATAACGAGGAACTTGACGAAGGAAAAACGCATCATGCAGCTTTGATAGGCATGGGATTCAGTTACGGTATCTCCCCCTGTGCTCCACTTATACTGATAACCGGCTACGCAGCAACGCTGCCTGTAGCTTTTGCAGCGATACTAGGCGCAGTATTTTCTCTTGCCAGCACAGTATCTCCTGTTCTATTTATAATGCTTCTTTCAGGCGTGCTTGCCAAGAAAATGCATAATGAGATCCCCCAGTATCTGACATGGTTCAGGCTCGGCTGCTATATATTGGTGATAGTTGTATTTACGTCGGGTATCATAAAAGCGCTCCTATGAGAATAAGTATAAAATAGCAAACTGTGTTAAGATTTAATCTTGACCGGAACGGGCATAAAGAAGTACTGACTCCTTTATGCCCATTTTTTTGCATATAATCAACGAACATTACAACATACGAATTGCCCAAAACTTTCATAATGAGATATCATAAACACAAAAGCACTTAATCAAAACCAAAGTCAATGGGGAAATACTAATGATAGACAAACAATAATATATTTATCAGCTTTCTTAATAATATAAAATCAATAGACTCAATATAAATTATCTCTTGATATGAATATTAGTAATTGCACACTGATCACCAGTAAGAGCTGCAAACAACTTCTGTACTTCGTCGGTAATTGAAGTAACAGAGTGTATTGAAAGCCCACTGAATTCAGTTGATATAGTTATCTGTCCTTTCTTCATGCGGAACAACATCTCGCAGTCCTGACCAGCCTTGTTCTGTTCCTTGAAGGCGTTCCAATCTTTGAAGCTGTCAAGCTTATTGACCAAAACATAATTATCGGCGTGATCATCTTCCTCCCAGCCTTCTCCGTCAAGGCGAACTAACGTAATCTCACGATAATCATTGCCGTTTACCTGCCCGTCGGACGATGTATAGATTACAACAAAGGGACAATGCCAAACCAGTCTTGCTGTTGGCAGACTCACGGAATGGAATGAAATACGCATTCCATCAGTTATTTCGATGCCTTCTGATGATTCTGAGCGCCAGCCGTCTACCTGTACATTGGGAATATCCCCCTGCGGTACATCAATGTAAGTTATCTCTTTTGCTATGCGCGGAATATAACCGTCCCCGATTATTTCTCCCGTCTTTGTCACTTCAACGTCATCAATAATACAATATTTGCCCGTAAGAGACAGGTAACAATATCTTGTACTGTCAGGCAAAGCTATTATTATCTCATGAGAACGAAAACAATTCGATATTCTGATCAGCGCATGATCTTTATACCGCATAGCCTCTATATCGAAGTCAACCTTTTCGCCACGTATCATTGCCTTTTTTTCTGCTCCCGCACCAGCGGTCTCATTGGTCTTTATACTAATATTTCTGACTCCAGCCTGCTCAACAACGCCGTCAGCGTGTATAGTAGCGTATTCGTGATATAAAAGATCTCTGCGCTTGCGTTCACTATCATGTATTCTTTCGTCCAATGAATCAAAAAGAACAAAGCTTGGTATGTTTTCCTCGTTGCGTTCATCAGTCATCCGACTGGTAAAGTGAATATGGACAATGCCATTGTTTAGTAGGATACCGTCTGAACGTGTAGTACGATACGGGCCACATAACATTGTTCCTATTGTCTCTCCTTCAGAGGCATCCTCGCTCTCTTTCATAATATACTCAGAATCAAGGTCAATAAGATGAAGCATTATTCTTCCATAATTAGGATCAAATTGCGTTCCCAAACCTTTTACAAATTCCTCACGAACAAGCTGCTGAGGAATAGGATCACGGTAGCTTCGTTTTGAAGTCATAGCATCATAAGCGTCTGCAATAGCAATAATACGAGCAATATCTGGGATATCCTCACCTTTGAGTCCATCAGGATATCCACGTCCATCATAACGCTCATGATGATAGTGGGCACCTATACTAAGATAAGGCGATTGGCTGATACTTGAAAGTATCTGCATTCCAATCACCGGATGTGTCTTTATCACGTCATATTCCTCATCTGTGAGTTTTCCTTCTTTGTTGATTATACTGTCCTTTATGCCGATTTTTCCAACATCATGCAGAAGTGCTGCAAAGTATATATCTTCACATTCCTTTTCTTTCATGCCTGAACTTCTTGCAATTTTTACTGAATATTTTGCAACTCGGCGTGAGTGACCGTGTGTATACTTATCCTTCGCATCTATAGCATTTGCAAGAGCAGTTGCTGTTTGTTCAAACAGTATATGCATATTCTTCTGCTCCTGACGTATAGTTTCCAATTCTAACTTATTGGCGCGTTCAATCATTTTATTCATATCAATCAGAGAAAAGATATAAAGAAGTACAGCAAGTCCAACAAGAGTGATATTCGTCAAAGAGATTCCATATGTAAAGATTTGTAAAATAGAAGCTATTAACGGTGTGATTGTAAACAGCAACAGCGATATACGTATGATTTTACCGAAACGTTTTAAGTTTTCTATAATCACCGACATATCAAGCACCAGTACTATCAACGGAAACATGTAGCATATTATAAAACCTTCTGTACGCTTATAAGAATTCATCTCATCGAAGGTGTAATATAAGCCTGTAAATTGGGATATTATAAGCATTATAAATGCCAGTCCACACATAACGCATGAAAGCTTTAATCGCAGTGGCGCTTTTTCAAAACCGCTATCATGAATCATAAGATCCATAAGGTATAAAGTGAAGAAAAAGATTATAGCAAGAGTCAGCGCAAATACCATAAAATTGCTTATCCTGACCATCCAGAATCCTACATCACTTGTATCCCCATGGAAATTATATGCTTTTCTGTCAAACAAGAGTAAGAACATAGCCGAAAGCTCCAATGACAGTAATATCAATCTACGTGACGGTCTCAACGTTTTAGTAATCAAAACAAAAATCGCCAGCATACCGCATATGCATATTAACGTGAACATTATATTTAATTGGTATACTTTCAAAAAATCAATAACAGTCTGCATATCTATTCCCCTTTGCTTTTTTAACAGAACGCAGAATTTGGCTATTTACACCAAAATATTATATGTATTCATTCAATATAGGTATATTATAACATATAAATATTATTATAGCAATATTTAATACAAAATAAATTTTAAATTTTTTTATTACTAAATTGGTTTATTACATTATGAGATTATATATTTCGTTTTTATGTTCTAATTTATTAATAATCGTCAATGTATAATCAAAATTAATGTGGAAATACTAACCTCACAAAATCATTTTGATTTTTGGAGGTTTTATTATGAAAGCAACAGGTATTGTCAGACGTATCGACGACCTCGGTCGCGTAGTAATACCAAAGGAAATACGCAGGACCATGCGCATCCGTGAAGGAGATCCACTGGAAATATATACCAACAGCGAAGGCGAGGTAATATTCAAAAAGTATTCCGCTATCAGCGAGATGAGCGAAAACGCCGGATACGTAGCAGATATAATGCATAAGATATCGGGATGTCCCGTACTGATATCAGACAAGGACCACATTGTAGCCACCGCAGGCGTTACGCGTAGAGAATTTTCCGAAAGACGCATCACTGGCCAGCTCGAAGAGCTTATGGAAAACCGTGGACAGTTCTTTTGTCCCGACGGAAGTACCAACAGCTTCTTCCCTGCCGAAGGTGTAGATAGGACCGCGATTGCCGCTGTTCCGATAATCACCGCCGGCGATATTTCGGGAGCAGTGATTTTTCTAACGAGTGAAAAAACAAGTGAGGCAGCAGACATTCACAAAAGCCTCATAAACGCAGCTGCGCAGTTTCTGTCGAGACAGATAGATGGCTGATGATGAATATAAATGTTTCGAGCACTCAGAAATCTCGCCCGAGATGTCTCTTTTTCAATATTCAATGTTTTCCGCTTAAGAAGTGTCCGTTCAGTCCCTATTATAGAAAGTATCTTTTTCTGGAACACTAAAACGGCACGGTAAGACCCCCTCCAGCAGAATAGCGGTATAAAATTACCGAGCCTGTACTTTCAGGCTCGGTAATTCACTTTTTCCGTTAAGAGAGGCACCTAAAACCGTGCCGTTAAATTGTTTTAAGCGTTGGGATCAAGGTTCTTGATCTTTCCGAGCAGGAATAACTGTATCTGGAGAGCATCGTTTGATGTAATTCCCTTAGTACTTGTATCAACGTCAGCCTGCTCCGCGCCCTTGCTTGTGATATGCTTGGAGTCAGTTCCGGATGTGCCATACTTATTTGGATTAGCAAGGCTCTGCATGATGAGAACAGCGTCTGCCATATCAATACCACCGTCGCAGTTAGCGTCGCCCCATACCAATTTCTCAGACGTATTGGTATCCGTTGAACCTCCCTTGATAGTTATATCATAAGAAATATCGACACCGAAGCAAAGATCATAACCATAGTAAGAACCGGCAGTACCCGTTATCTTTACAGTGTACTCACCTGCGGGCAGCTTATTGAACTCACTGTCAAGAACACTGTTTCCACTGCCGTCGGTTATGGTTATTTCACCTTTTTTGAAGCCTGAATCATAGTTCAGCTCTTTTTCATCATAATTACAAGTTTTGCCTCCATTCGGCTGTAATGTACCGGTAAATAAAAGACCTGACAAATCGAGTGATTCGCCCTGTTCATAAACAGTCTTTGTGGGGTATGTGAGTACCTCTTTGAAATTGAACATCTCATGAGTAGTCGGAGTTATTTCTTCCTTTGTAGTTGTTGCTGTGGTAGTTATTGTGGAATTCTGATCAGGGGGAGTTGTTGTTACTGTAGTGGTAGTTGTAGCTGTAGTTGGCGGAGGAGTAGTTGTGCCAATGTAAACGCCGTTATCGTAGCATTCTTTACATACAGGGAAACCAAGAGGTCCGTAGATAGCCTCTGATTTGGGTATCTCCTTGCCGCAGTGCTCGCACTTTACAGTCTCTACGGGAGCAGTTGTTGTTACTGTTGTGGTAGAGGTAGTTGTGCTTGTAGTTGTTGTAGTAGTAGGCTTTGTGGTATTGGTCTTTTCAACTACAACAGGAGTTCCGCCGCCTGACTTGCCGCCGTCAAGGTTGCTCTTAGCGCCGGACGAATAGAACTCATTCAGTGATAGACCGTTCTTTCCGAGAGCTGTCTGATGGTCTAGACCAATATATTTACCTGCGTCTGTCTGCCAGAGAGACTTCTCAAAGAGATTGTACTTGGCGGTATCCCAGTTCATAAAGGTAGGATCGAGAAGTCCGCCTGTATCACCTGAGTTGGGGTTGATGCACCAGAAAGTATGGCTGATGTGATGGTCTATCATGTAGTCGCGAAGAAGCTCCATCCACTTCTGGTTCTTTCCGCCGTCCATGTGACCGCCCCACTCGCCTATGAGGAGAGGAGCTATATCCTCAGCATTAATGTATGCCCATGTATCGTACCAATAATCCTCAAGAAGGGTCTCGGTAGTGAAGTTCTTGTCGAACCATGTCTGCGCGTATACTGACGGACCGTAGTCATGAGGAGAGTATACTATCTGACTTGTGCCGCTCTCTGGAACTACAGGGTAATCTCTTACACCGCGGAGGTTTCCGCCCCACCATGCGCCGTGCCACGGCGACTTGTCAGCCGGAGCGTCCCATATATCCGGAGTATCGTAGGTATTGCCCTCCTCCGTCTTGGGGTACTGTTCAACACCCTCAATGAAGATAAGAGCGTTGGGGTTAACTTTAAGTATCGAGTCTGCGCACTTCTTGGCTGCGTAAGCCCAGTTGTTCTCGTCTGTGGAGCCGTCCCACTTTGCAATGTCGGATGGGCAGGTATTTCCCGTATATCCGCGCTTGCCGTGAGGCTCGTTCTTAAGGTCATAGCCGATGAGAGTATCATCGTTTGCGTACTTCTCAGCTATCCATGTAAGTGACTTTATCCATACATCGGTAGTTATGCCAGCCTTGCCGTACCACAGCTCATAGTTGTGACCGGAGTTGTTGGCGTCGGGGCTGTGAACGTCGATAAACGCCTTGATACCGTACTTCTTGCACTTCTGCATGATGATATCGAAGATTTCCATGGAGTTCTTCAGGGTCTTTCCGTCAGACTCAACGAAGTCCCTGTTGATATCGCCGTACTTTCCTGCGGGAGTGATAGTACCGTCCTCGCCCACTACGTCCTCGGGAGGATTGTAGCTTGCCTGTACTGAGCTTACAGCATCGGGCTTGCCGTTCATCCATGAAACGAGGAGCTCTGAGGATATCGGCAGACGAAGGGTATTGATACCATGGTCTGCGATAGTCTGGAGCATATCGTCCACATCTCTTGCATAGAGACCGTGAGCACAGTTCTCCGAGCAGTTGAAACCAAACCAGTTTGCTCCGGTGATCCATACCTCATTGCCGTTCATATCATAAAGACGGCTTCCCTTCGCATGAATCCAGTCATCGTTGCCGTCATCTGCAGCATGTACCGTTCCTACGATATCGTTTACGAGATACGGCGTGTGGGCGGCACCCGTGAAGGTCAACGCCGCCGATGCAGCAATAGCTGTCATTGAGCGTAAAAGCTTTTTCATAATTTTTTCCCTCTCATTTTTTTATTTATTTTACCGCAAAGCATCCTTTGCCCTGCGGTCAAATGCTTATTCCACAGGAAGCTTAGTATACTTTCCGAGGAGGTACAGCTGTATGGCCTGAGCGTCGTTGTTTGAAAGGCCGTTTCCACCCTCTACGTCTGCATTTGCAGCTCCCTCTTCTGTTATATGCTTTGAGTCAGTGCCTTTGAGTCCGTATTTATTAGGATTTGCAAGCGCCTGCATTATGAGTACAGCGTCTCCCATATCCACTGTACCGTCGCAGTTAGAATCTCCGAAATTACGATTACTGACATCGGACACAGTTGTTACTGTAGTTGTTGAAGTAGTAGTCGTCTTTGATGTAGTAGTTGTTGTGGTAGTTGGCTCCGACTTTGTTGTGGTGGTAGCCGAGGTCTTGTCAGCGTCCACCGGCTTGCCGCTGGATGTCTTACCTCCGTCAAGATTGCTTCCCTCAGAAGCAGCGTAGGATGAATAGAAATCGTTCAGTGATATACCGTTCTTGCCCAGAGGTATCTGATGATCGAGACCGATATACTTT
Source organism: Ruminococcus sp. (assembly GCF_017650195.1). Taxonomy (GTDB): domain Bacteria; phylum Bacillota; class Clostridia; order Oscillospirales; family Ruminococcaceae; genus Ruminococcus. The sequence continues at coordinate 6,089 of NZ_JAGCFH010000330.1, read as the reverse complement.
CCGCTCTTCTGTGTCTGCCAGAGAGCCTTTTCAAGCAGCGCGTACTTGTCCTCTTCCCATATTATAGTTGTACCATTGCTCGTATCCGAGACATCGTTGATAGAGTATGAGAAGCTCTTCCACAGACCGCCGGTATCGCCGGAATTGGTATTCAGGCACCAGAAGGTGTGGTTGATATGGTGATTTATCATATAATCGCGGAGAAGCGTCATCCACTTCTGATTCTTTCCACCATCCATGTGACCGCCCCACTCTCCGATAAGCTCGGGAGCAATATCCTCGGCATTGATATATGCCCACGTATCGTACCAGTAGTCGTCAAGGAGCGTTTTCTCCGTGAAGTCCTTTGCGAACCATGTCTGGTCATATACTGACGGACCGTAATCATGAGGCGAGTATACTATCTGTGAGGTTCCCTGCTTCGGCTTTATGGGATTATCCCTTGCACCGCGGAAGTTTCCTCCCCACCATGCACCGATATATGGTGAATTTGTCTTTCTGTCAGGCATACCCCAGTAGTCGCCAGCCTGAGCTCCGCTGAGAGACTGCTCAACGCCCTCCACAAGAATAAGAGCATGGGGGTTTACGTCGAGTATAGCCTCTGCGCACCTTGTAGCCGCATAAGCCCAGTTATTCTCGTCTTTGGAGCCGTCCCACTTTGCAGCCGCTTCACCTTCTGGACCCTTTCCGTGAGGCTCGTTCTTGAGATCGTAGGCGATGAGTGTATCATCATCCTTGTACTTGTTTGCCAGCCATACCAGCGATTCTATCCACAGGTCTGTGGTTATTCCAGCCTTGCCATACCAGAGATTGTAGTTATGTCCGGAATTGTCGGTATGAGGACTGTGAACGTCAATGAAGGCCTTGATACCGTATTTTTTCAGCTTACCGAGGATTATATCGAATGACCTCTCCGTATCTATCAGTGTCTTTCCGTCAGCCTCAACAAATTCCTTGTTGATATTTCCATAGGTGCCTGCTTTTATGATACCGCCGTTTCCGTCATCCATATCCTCGGGAGGATTGTAGCTTGCCTGCATTCCGCCGCCTGAGAGCTGCGGAGGCTCGCCCTTCATCCATGATACGAGGAGCTCGGATGATATCGGGAATCTTATAACGTTTATTCCCCTGTCTGCCACCTCTCTTACAAGGTCGTCGCAGTCGCCGCTCCAAAGATAATGAGGAGCGCCCTCGATACAGTTCAGACCGAACCAGTTGGCTCCGGTGAGCCACACCTCGTTGCCGTTCATATCGTATAGACGGCTGCCCTCTGCGTGGAGCCAGTCGTCGTTATTTGTGTCAACAGCCTTTGCCGTCATTTTTGTATGACCGAAGTCCGGAGCTGTGCCGGTAAAGGTCAGTACCGCAGCAGAAGCTAAAGCCGCTGCTGTGCGTGCAATTTTTTTCATTATTTATTTCCCCTCTCATAGTGCACATATCCGATGCACTTATAGTTGAGTATATTGTAACATTTCAACACTGAAATGTCAAGAGCTTTTGCGCGTTTTATAAGCATTTATGCATAAAATCTCATTTTATTCTCATTATTGTTAAATGCATAAATATACTGTATCAGCTCTCCTGAAGCTCCTTTATCTTGTCGCGGAGATAGGCGGCATGTTCAAACTCAAGCAGCTTCGCCGCGTTCTTCATCTCCACAGTTAGCTTGTCTATCATTCGCTGCTTTTCCGCAGCTGAGAGCTTCTTCTTTTTGGTCTTCTCCTCCACCTTAGTCTTTGATGTTATCTCCAGTACATCGCGGACGTCCTTGATTATAGTCTTGGGAACTATGCCGTGCTCCTCATTGAACTTCATCTGTAATGTACGACGGCGTTCCGTCTCGTTTATTGCCCTCTCCATTGAACCCGTAACGCAGTCGGCATACATTATTACCTGTCCGCCGGCATTTCTTGCAGCTCGTCCGATCGTCTGTATCAATGAGGTCTCGCTTCTCAGAAATCCTTCCTTGTCAGCGTCAAGTATTGCGATAAGGCTCACTTCAGGTATATCCAGTCCCTCTCGGAGAAGGTTGATACCCACAAGCACATCAAAAACGCCTTCACGGAGATCCTTGATTATCTCCATACGCTCAATAGTGTCGATATCATGGTGAAGATAGCGCACCTTAACTCCCAGTTTTTCATAGTAGGAGGTAAGATCCTCAGCCATTTTCTTTGTAAGAGTAGTTACAAGCACGCGCTCATGACGCTCAACTCGCTCGTTTATCTCAGAAAGAAGATCGTCTACCTGTCCGTTGGTGGGCTTAACAATTATCTCCGGGTCAACAAGTCCTGTAGGACGTATCACCTGCTCCACTATGATATCTGTCTTTTCGCGCTCTATCTGTCCGGGAGTTGCACTGACGTATATAGCCTGATTGATATGTGCATTGAACTCGTCGAAGTTCAGCGGTCTGTTATCCATAGCACTTGGCAGGCGGAAGCCGTATTCCACAAGAGTGGTCTTTCTTGCTCGGTCGCCCGCATACATAGCCCTTACCTGCGGCAGTGTCACATGGCTCTCGTCCACTATGAGGAGAAAGTCACTCGGGAAATGGTCCATAAGGGTAAGAGGAGTGCTTCCTGCTGGACGTCCAGCAAGAATACGGGAATAATTCTCTACACCGCTGCAATAGCCAACTTCTTTCAGCATTTCCATGTCGTAGTGAGTGCGTTGCTCTATACGCTGAGCCTCTATGAGCTTGTTGTTCTTCTGAAAATAGTCTATACGCTCCGCAAGTTCCCTGTCTATCTCATTGATTGCCGATTCAAGCTTGTCGTCGCCCACAACATAGTGAGAGGCAGGAAATATAGCCGCATGAGAGACTACAGCCTGCACCGTGCCCGTTATAGCGTTGACCTCCGATATCCTGTCTATCTCGTCACCGAAGTACTCCACACGGATAGCAGTATCCGTAGACATTGCCGGGAATATCTCCACAACGTCGCCCCGTACCCTGAACCTGTTGCGCTCGAAGGCAACATCGTTCCGCTCGTAGCGTATCTTTACAAGCTCCGAGATAAGCTGGTCTCTCGGCTTTTCAGCCCCCTGACGTATTGATACGCACATCGAGCGGTACTCCTCTGGGCTTCCGAGGGAGTATATGCAGGACACACTGGCAACGATGATAACGTCGCGGCGCTCAGCAAGAGCAGTAGTTGCCGAGTGGCGAAGCTTGTCTATCTCGTCATTTATGGAGGAGTCCTTTTCGATGTAGCTGTCAGTGCTTGGCACGTAGGCTTCGGGCTGGTAGTAGTCGTAGTATGAAACGAAGTACTCCACAGCATTTTCGGGGAAGAATTCGCGGAACTCCGAGCAGAGCTGTGCCGCAAGTATCTTGTTGTGAGCAAGAACGAGAGTGGGCTTGTTGACACGGGCGATGACATTCGCCATGGTGAAGGTCTTTCCTGAACCTGTAACACCGAGGAGTATCTGCTCCTTTTTGCCCGAATTTATACCGTTTACAAGTTTGTCGATAGCCTGCGGCTGGTCGCCGGCAGGAGCGTAGTTTGAACATAGCTTGAAGTGATCCATTTTCTAACCTTTCTGAAAAAAGCGGCTGAACGTATGAAAGGGATTCCAAAGGTACTGTGTTCCTTTGGCAGAGTCCAGAGGCAGCGCCTCTGGCAGGGCTCGGGGCAGCGCCCCGAATTCGACAGGCGCATCGCAAGGGTTGAATCAAAAAACAGTCCAGTGGACTGTTTTTTGAGAGGGGACACCCTGCAACGTAAGATTTCCTTATCAAAGAAAAGAAAATCAAACCGAATAGGACTAAAGGCGATGTTTTTATCATCGCCTTTTTTATTATGTTCTTTATATGTTCTACGACTTCAAATATGATTTGTGTATGACGGTTGTCGATTACTCCAGTGAGCTATGGTTTATGGCACATTAATCACATTTGCAATATTAGATGATATAAAATACTTTTTTATTTTACGCTATATATATATGTCGTAAATTATTGAACGATTATTCTTTCAGCTCAAAAGCAATTTGAGGATCTCCTTTTTTTCTCAGGACGAAACCAGTAACAAATACATTATCATTAAATATATACACTATACAGCAAGGAGAAGCAAGTACTTTTTCTGGTAACTTACGACCAATTCCTACGGCACATTCATGATCGCCGTTATCATGAAATCGGACATTCAGGATGGTATAATTGGATTGATGGATCAAACGACTTTTTTTTGCCATGAGTCACGTGTATTCTACGATAAGAAATTACTTCACCATCTGTCTTTTTTCCGTTAGCCATGATTTTTTTTACCCGCCTGATCCTAAAAGTCATGCTTAGACCGAGGATAAACAAAGGGATTGAACAGACCAGCGGAATATAAATGTTTTCACAAAGTTCACTACAGCCGTTGCCGTCCTCAGCAGAGCCGACTAACAATGTGCAGAGCAGTATGAAGATGATGAATCCGATCCCGTATACCCCAATCTCTGCTGCGTGACATTTAGTAAGGCTGAAATCATAACCGCCCAACGGATTATTAATGACTATATACCCGTTCTTCTTCATGGTATCTCTCCATTTCAATGATGTGGACGCATTCTCAAAGAGTGCTCAGATTAAAATATTTCAGAACATCATCCCATGTTTCAAAACCCCAATCGCTGAGCTTTTTATAAGTTCCGCTGCATCCGATAGTTACAGGTTCCGTATGTGTTTGTATACAAAAAGAATTATAAGGTGCATCTCCGTCATCAAATTCAACTATATACTCCATGCCCTTGAGTGCCGGATGTGTTTCAATCAAATGACTTCCGAATCCGCCATCTTCGCACACAATGTCATGCAGAATTTGGGGATGAGAGATATCTTCTGTGAAGTACGAGCTTGCCTCGATCCTTATAACAGAGGCAACCTGCCATGTAGCTTCGAGATAATAATCATCTGCTGATGCCTCTGTAACTGATGATTTTGTGGTTATTGTTTCTGTGGCTGTTATTTCTGTATACTGTGCCGAAGCAGAAGTATCGGAATAATCAGTTCCATCATGTGGATCCTGACCACAGCCTGCTGCTGTTAATGCAACAGCAGCAGTGATAGTTAAAAGAATGATTTTTTTCATGATTCTCTGAATATCCTATTGTATTTTGTAGCCATATCGCGCAGAGATTTGGCATTGGACTTTGCATTGTCAACAGAAGACTTACCATATTTATGAACAAGCGTATTATAGCCAAAGAGGCCAACGATACCAGATCTGTCTTCGCTAAGTTCTACATACTTTTCTTCACCGAACTGTCTTGTCACAACATAGTAGATCATATACTGACTTACATTCACGCAATTCTCTACTCCAGATGCGACATAATAACGTTTTCCGTCGCCGAGTTTCTTAGATTGTCCGCAAATCAACTGAATCTTATCAGAAGCCAAGACCGTGATTTGTGTCGAAAGATCCGCACTGATGAGGTTTTCACGTTCATAAGAGAGATTCTGACCTGCAACAGCACTTATAACTAACTTAACAATCTGAAGTATTGCTGTCACTTCTCCGCCGAATTTGTCGATTAGAACATCAATTCCAAGATCCGTTGCATCGCTCAGTGTGCCCATGAGAAATTCATAGCTACCGCGTCCCCAATAATTTGAACGTTCCTTGGAGTTGAGATCTTTAATAATCTGCCGTGCTGCTTCAGCGGAATAATCATCATAACACTTTGTCAACTCAGTAAGGAACTCTCTGTACTGTTCAAATGCAGCAAGCTGCTGGGAATATTTAACCAGCTCTGTGAACTGTGCAAATCTGGAATATGCAATCAGCGCAATATTCAAGCCCAACTCTGCCTTTTTGGAAATATTTTCATATCTCTCTTTAATTGCAGGTGAATTGTTGTTGCGGAAGACGTTTCTGTCAATTTCAGACTGTCTTCTTGAAATCTCCGCCTGCTGATTTGCAAACTCTCTTACTTTTGCTTCTGTGAGCGTTCTGTTTCTTCTAGCCTCGCGTATTGCTAGATCTAGCTCAGACTGAAATTTGCTTATTTTGCTACGCTCATCCGTAATGAGCTTCTGGACTTTCTTGTCAGTCAGATACTTTATAACGCTGTCTGAAATCTTAAAATCATTG
>NZ_JAGCFH010000329.1 GCF_017650195.1 Ruminococcus sp. | reverse complement strand
TTCGTTCTATGCAGGCGCTCAGCAAAACCGCTGTACGTTTCCTTAAGCTTTTCGGCAATGACAAGGTAACAAGAGTTACTTCTACAGTCGGCGCTGAACAGGAATACTTCCTTATAGATAAAAAAATGTATGATCAGCGTGAGGACCTTATTCTAACAGGAAGAACGCTATTCGGAGCAAAGCCTCCAAAGGGTCAGGATCTTGACGATCAGTATTTTGCAAACCTTCGTCCACGTATAGCCTCATATATGGCTGATCTTGATGAAGAACTTTGGAAGCTTGGCATATACTCAAAGACAAAACACAACGAGGTAGCACCTGCTCAGCACGAAATGGCCCCTATATTCACTACCTCTAACCTTGGAACAGATCAGAATGAGCTGGCAATGGAGGTTATGGAAAAAGTTGCTCTCAAGCATGGGCTCGTATGCCTGCTCCACGAGAAGCCTTTTGAGGGTGTAAACGGTTCCGGTAAGCACAATAACTGGTCTATGTCAACAAACGATGGACAAAATCTGCTTGACCCCGGCGACACTCCTATGGATAACCTTCAGTTTCTCACTATACTCTGTGCTCTTATCAAGGGCGTAGACGAGTATGCGGATCTTATGAGATTATCAGCTGCTTCTGCTGGAAATGACCACAGACTTGGTGCAGACGAAGCACCACCGGCTATAGTGTCCATGTTTCTCGGAGAGGAGCTTGAAGCAGTTCTTCAGGCTATCGAGGACGATGCAGAGTATAAAACAAAGACCCGTGCTTTCAAGATAGGTGTTGACGCTCTTCCTTCTTTCCCTAAGGATTCTACTGACAGAAACAGAACATCGCCTTTTGCATTTACTGGAAACCGCTTTGAATTCAGAATGGTAGGTTCTTCCGATAATATTGCTTGCCCTAATGTACTTCTAAATACGATCATGTGCGAAGAACTCAGCCAGTTTACAGAGATACTTGAACCCTTCAAGGGGAAGGAGAACTTTGATGCTGAGGTAAGAAAGCTCCTTAAGACAGTTATTAAGGAACACAGAAGGATTATCTTCAACGGCGACGGATATTCCGCAGAATGGGTCAAAGAAGCAGAAAGAAGGGGGCTTCCCAATTATGCTTCGACTGTTGACTGTATGCCCCACTATACTGATGAAAAAAATCTGCGTATATTCCGCAAATTTGAGATATATAACCAGAACGAGGTGGCCGCAAGAACTGAGATACACCTTGAAAAGTACTCAAAGACAGTACGTATTGAAGCTCGTACAATGATAGAAATGGCAAGGAAGCAGCTTCTTCCGGCTACAATGGAATATGTACAGTCTCTTTGCGAATCTATCGCTACAAAGAAGCAGATTGGATTTACATTCATGACTGATGAAAAAATTGCCAAGAAGCTGAACGAGCTTTCAGATCGCTTCTATGATTCTATTGTAAGACTTGAAGAACGTGTTGCTGAAGCAAACAAGGTTGATGGAATACAGAAACAAGCTGAATTCTTCCACGACGTAGTACTTGCCGAAATGGATATTATGAGAAGCATAGCCGATGAAATAGAGCTTAATATGCCTGCTGCAAAATGGCCGATACCGGCATATTCGGAAATAATCTACAATGTATAATATATAAAATTAAGGATCTTTTTCACGGATTAGGTGAAAGAGATCCTTGTTTTTCGATTTAGGTATGATTTAGAATATATCAGTCTTTATGTTACTTGAATTAGATTTGTTTGTTCCCTTGATACTTAGCCCCTGATCGAAATCATCTAGGAAATGGTGATAGTTTTTGCCTCTGTGATAGGAGATAAGCGTCTGCAAGTTCACGTTTTCAACACTACGAAAAATATTCATATCTACAGCCGGATTAGTTATGCGAAGCTGGCATAAAAGCTGCTTGATTTCGGCACGTTTAGAGTTTCCTGAATCCTTTGTTGTCTGACAGGCACACTGGATAAACGACAGACCATTATATTCTGCCCATTTAATGATGTCCGTCTCACGTACAAGATATAGCGGACGTATAAGCTGTACAGCATAGTTTTCACTGTGGAGCTTAGGCATCATTGTTTGTACCTGTGAGCCGTAAAGCATACCCATAAGGATAGTTTCGATAACATCATCAAAATGATGCCCGAGAGCTATTTTGTTACAACCTGATTCTTGTGCAGTCTTGTAAAGCCAGCCCCTTCTGAGTCTTGCGCACAGAAAACAGGGATTATTCTTTTCTTTTGCAGCTGATTCAAAAATGTGTGTGTCATATATTTGGGCAGGAATATCGAGCGTTTCTATGTTTTTTACTATTTTATTCCTGTTTTCAGCTGTGTATCCTGGGTCCATGATAATATATTTCGTGTCAAAGTGTAAATTGCCGTATTTTTGCAGTCTCTGAATACACTTTGCCATGAGCATAGAGTCTTTTCCTCCTGAAATACAGACAGCAAGCCTGTCGCCGTTTTCTATCAGCCTATACTCTTCAATACCTTTTCGGAATTTTGACCAAATTGATCTGCTGAACTCTTCTGTTAGTGATCTATCAATATTATTATTCATATTCTTCCTCGCTGATATATATTATATAATAAATATACCGCTAAAATGATGTAATGTCAAGGAATATCGCAATATATAGTTTAAACACATATTAAATATTGACTATATATCGGAAATGCTGTATAATAAATGTTGATAAGCTGTGGAACGGAATCAAATATGAGGTGAACGAAAATGCATAAACTGGAAGATAATATAAATTCTCTTACAAAGAATATTCTTGCTGACTATGAAGACAACAGAACGATTGATGAGGTCAAAACGTTTGATCATCCTGACAATGAGGATATTGTTGAGATCATAGAGGCTTTAAGACGGATAGTTTTTCCTGGATACTTCCGTAATAAGAGCTACAGAGTATATACAGTGAGAAACAATATTTCCATGATACTTGAAGATGTCATATTCAAGCTAATAAGACAGATAACCATAGTTCTGAGATATGATAAAAAATACGAAGCTCTTGAAGAGGATGAGGTCAATAAAGCGGCAGAGCGGATAACATTTGATTTCCTTGGACGTATTCCTAAAATAAGAGCTCTTATTGATACCGATGTTCAGGCTGCTTATGATGGAGATCCGGCTGCATATAACAAAGACGAGATTATCTATTCATACCCCGGATTATATGCTATACTTGTAAACAGGCTTGCTCATGAACTTTTTTTGCTCGGTGTACCGCTTATACCTCGTGTAATGACGGAACATGCTCACAGCAAGACAGGTATAGATATCCACCCCGGAGCGACTATTGGAAAGTATTTTTTTATAGACCACGGTACAGGTATCGTTATTGGTGAAACTACCGAGATAGGGGACTATGTCAAGGTATATCAGGGCGTAACTCTTGGAGCACTTTCCACAAGAGGGGGACAATCTCTGCGAAATAAAAAGCGACATCCTACTATTGAAGATAATGTTACTATATATTCCGGTGCTTCTATACTCGGCGGTGAAACAGTTGTTGGTAAAAATGCAGTTATAGGCGGTAATGCTTTTATTACACGTTCTGTACCGGCAGGCGCAAAGGTAAGTATTAAGAATCAGGAGCTTCGCTTCAATTTTGACTCGTCTAACCTTGTACA
>NZ_JAGCFH010000328.1 GCF_017650195.1 Ruminococcus sp. | reverse complement strand
TGATCATTGAACAGATAAGCCTTGAAAACTCAGAGAAGCTCAATTCAAGTTCTCCAAGCGTATCATTTATGCTGTCAAGTATATCAATAAGGCATCCCCACAGCCTTTTCAGCTCTGCCGCTTCATAATCTTTATCCTGCCTTATCAGAGCTTCCATAAGACGTGCAGTATTTTTCTCTGCTTTACATACTACCAGATGATCATATATCAGGGCACATATTCTTGAAGCAGTAATTCTCCGTTTCAAACGTTTTTTTAGCTCTATGACCGGTACGATCACCCGCTTACGAACTTCTTCAATCACAGTAAGACAGCTGTCTGGAGCTTTAAACTCTTCGCTCAAAACATTACCATCAACGTCCCATTTATAGCAATAATTTTCAAGCAGTGAAACCTCAGTCAGCGAAACATCCAGAAGTCCGCTTTTTAGCATTCTGAATATCTGTTCTGAGCGTATCTTCCGACTGCTTAAAATATCGATAAGCGCTGAAAAATATGCCATTACAGCCGTATGACTAACCGACTTTTCAATGCTTAGGAAATACGGTATATCATATCTTTTGAACGCAGCCTTGAGTACACCGGAATAATCAGCGATATCATTTGAAATAATTGCAATATCACGATAACGTAGAGCTCTGTCCTCATATATCATACGCTTAATGGAAGCGCATACATACTCTGCTTCACTGTACATATCCCTTGCTTCAAATATCCTTATATTGTTAGTCGGTCTAACTTCTTCTTTATCTGGTATATTGTTGCTGAAAGCATTTCTGCTGAGATATTCAAGGTCGACAGAGTGAAAACGATAGCACTCGCAGCACATGTGTATATTCGTTTTCTTGCCAAACTCTCGACATATAGCTGTTATCTTCCTGTAGGTATCATTTACTGTTTCAAATAAAGTATATTCTCCTGCATTAACATCTGATGTCCTAAGAGTAATAAAAACATTTTCGGCAGAGGAAATAATAACTCTGAGCATTTCAAACTGATCTGCAGTGAAGCTATCAAATTCGTCAAGAAATACGGTCTTTCCTTCAAAATACCTGTTCAATGCAGCGACCTTTGCTGCCTCACGGATGTTATCGAGTTCGTCCTTGAAACCATATTCCTTCATAAGTTTCTGATACTCTATATAAATATGTGCAACATCATTTGTTTTGTCCATAAGGCGTCTGTCAAGCAACTGAGATTTGCTGAACAGCTCTTCAGCGGTTACGCCAGAGCGTTTTATATCCTTTATGAGTTTAAGCATTTCCTCGGCAAAGCCGTTACATCTGCTTTGCTTACCTAAGCTTCTTAAGGCTTCTGGACCTGAAGATACATTATCTATAGCTTGATATATAAGTATTATTTTCGCCATATCTCCAGCATAATCACCGTTTCTTCCGGGATCGCCGTAAAGTTGAAAAAGCTGTCTTGCCAGTCCGGTAAAGCTTAGCGAGAAAAGCTCATTGAAGTTCTCTGCTCCAAGACAAAAATACAGATTTTTGTCAAAGTCTTGTGAAAACTGTTCAGGTACAATGATGCACAGACGCTCTGCATCTGCACACCTCTCCCTAATACGTTCAAACATAAGGGTAGTCTTGCCGCTTCCTGCGGGACCAGTTATAAATTCTACCATATACGCTCCTATTATATAAAATATGCATACCGTTTTTTACGGTATGCATATACAATTTCATATCAAAAACCGTTAAGATGAGCTTCCTTCATTATGCTCGGGAAATCCAGATAAGCATAATTGCAGTTTACAGGTCCGTTGACACCATCTACATTTGCTTCATTACTGAACTGCCACATATTGAAGCTTTTCTTGAACCCAGGTTTTGAAACTCCGTAATGTGATACCCAGACATCATATTTTGAATAGATTGAATTATCAAGTCTGGTATTCAGGAAATTAGCATAGCTCTTTATTCCCACATAATAGCCCTTTGCTTCAAGAGTAGAGCAAAACGCCTTGACTATATCCGTCAACTCCTGAATGCTGAGATCAGCAAAGCATGTATCTTCAATATTGAAGTATACTGGGTAAGAGAAACGATAATCCTTTATTACTTCATAACAGGCTTCCGCTTCCTGTACTGCATCTTCCGGTGAATCAGCATAACTGTACCAATAAACTCCGTAATCAAGCCCTGCCATTTCAGCACCCGCAACGTTGTCGTCGAAGTATTTGTCTCTCTGAGTGGGAAGATCACCGTATCCAGCTCGTATCATAGCATAATCTATACCAGACTTTCCGACCTGTTCCCAGTCGATCTCGCCCTGCCATAAGGAAACATCAATACCGCAGGCAACACCCTTATTAACACTTACAGGATAAAGCGATTTACTTGTACCCGATTCAGATCCGTCGAAAACATAAGTATCAGGAGAAATTATATAAGGATAATTAATGTAGCAATGATCGCGGTCAATAGGACCTTTAATTCCATCTATAGAGCTTTCGCTGGTGTACTGCCACATACCGTAATCTTTGAAATATGAAGGCGCCTCTACTTTGAAATGAGCGACCCATATATCATATTTGTCTAGAACTTCCTCATATACTCTTGTAGTCAGGAAATTTGAGAAGCTGTACAATCCAACATAATATCCTTTCGCCTGAAGCGTTGAGCAGAAAGCTTCGATAATAGCCGATACTTCTGCTGTGGTAAGCTTTTTCTGGCTTGGGTCTTCAATATCAAAGTAAATTGGATATGTAAAGTCATAGTCCTTTATTACCTGATAACAGACCTCTGCTTCCTTGTAAGCATCTTCAACACTCAGGGCATAGCTGTACCAATATGCGCCGCAGTCAAGCCCTACAGACTGAGCCCCTTGCATGTTTTCATCAAATTTTGGATCCTTCTGGTAAAGTTCCTTTCCATATCCTGCATTGACTATAACATAATCAATACCTGTCGCAGCTACCTTTTCCCAGTCTATATCGCCTTGCCAGCGGGAAACGTCTATTCCTTCGCTCTTTTTATACATATAGCTCTTTTCTCCGGAATGAGACTTGGAATAGGATTCATGTGCGTCGTAGATATCAAACACATTGAATGACGAATTATCAGCTGCTTCAACATACGTGTCATCTAATTCCGTTGAAACCGCTCCAACTGCTTTACTTTCCTCTAAAAATGTGTTATTATTATTATTGTCTAAAGCAAATACAGTTAAAGCCGAACCGGTGCCCGTAATAGCACAGGCGATCAATATAGAAATCAAATTCTTCAACATCTTCATAACTGATCGTACTCCTTTACGTAACATCACAAAAAGAAAACTGGTTATACGTGTCTTTTTGTAAATTATAACATAGTTACAGTTCTATTTCAACCTTTATTGCTCATAAAATCGGTCGAAAGAGTTAATTTTGTAAAGTATGAAGAATTTTTTGAAATCTTTTTGTAACTTATAGATACATTTATGTAATTTTTGAGGTATAATTAAATGAAAAAATTTATTATAAATGATAATGACAGCGGTCAAAGAGTGGATAAATTTTTAACAAAAGCTCTTCCAGATCTTCCGAAAAGTATGATGTACAAGCTCATAAGAAAAAAAGATATAAAAATCAATGGAAAAAGATGCGATATCTCCTCGCGCCTTAATACCGGCGATATTGTCACCGTATATGTTAAAGATGACATATCATCTCTAAAGAAGCATGATATGAGCTTTCTAGATTCTACTCCCAATATTGATATCGTCTACGAAGATAAGAATATCATCATTGTAAACAAGCCTTCTGGGCTTGATTCTCATTCAAACGGAAGTCCAATGACAGATACGCTCATAGACCGTATAAAAAAATACCTGTATGATAAGCAAGAATACGCTCCAGACAGCGAAAGTTCTTTTGCTCCGGCTCTATGCAGCAGACTTGACCGCAATACCTGTGGTCTTATAACAGCTGCAAAAAACGCCGCTGCTCTCCGTGAAATCAACGAAGCTATACGCAGCGGCTTTGTTCATAAAATATATCACTGTATAACAGTTGCTCCCCTTCCGGAAAGCAGTGCAATTATCACGGCATATCACCGAAAAGACGAAGCAAGAAACACAGTAAAGATCGTTGATTCGCCTGCAGAAGGCTACAGACCAATAAAAACAGGATATCGTGTGCTTGCGTCGAAGCAGCCTCTTTCCCTTGTGGAAATAACCCTATATACAGGTCGTACACATCAGATAAGAGCTCATCTTGCACATATCGGTGCACCAGTTCTCGGCGACGGGAAATACGGAATTACCGCTGTAAACAAGCGTTACGGAGTTTTTCATCAGATGCTCTGCGCATATTCTCTGAAATTCGAACTCCCTGATGATTCGCCTCTGAATTATCTCAACAAGCTTGAAATAAAAGCTCTGAAACCTGATTTTGAGAAGCACTTTTTCAGTTAGGCTGACCAACTCTGTGCCTGAGATTCTCTTCTTTGAGTTCCCTGCCCTCTGCTATAAGAGCTCTAAGAGTATCTGGATCGGCATTTTTCAGAGCGGAACTGTATTGCTGTAAATTTGATATGAGCGTATCAAGCTCATATAAAAGATTGTCTCGATTCTGCATAAAAAGATCAGTCCACATCTTTTCATTCATTGTTGCTATACGTGTCATATCCTGAAAGCTGCCTCCGCTGAATCCGCATTCCAGTCCGAGCTCAGGGCTTTTTACATAAGCGCTTGAAACAATATGTGCAAGCTGGGAGGTATATGCTATCATCTTGTCATGATTATCCGGGCTTGTGACAACTATCTTTCCTGCGCCTATCTCCTTGGCGATACATTTGAGCATTTCCACATTTTTCTCACTGCTGTCAGCAAAAGGAGCAATAATAAAGTTAGCCTTTACGAAAAGATCGGCTGTACTATTGTAATACCCGCCGAATTCCTTGCCAGCCATAGGATGTATGCCTATATATTCAAGCCCATTATCCTTGGCTATTTTATCCATACGCTCAGAAAAAACACCTTTTATACCGCATACATCGGTTACAAGTGTGTTTTTTTCAAATTTTGCTGCATTTTCCTCGAAGTATTTCTCAGCAGCTTCAGGGAAAAGTGCTATAACAATAAGATCGTATCCTTTATAATCGCCGTCAAACACAGAATCGAGCGCAACGTCTCTAAGCGCCGCAATTTCTATGTCATGATTAAGGTCACAGCCTGAAACTGTATGATATGTATATTTTTTCAATGCTTTACACATTGAACCACCTATAAGTCCGAGACCTATAACAAGTATGTTCATAACCTACCTCCGTTTCTTTTATCATTTAAAGTATAACGCTTTAAACACAAAAAGTCAAGTGTTTTCAAATAACATTTATTTAATCCTGGCATAAAATAAATAGAGATCTATCTCAATTCTATTGAAGGGAAGGTTTTTATGCCAAGGATTTTTTTAAGTCCCTCCACACAGGAATGGAACGAGTATGCTACTGACGGTAATGAAGAGCTTTATATGAACCTGCTTGCCGACCGCATGGAGCCATATCTGAGAGCCTGTGGTATCAGTTTTGTCCGTAATGATCCTGCAAGAAATGTAACCGGAGCAATATCAGATTCAAACACCGGCAGTTATGATGTGCATCTTGCTCTTCATTCAAATGCTGCTCCCTCGAATTTATCAGGTAGGCTACGCGGTATTGATATATACTTTGCACCTAAAAGCATTTTTAGTGAAAAGCTGGCAAATATAATCGCCAATAATCTTAAAGCTATATATCCCCTGCCGGATAAAGTTAGAGCTGTCCCAACATACAGTCTCGGAGAAGTTCTGCGCACCAAGGCTGTCGCTGTACTATGCGAGCTTGGTTATCATGATAACTATGCAGACGAGGCATGGCTCAAAAACAACCTTGAAAATATAGCGCGTAATATTACAGATTCACTCTGTGATTACTTTGGGATCCCCTTTGTACAGGCAGGAGCAGTCAGGTGGGGCACCGTGACTACGAACGGATGCGGACTGAATATAAGAACTTATCCCGATCTTTCAGGAAAGATAATCGGCTCTATGCCTGATGGAGCATCTGTAATGATAAACGGTGAAACAAATGACTGGTATGTTGTAAACTATAACGGCATAATCGGTTATTCAAGCAGTAAATTCATCACATTATGATACAAATACCGTACAGCTGAGCTGTACGGTATTTTGTTTGATATTTTTAGAAATCATTTATTGTCTTCCGGTGGCTGTCTTCTCCTGCGCTTATCCTTGTTATTGATCTTAGGAACAGCATATATAGGCTTCATTGGTTTTGACTTGCTCTTGAAAACAATATAGGAATAAATACAAAGAATGATATATAATGCGCAAAGAAGGAATGAGATAAGCAGTGCCTTATGGAACCATCTTGATTTCTTGAACATTTTTGCAGCATAAACATTATATTTTGATGTCGACCGCTCAACGTTGCTTACCGCAACTATCTCTACAGTTCCAAGTTCCTCTCCGGAGTATTCAAGAGTAATAGTTCCCAGCGGCTCCCCCTTCGTAACAGGAGCCTGTAGAGTATTTTTATACCATACCACTTTATCCTTGCTTATAGTTGATATATCAACTTCGTCATACCACAAAAGAGTAAACTCCTCTTTCGGCTTTACCAACACATAATCATTTCCCTCAGCAAGTTCAACCGGCAATTCTCCAACTTCCGCGGTATCGGCAAGAATAACCTGATAAGAAAAATGTTTGAAAGCCCAGTTGAATAGCTTCATCGCGTCGGTCAGATGATAAAATGTTAAATCACCATCTTCATTTTTAAGAGGAGACTTCATAAGTACTGAAAGATACTTGTTTCCGTCTCTGCTAGCAATAATAACGCTGTTTCTGCCGGCTACCTCAAGATTCGCCGTTTTTATACCTTTGGCTCCGCTGTAGCCGTAATTTCCTTCCTGTTCCATCATAATATTTGAATGAGTCCAGATCCATTCCTCCTGATCTTGATGGTTTTTAACATTTTTTACAGAAGGAATATAGGAATAAGTTGTTGCGATCTTTTCAAAGCCCTGAACCCCCAGAGCATAGACTGTAAGCTTTGTCATATCATTGGCAGTTGTATACTGATCAGGGTCGTACATACCATGGGCATTAGTGAAATGAGTATCCACCAACCCCAGTTCAGCAGCCTTTTCGTTCATCATATCAACAAACTTAGCGGAATCGTTTCCACCAACCTTATATGCAATAGTTTCAGCTGCTTCAACAGAAGACGTCAGCATCATCGCGTAAAGAAGGTCTGTCAGAGTCAGAACGTCGCCGTCCTCTATATTAGCAAAAAGAAGATCATCAGGATATTCAATATTATAAAGGTAATCATAGACAGATTCATCTATCGTTATCTGATCAGAAAGCTGAGGATAATTCTCAAGACAGACTACGGCGGTCATTATATTTACAAGCGGTCCGGGAGCCTGTCTCCTATCTGCATTTTTCTGATGAATAATTGTATTTGAATCAAGGTTCATAAGAACAGCTGATTCGCTCATTATTGTCGTATCGAGCTGGAAATTGACAGCTTTAGTACTGAAAGAGCACATACACGGAAGAACCATGAAAAGTGCTGAAATGATTGACACTATTCTTTTCATTTTAACTCCTTTTCTCGTGAGAAAAAATCATATAATTAAATATATAAGCTATATTTGATAAGGCATCAAATATGTAAAAATCTATAACAATATGCATTATCCCTAAAGCCAAAAACTTTTATGCATTTAAGTTCATACCATAATATTATAACAGATTTTTTTTGATTTTAAAAGAGGTTTATCAAAAAAATTTTTTATTTCATTTTTTTATTAGCTATTTACCTTTTGATAAAAATGTGATACAATAGATATGTAGACAAAAAAACGGCGCAGATAAAAAAAGGCCGTAAAAGAACAAAAGAACGGAGGGTTTTAAAGTGATCTTTGTTACCGGAGATATGCACGGAGACATCACGCGTTTTAAAAGCCCTGAAATGAAAAAGCTGTCTTTCGGCGACACTCTTATTGTTGCTGGTGATTTCGGCTTTTTATGGAACAATTCCAAAGAAGAGAGGTCGAATCTGAAGAAGCTTTCGGAAAAAAATTTCAGGATTGCATTTATTGACGGCTGCCACGAAAACTATGACATTCTCGAAAAATATCCTGTTGAGACATGGAATGGCGGCAAAATCAGGAAAATTGAAAAAAACATATTTCACCTTATGCGCGGACAAGTCTATACCATAGAAAAGAAAAAGATATTCACCTTTGGCGGTGGTCATAGTCAAGATATAGACTTCAGAAAAAACATTGACTGGTGGGAGCGTGAACAGCCAACGCATCAGGAAATAATTGATGGTATCGCTAATCTTAAAGAAAACAAATATAATGTCGACTATATAATCACACATGAGCCACCAGCTTCGCTTAAAGACTGCCTTGGCGTAGATGTTCTTGAAAAGCTTGAAATGCATGAGTTTTTTGATGAAATAATCAGAACCTGCAACTATAAGAAGTGGTTCTTCGGGAAATGCCATATAGATAAGCATATCCCTCTAAGTTTTTATGCTGTTTTCAATACGCTTATTCCTTTAAAATAAAAATATGCGAAAGCTGCACGGTTTGAGCCATGCAGCTTTTTTGTTTCTTCAGATATTATATAGTCTTAATAACTTCGCTGATAAGGGATTCTGCCGCTTTTTTTACGTCATCAGCTCCGAAAAGAGCTGAAACTACAGCTATACCACTGTGACCGCAGCCTTTTATCTCACTGACATTTTCCTCTGTGATACCGCCTATGGCAACAGACGGAATATCGACACTGCCACATATCTCTTTGAGCAGCTGCGGAGTTATCCTTAAAGCGTCTGTTTTAGTCGGAGAAGGAAAGACCGCACCAACACCGAGGTAATCAGCTCCTGATTTTTCAGCAAGCCTTGCCTGTTCTACAGTTTTTGCAGTAGCTCCGATTATAAAATCTTTTCCGGCAATACTTCTTATTTTTTCAACAGTATCATCTTCAATACCGACGTGTACACCGTCAGCACCGCATTTAAGAGCCGCTTTGTAATTATCGTTTATTATCAGAGGAACATTGTATTGGCGACATATTATCAGAAGCCTTCCAGCTTTCTCTATTAGTTCGTCCTCGCTTATGTTCTTTTCACGCAGCTGAATAACACCTGCGCCACCAAGGATAGCCTGTTCAACAGCATATTCCAAAGTTTTCCCGTTCAGACAACCTCTGTCTGTTACCGCATAAAGCAAAAGCTTCTGTTTATTTATTTTCAATTTTATCACTTCCTGTCAAACTCGCCTATAAACGCTTTTGGGTCTAAGCATCGCATAAATCCGCTCATTACACAGGCTCCGGCAGCTCCGCAATTCCGAACAGCACTGATATTTTCCGGTGTTATACCACCAATAGCGTAAACAGGTACATCAACACTATAACAGACATCGCGCAGAAAGTCAAGTCCTCGTGGAGCAAGACCTTTTTTACAGTCGGTCATAAATACATGACCAGCTATAATATGATTTGCTCCGAGCCTTACAGCTTCCAGAGCGTCATCCACAGAATGACAGGATACACCGATGCATGAAAAATTCTTTTTGTCCGTATCCGTCATTTCCCTCAGTCTATTGAGAGGAACATGGATATTCACGACACCAAGCGATAAAGCCTTTTTCCAATAATAATGAAGAAAAAGCTCTGTCTTATTACCTTGGAACAGCTTTAAAACTTTTTCGGCAAGTCCACCATATTCTTCCTCATTCAAATCCTTTTCCCGCAAAATAATATACCTAGGTCCTGAATCTACAATTAGTTTCAGCTGTTTAAAAAAGTCTCCTGAGCACAGCTTCCGCGAAGTTACGCATATTATATCAGACATACAAGTAATCATTCAGCACAGGCTGGAGGCCCTCAGATGACATATCCTCATACATCTTGTCAAAGCTTCGGCTGTCATTTATCTCAAACTGCTCATCACCTTCTGCTGAATCCGACTCCTTTCCTGTGTATTTGCTTTCATGATCGCCGATACCTGTAGATACTCCAGCAGATATCTTTGTAGCAGCAATCTTTACTATACCGTTCCGGAAGATCTCACTTTCGCGTGATGATACTGTAATGCCACAAAACGGCAAGAATATCCTATAAGCGCAAAGTACCTGACACAATTGCTTTTCGTGTACGTCAAGGGGATTGATCTGCTCATTATTAATTATTGGACGAAGTCGAGGACATGAAAGTGATATCTCAGCCTGAGGATATTTTCTTTGCAGAAAATAAACATGAAGTGCACTTGCAAGAGCATCCTTCCTGAAATCGGATAGTCCGAGAAGTGCTGAACAGGCTATACCTCTCATACCCGCCATAAGAGCACGCTCCTGAGCTTCAAAACGATATGGGAACACTCTCTTATGTCCGAGAAGGTGAAGCTGTTCATATCGGTCAGCATTGTATGTCTCCTGAAATACCGTAACATAATCGACACCGCACGCGTGAAGATACCTGTATTCGTCTGTATTTAATGGATATACTTCAACGCCTACCATTCTGAAATATTTACGTGCTAACTTGCAAGCTTCACCTATATATTCAACGCTACTGTTTTCACGGCTTTCACCTGTCAGTATGAGTATTTCCTCCATACCGCTTTCGGCTATAACCTTCATCTCACGCTCTATCTGTTCCATATTCAGCTTAACACGTCTTATATCGTTATAGCAATTAAAACCGCAGTAAACGCAGTAATTCTCACAATAATTTGCAATATACAGCGGTGTGAACAAATAAACGGTATTACCGAAGTGCTTTTGTGTTTCTAGTCTTGCCTTTTCTGCCATTTTTTCAAGGAACGGTTCCGCCGCAGGTGAAAGCAGTGCTTTGAAGTCCTCGACAGTGCAGTTATCATGCGAGAGGGCTGCCATTACATCTTTTTCAGTATACTGCGAATAATCATATCTTTCCATCTCTACAAGGACTTTTTTC
>NZ_JAGCFH010000327.1 GCF_017650195.1 Ruminococcus sp. | reverse complement strand
TCCCTTTTTCATTTTCATTTCTTCCTGTCATATTATACTCCTTTCGCAAGTGCAGGGTCTGCAACACCGTTAGCCTCAAAGGCAGCTGCTCTGTCTATGCAAGTTCCACACTTCCCGCAGGGGCTGCAGCCGCCCTCATAGCAGCTCCATGGGAGCGCATATGGCACGTTGAGTTCCTGTCCTTTTTTCACTACCTGAGCCTTTGTAAGTCCAATAAATGGTGCTTCAACTCTAAGCTGACAACCGCTTCCAAGGTATATCGCACGATTTATTGCATCGTTGAAGTCGCTGCTGCAATCGGGATAGGCGTTGCCTGCCGCGTCGTCGCTGTGGGCTCCGTAGTATATCACCTCACAGCCGTGAGACAGAGCTATACTTGCAGCCGATGACAGGAAAAGACCGTTCCTGAACGGCACATAAGTCGATACGGGAGCTCCGCCTGTTTCCCTGAGCTGCTCTGAGTATGACTCCATAGGTATCTCCTTATCGGAGCCTGCAAGGAGAGAGCAGTCAGAATCCGCAAAAATAAGAGCAAGATCAAGTTTTTTTAACTGTACTCCGTAGTGAGCAGCTATTTTTTCCGCAGCTTCAAGCTCCTTGCTGTGCTTCTGACCGTAAAATACTGACAGCGCAAGTACCTCCTCCGCGCCGTACTTCTTAACGGCTATGCCGAGACAGGTGGTACTGTCAACGCCACCGCTGAATAAAACCAGTGCTTTCATAGTATTCTCCTCTTATCAATCAAGCAGTTTTCTGAGCTCAGGGTCGTTCCTAAACTCGCCCAGCCATGTCTTTGTTATCGTTTGGGCGGAAGCGTTCCTTATGCCTCGTGCAGTCATGCAGCTGTGACACCCCTTTATAACCACTCCCACGTCGGGAGAGCCTGATGCTTCCGAGATTATCTCAGCGATATCGCTTCCCAGTCTTTCCTGTAGCTGCAAGCGTTTTGCAGCCATATCACATATTCTTGCTATCTTGCTGAGACCGAGCACTCTCCCCTTCGGGATGTAAGCCACATCTACAGTCATATCGTACATGAGCGCTATATGGTGCTCGCAGTAGCTGAAAACAGTTATATCCTTCATAACCACGGCGGTGCTGTCATCGGCAGCTTCAAAAGTCTTGCCAAACATCTGTGCTATATCGTGGTTTGAGTAGGCTATGCCCTCAAAGACCTCTTCCATCATTCGCGCAACGCGCTGAGGAGTTTCGCGCAGTCCCTCACGCTCAGGGTCCTCGCCGAGGGCTTCAAGAATCCCTCTTATATGCATTTCAATAGCCTTAGTATCCATACATTCTCCTTTCAGACGCCACGCTTTTCCGGATCCCAGATAAACTTGTGGAGCTGTAGTTGCAACCTTACTCCATTAAGGCGCTCCCTAAGTATGAAGTCAACTATATCCGCCGGCTCTATCCTGCCGAAAACAGGGCTGATATACACCCTGCACCTGTTTATAAGGTCATACTCTTTTATAATAACAGCAGCCTTTTCAAGGTCGCGAAGACTTCCTGAAACGAACTTGACCGTATCGCTGCCGGTGATGTATCTATAGTTATCGGTGAGCATACTGCCTTCCATACCGCTGTCTGGCAACTTATAGTCGAGAGTAAAGGAGGGACGGAGCTGTCTTTCCGCAAGCTCCCCAATGAGTATGCTACCGTTGGTTTCTATCTCCACGCAGTGTCCGGACTTTATAAGCATATCGGTCAGCCTGCCTATATCAGGCTGCAATAGAGGTTCTCCCCCTGTTAGAGTAACATTCGTTATACTTGTTGAAGCCGCATACGCCACTATCTCTTCAGCCGTGAGGAGTTCTGCCTCAGCATCGGCACTGTTAGCCCATTTTGTATCGCAGTAGGTACAGTTAAGGTTACAGCCTCTGAAACGGATAAATATCGCCAGTTCTCCTGCTTTCTGTCCTTCTCCGTTGATGCTTGTAAATTTTTCAGCTACCGGGTACTTCATGGCGTTTCCTCATATACCGCGCAGTTTTCGGGAGTTTCATATACCGTCACACTGCTTACCGGCAGTCCCTGGAAACTGAGCTGTGAGTAAAAGTACTCTGCGAACCTCTCCGCCGTGGGACGAAATGGTACGGCTATAAGCCTGAAATTCTCATTATTCAGAGCAGCTACAGTCTCATCCTTTAGTGAGCCCTCCTCATATATGAAAGCATGGTCGAAGCTGTCTGCAAGAGTACGTACAGCGCTTTTTATATCGCCGAAATCTATGAGCATACCGCGCTTTGTACCGTCATTTACAAGTTCTACGCCTGAAAATTCAGCTTCTATCCTCCAGCGGTGACCATGTATATTGGCACATTTTCCCTCATATCCTGCAAGGAAATGAGCACTATCAAAAGTGGCTGAGGTCTTTAATCTGTACATATCATCACTCCGAACAAAAAAGCACCTGCCTTGGCAGATGCATCCATACATAATTGTGATACCGCGCAGAAAGCCGCAGTATACTGGATGCCCTGGTTTTTTTTAACGACAGGATGGCGCAAACGAACTGTCGGGGCTGTACCCGTGAATTATTATATCAGAAGTGCCGGACTTTGTCAAGCGATTTCACATACTCTCATACAATTTCAAATACATGACTGCCCTGCACAGGAATATACTCAGAAATGATATCGTCTATGCTTCCCCATATATGCCCTTTCAGCACATCTATCATATCATTTATATCATTCTCTGTGCCCTCGGCTTCCATTTCCACCGAGCCGTCGTCAAGATTGCGCACCCAGCCTGTTATACCGTATCTCTGAGCGGTATGGGAAGCTCTCCAGCGAAATCCTACTCCCTGTATATATCCGTAAAAAATAAAATGTCTGCGTACCCTTTCCATAAACGACCTCTCGAATCATCGCTCTCAGCGAGCTTAAAATAACATATTTTCATTATATACCCAAATACCGGAAAGGTCAAGTTTTTATACGCTTTTTATACGAATTCTTGCAGAAACTGCGCAAAAATACAGTCATACCTGTATAATTATTTTTCTATTCGTTGACAACCGTTTTTTTCAGTAGTATAATAAACTATATTTTGTAATGAAAGGACAAAAGCAAAATGAAAAAAATGAATATCGCTGCTTTCATCATGGCTCTTGCCATGTCCGTTACAGCAACATCATGCGCAAAGTCAAACACAAACGATAATTCCAGTGACACATCTAAAGAAACAACAACAGAATCTGCAACAGAAACTACCGTTGCCGATCCTACAGAAGCTACAACAGAGGACGCCTCGGAGGACGCTACAGCTAATCCCTACGGCACTACAGCCGATATAGAAAGCTATATCAAGACCACCGACATCAATCCTCCCCTCTGGAAGGTTACCGATCCCGAAAGCGGAAATACTATCTATCTCCTTGGAACAATGCACGTTCTTCCCGAAAAGGCAAGCGACTACTCAGAGCAACTCATGGACATCTATAAAAACTGCGACTCCATAGCAGTTGAGTACGATACAGTAGCTCTTATGGATGACGCATCGGCTATGCTCGAATTCCAGCAGGGCTTCCTCTACACTGACGGTACTACAATAAAGGATCATATCTCGGAGGAGACCTACAAGCAGCTGACAGACTACTTTGAGTCAATGGGCGGCTACAGCGCAATGTACGACCAGTTCAATACCGGCTTCTTCATCAATCAGCTCAATTCCGTTATGCTCCTCAAACTTGAAAACCTCAAGACCGAGGGTACTGACACATACTTCATGAATCTCGCCAAGGACGACAACAAGGAAGTTATCAGCATTGAAACTCTCGACACTCAGATAAAGGCTCTTTCCGCATACTCCGACGACTATGCAGAATACACTCTCAAGGAATCCCTTGACAGCATGAACGATATAGACGAGTATGCCGAGGAGATTGGCGAACTCTACGAGCTCTGGGCAAACGGCAGCGGCGAGATACTCTTCGACATGACGGAGGATATCGACGATCTTCCTGAGGACCTCACAGACGATTACGAGGATTACAAGAAGCTCTTGCTCGACGACCGCAACAAGGGCATGGCTGACAAGGCAGAGGAGCTTCTTAAGGAAGGCAAGAACTGCCTCTTCATGGTAGGCGCTCTCCACTACTCAGAAGATGTAGGAGTAGATAACCTCCTTGAAGCAAAGGGCTATACAGTAGAAAAGATAGCTTGATCGGTCCTGCGACCAATTGAATATATACCTCGCTAAAACGGTCTGTCACAATGGCAGACCGTTTTTATACTGCCGTCTCCGTAAGCCGGAACGATAAAAAAGCCTGAGTACATTGTACTCAGGCATAATTATTATGTAATGTAAGCCAATCAAGCCTTGTTTACGCTGCCGAAAAGCTCCATCTTTTCCTTAACCTTAGCCTTGATTGCATCAACGCCGGGTGCGAGGAGCTTTCTTGGGTCGAAGCCCTTGCCCTGCTTGTCCTTGCCTGCCTCAACATAGCCTCTTACAGCCTCAGCAAATACGAGCTGGCACTCTGTATTTACGTTGATCTTTGCTACGCCAAGAGAGATAGCCTTTGTTATCATATCGTCAGGGATACCTGTACCGCCGTGAAGAACGAGGGGCATCTCGCCTACAGCCTTGTTTACAGCCTCAAGAGTCTCAAAGCTGAGTCCCTCCCAGTTTGCAGGATATACACCGTGAATATTACCGATACCTGCTGCAAGGAAGTCAACGCCAAGATCAGCGATCATCTTGCACTCAGCAGGATCTGCACACTCGCCTCTGCCGATAACGCCGTCCTCTTCGCCTCCGATAGCACCTACCTCAGCCTCGATAGATAGGCCGAGATTATGTGAAGCGTTTACAAGCTCTGTTGTCTTTGCAACATTCTCAGCAATCGGGAAGTGTGAGCCGTCGAACATGATAGATGTGAAACCAGCCTTAATGCACTTGTAGCAAGCCTCATAAGAGCCGTGGTCAAGGTGAAGTGCAACAGGTACTGTGATACCGAGAGACTTGTCCATAGCTGCTACCATATCAGCAACTGTATTGAAGCCGCACATATACTTGCCTGCACCCTCTGATACGCCGAGGATAACGGGAGAATTGCACTCCTGAGCAGTTTGAAGGATTGCCTTAGTCCACTCAAGGTTATTGATATTGAACTGACCTACTGCGTATTTGCCTGCTCTTGCTTTCTTGAGCATTTCTGTAGCTGAAGTTAACATAAAAATAATTCCTCCTGAGAATTCATTTACGGGGGGATATGACCCCATCGTTAATATTATATCATAGCTTGCTCTGAATTGCAAGAGTTAATTATAAATTTAGCAATAATAGACCAGTAGGGGCGGATATAATCCGCCCCTGCATTGGTTTCATGTTGTTTAGTGCGTAATCTGCAGACTGTCAAAGGCAACCCCTACAGCGCGTTCATGTTACATTATTCGTAAGGCACGGGCGCACGGAATGCGCCATTACAATTCCGCATTACTAATTACGCATTACGCATTGGAAGACAGCCTTGCCACGAGGGCTTTGAAGGCGTCGCCGCGCTCCTCGAAGTTTTTGAATATACCGTAGCTTGCAGCCGCAGGAGACATAACACAGCTCATGCCCTCAGGAGTTATCTCCGCAGCAAGCTCCACAGCCTCTGCAAGATGTTCTGCATAGTGTACGCGCTCCTTGTCCCGGAAAGAGCCACCTGCCTGTATCATGTCGTAGACGCGCTTTCCCGAAGCCTCCATGCAGATAACTCTTACGTCAAAGTCCCCAAGGAAGTCCACAAGGGGCTGATAGTCTATGCCTCTGTCCATGCCGCCTATGAGTATGGTACCGACCTCCGGAACGCTCTGCAGTGCGGATATCGCCGTAGCACAGGCAGTTGAGATAGAATCGTCATACCAGCGTATACCTCTCACCGTATCCACGAATTCAAGGCGGTGAGCAAGAGGGTCGAAGCTACACAGAGCTCTTGTGAAGTCCTCCTCCTCAACAAGGTCCTTGCAGACGTCCCACGCAATGGCTATATTGTAGTGATTGTGAGTTCCGAGGAGCCTGATATCACTGACAGGTATCTCGTACTCCTCATCGTCGGAATCGTAAACGATACCGTCCTCAACGAAAACATCTGCCGCCTTACAGGTATTGGAGACAGTTACCGCGATAGATGGTATATCGTCTGTTCTTATATCGTAATTGCACCACAGCACGTCGCAGACGTCCTGATGCAGGTAGATGTTCTTCTTTGCGCTGTAGTAGTTTTCCATAGAGCCGTAGTGGTCGAGGTGCTCCTCGTAGAGATTTAGGAATATGGCAGACCTCGGCGATACCGTCATATATTCCAGCTGGTGGCAGGAGAGCTCGCACACTACTACTGTATCGTCCTTCATGCCCTCGGCTATGTCGAACACGGGTATGCCGATATTTCCGGCGATACGGCAGTCAACTCCGCTTTCACGGAGAACATGGTATATGAGCGAGGTGACGGTGCTCTTGCCCTTGGTGCCGGTTATACCGATTATCTGCTCACGGTATACCTCAAAGAACACCTGTGTTTCACAGGTCACCATGCATTTAAGCTCAGAGAGGCTCTTTTCGAGAACTATTCCCGGACTTTTGAAGACTATATCGAAGCGGTCAAGGCAGTCTTGATAGCCCTCTCCGCAGACGAGCTCAACGCTTTCAGGCAGCCCGTTCGCTTCACGGTCAACGGGATTCAGGTCGGCTATGGCTACAGACTTGGGAGAGCAGTACTTCTCCAGTATCTTGTATGTGGACTTTCCCTCTCGTCCGAAGCCGAGTATGCAGACAGTCTTTCCCTCGGTGTACTTATTTATATATTCGCAGAATTTGTTCAAAGCAGACGCTCCATTTCCTTAGTCAGTATAGTCTTGAATTCAGCCGGCAGAAGGTTCTGCTCATTAAAGGAACCGCAGCACTCCGCGTTGAGAGCGCTGATATGCTCTGGGTGATAGAGTCCGCGTTTTTTATATTCCTCAAACAGGAGCGGCAGCTCTGCTCCCTCCTCCTCGAGCCTGCGTATCGAAAGTGATACAGCTAAATTCACCTCGTCTATGCTTCCCACGCACTCAAACGGCTTATGCTCTGACTGACCGATGAGCTCAATGAAGTATTCCATCATTTTATCATCGTTCAGCATATCCTTACTGAATATCTTTTTAAGCTCCCCAAGGCTGAGGAAGGGCGATAGTATAAGACATATGAAAAGGCATTTAGGGCACTCTCCGCACCATATATCGGGAGAGACCTTACTTCCAAGGTTGCAGCTTCTAAATACCGGGAGGTATTTCCGGAAGGATACGAACATCTTTGCTATCTGGAATTCCGCAAGAGGACGCAGGAAGCTGAAATAATACTGTCCCGTGCGAAGATACTTCTCCTCATATTCATGGAAGTCCTTTTCAAACTCAAAGCTCTTTGAGTACTGATGATTTACGTCCTGTCCGGCAACAGTGCTCTCGTTAGCGCTGGATTCGTTTGAAAGGACGATATATTTCAGACCGTTAAGGTAAGCAGTTATCTCAGCAGAAAAAGCAACTATCGCCGAAAACGGTGTATGACCGTTTATGAAGCCCTTATCGTTTAGGGCTATAAGAGCGCGGTCAAAATGCCTGTGAGATATAATGAGAGCTTCCTCGGGAAGCCCAGCTGTAGTCACAGTATCTGTTATGGAACGGCGCTTGTTTATGGAATAGCAGATACACTTCTTCCCAGCCCTGAGAAGGAGCTCCAGTGTAAGAGCCGAATCTTTTCCGCCGCCTATAGGAACAAGGCACCCCTCTGGACTGCGGAAGGTCTCGCTGAAGGAGCTGTCATAATGCCCTGTTGGAACTATTCTTACAAAGGTATCAGGATCAGCTGCTATGCCATTCACGAAGAAAAGCTCTCCAAGTCCCATATACCAGAGCTTCTTCCACCACGCTATTTGTTCCTCATTGAGTTCTCCGCATAAGACCCGGAATTCCGGCGAGCATACTGCTTTCCAGTAACTAACTGCCTCAGCCATTCCGAGAGAAAAAGCAAGCCTCTGAAAATTCAAGTCTCCGTCTATTGAAAAGTTCTCAGGTTTGCGGAAACTCCAGCTTGGGCGAAACTCCGCAAGCCCAGGTATCGAAAATTCATAGCCTATCTCCACGCTGTCGTGGGTCTCGTTCACATAATACGCTTTATATACAAAAACGGGATGTTTTTCCCTTAGTTCTTCAAATTTTCCCATTTAGTTCCTCCGAAAAAGAGCAGCTTGTCAGATTATTTGCTGTTAGAAATTTTCTTATAATGAGACTTTATACAGTTAAATGTCTCATCGGAGATATCGTGCTCCACCATGCAGGCGTCCTCAGCAGCCACATCGCGGCTCACACCAAGGTGTATGAAAAAATCAGTCAGCACGGTATGACGGTCATATATCCGCTCCGCAACGATACTGCCAGCGTCAGTAAGTCTTATGTGATTATCGTCGTCAACAGTAACAAGCCCTTCGTCCTTCATCTTTTTCAGGATTATAGAGACCGTGGGTCTTGAATATCCAAGATAGGAACATATATCTATTGCATGAACATCGGGCTGCTTCTGTGATAATATGAGTATAGTTTCAAGATAATTTTCAACTGCTTCAGTAATAGCCATTTTGATTCTCCTTTGCAAATAAGTAATTATTTCCGAACACATCATATACGTATATATAGTATATTATATCATAAAACAGTAAAGAATACAACACTTATTTTCAAGGGCAAAATAACATTTTTGTTATTTTAAATTAGCCAAACCTCAGCCTCTCATCAACCGCCTTCAAAAAAATCTCTTTTCAGGTCTTTCACTAGAAACCGCAACTCATACAAGAGGGTGTCGCCTGAACTCAAAAGATGTCTCAAAGCTGTCCCAGTCCTCGCGGCACAGCCGGATATTCTCCCGTACAAGCTCCTTAGCAGCCTGACAGTCATTTGGAAGCTCAGGCATAGGAAGCCTTGCAAGGTCGCCGGGATTCATGTTCAATGTCGGATTAAGCACACGGGCAAGAAACGAGGCTGTCTTGCTGTTTAGGAGCCCGAGGAGCAGAAGAAGTTCATCTTCACTACCTGGAAAAGCGCTTGTACCGGCAACATTGAACATGAAGGTGCTGTCGAAATATCTGACCGAGAGCTCGCCACTGGTTATCTGAGACCAACTTACCGAAGGTCTGAAATTATAATCAAGGCTCTGAGGACGGGAACGTAACTTGCCGCTGACGTCTCGGAAGCTCTTTATCTCAGCCCCGTCGTTCTCCCAGTTTACGACAAATTCTCTGTTCCCGTACCACTTGCGGTACTCTCCACCCTTATTCAGCAGAAACCATTTCTTTTTATGACTGACCGTAAAATCTATTTTATCTTTACTGATTTCGTACCACCTTCGCAAAAATCGGTCATTATCTCCGGTTATAAGGCCCTCCCTGACTGGAACAGTTTCCCCAAGGGTCATGCCATCAAATGCCTTTAATGACCCTTTGCCTAACCAGTAAGCCACAGGGGCAGTCGGTATGCGAAGAAAATCCGAAGTATTGACTTCAAAGCGATAAGTACAGTTCTTATCACTTATCCCTTCAAGACATTTCTGCCTCTGGAGTTCCATATTGCCTTTGAAATCCGAAAGCCGTAAATAGGTTCCCCTGCCGCAGTCAGGCACTTTTTTCATAGTAAACGCACAAAGTGGGACAGTTGCGTCATCGAAAGCTGAATACTCAAAGTGGAGCATTGTCTGTATGCTGCATTCTTTATAGATAAGCCGTCTCAGCTTCTCGTAGGACTGTAAGAAGAGCCATGTGGATGGCGTAAGAAAACCAAGATGACCATTTTTTGCGCAGATTTTTATAGCCTTAGCTATGAATACCGAGAACAGATCGGCACCGTAAGCACTGTAGCGTTCACTTATAAATCTCGATAATTCGACGTTCATGGCAGCTTTTCCAAGATAAGGTGGATTAGTTACGATAATGTCGTATTTTTCATTCAATATCTGACTGATAAATGCGGTCTTATCATCAGTTATCCTTATATCTTCGCTGTTTATGAGTGATCCGACAATTTCACTAACTCCCGCAAGATCGTACACCTGCGGCTTGATCGATGCACCGTATTCCGCGGCTTTAAGCCTCAGAGCCGTCTCCGCCACCGCGCACGCCCTTTCGTCCAACTCAAGTCCAAAGAGATTATGCTGCATTATCTTTTCAGCAGCCGTCGACTCAGGTACGCCACAGATACGGTAAAGCTCCATAAATACATCAAATGCAGAGAGGAGGATATGTCCGCAGCCCAAACACGGGTCGATAAGCTTTATATCCTCGGGACAGATACTTCCTTTACAAATTTTGTCATCGTCGAAATAAGCTTCACCAGTGGCAATGTAGAAACCGTGGCTGCGCAGATAGCGCCCCAGCGTATTTTGCACCATATAGTCTGCTATCCAGTCGGGAGTGAATATCTGCGTTGCTGCCGCTACCCTGTCCACGCTCAGACGCTTGCTGCTTTTCAGACCGACTGCTATCTCGTTCCTGTAAGGCTCGTTGTAGTACTGGTGCAGCCATCCGAGCACTCTTACATCGTCGAAATACTCACACTGAATCCCTTGAAGCTCTGCTGAAGTCCCGTCCTCAGCTAAAAGCTGAGACGGGAGCGGCAGTTCACTGTACAGATTGAATATACCGCCAAAAACCTCTCCGAACTGACTGCATTTCTCCCTAAAATATGCGCAACGCAGCTCCAATGGCAAAGCATTCAGCTCTTCAAGCGCAGACCGATCCGCAACTGCGAGAGCGCATAGCCGCATAAAACCGTAGTACGCTACTTTCTCCTCATCTTCTGTAAGCAGAAGGCTCCTCTGCCGGGCTGCAAATCTTTTCAACTGTGAATAATCCATAATTACCTCACAATTTCCAAAGGCGGACTTTCCGTCCGCCTTTGTATATCTATTCAATATGTATCCTTACGAAAGCAGCCTCAAATACCTCGCTGCCATCGTTACGAGAATAACGTCCGGTGTACTCCTGACGAAATCCGCATTTTTCAAGAACTCTCCCTGAAGCTCCGTTCTCCATCGCATAAAAAGCCGTAAAATCATGAGCTCCGATTTCGACTGTCGCCCAGTCAAGAAGTCCACTGACCGCCTCCGTTGCATATCCTCTGCCCCAGAATCTGCGGTTTATATTGTAGCCGATCTCATATGCCTTGTCCTTTTCGCTCCATTCAAGACTGATATCTCCGATAACCTTTCCAGTCTCCTTGAGCTCTAAGGCAAACTTGTCCTTCTCCTTGATCCATTCCCCTATCCTCTGCCTTAAAGCCGCAATGTCTGTATCACAGGGATATGGCATGAACCTGTTTACCTCAGGGTCGGAGCGCCATTCAAAAGCGTCCTCCGCGTCACTCAGCCTAAACGGACGTATCAGAAGCCTTTCGGTCTCTATTGCAGGCATTTATCAAAGAGAAGCCAGCTTAGCGTACTGTGCCTTGAGTGCGGGATATATCTCCCTGTAGAGCTGATAGTATTTCTCGTACTCGGGAACGTTCTCAGCTTTAGGAGCCTGTACCTTGTCGGTTTTGATGATAGCACTGCAAGCCTCAGGAACGCTACTGTAGATGCCTGCGCCCACGCTTGCAAGGATAGCTACACCCAGTGCAGGACCTTCCTTGGAAGCAACAGTCTTTACGTTGCAGTTGTAGAGGTCAGCAAGCATACTTCTCCAAAGGGGTGAAGATCCGCCGCCACCGCAAGCCATCATATCGCTGACATTTACGTTCATCTCGCGGAATACCTCAACACAGTCACGGAGAGAATAGGTAACACCCTCCAGAACGGCACGGAGCATATCTTTTCTTGTATGGATAGCTGAAAGTCCGAAGAATACTCCTCTTGCATCAGGATCAAGATGAGGAGTTCTCTCGCCCATAAGGTACGGCAGATAGAGAAGTCTGTTTGCGCCTACAGGAACTGTCTCAGCCTGCTTGTCCATAAGGTAGTACTCGTCAACGCCCATGAGCTTTGCAGTTTCCTTCTCGGTCATGCAGAAGTTGTCTCTGAACCACTTAAGTGAAAGGCCTGCGCCTTGAGTAACGCCCATAACGTGCCATGTATTTGGTACGGCAGCACAGCAAGTGTGAACTCTGCCCTTCTTGTCGATAGATATATTTGAGGTATGAGCAAATACAACACCGGAAGTACCAATAGTTGTGAAAGCCTTTCCGTCCTCAACAACGCCTGTACCTACAGCAGCAGCAGCATTGTCTCCTGCGCCGCCTACTACAATAGTACCCTCGCAGAGACCAAGTGTCTCAGCCATTTTCTTTGTGAGAGTACCTGTTACCTCACAACTCTCATGCACCTTGCCCAGCCAGCTCTTGTCAATGCCGAATGCACTGAGAAGCTCGTCAGACCACTTACGGTTCGGTACATCGAGAAGCTGCATACCAGAAGCGTCCGATACTTCTGTAGCATACTCCCCTGTAAGGATAAATCTGAGGTAATCCTTAGGGAGAAGGATATGAGCTACCTTTGAGTATACCTCAGGCTCGTTGTTCTTTACCCAGAGTATCTTTGCAGCTGTCCAGCCTGTAAGAGCAGGGTTGGCAGTTATCTCAACGAGCTTGTCTCTGCCGACGATACGGTTCATTTCCTCTACCTCGGCAGCAGTTCTCTGGTCACACCATATAATTGAACGGCGAAGCACATTGTTATCCTTGTCGAGCATAACAAGTCCGTGCATCTGTCCGGAAATACCAATACCCTTAACGTCCTCCTTCTTGACGCCGCTCTTAGCCATAACAGCCTTTACCGTCTCTATCATTGCATTTGCCCAGTCAGTAGGCTCCTGCTCTGCATAACCGTTCTTAGGCTGATACATAGGATACTCGATAGTCTTTGAAGCGATAACGCTTCCCTTCTCGTCAAAAAGGACCGTTTTTGTACCGCTGGTACCGCAGTCCACACCAATTACATAAGCCATAAATAATGCACTCCTTTTGAATATTTACAGGGTGCCTCCCCTGCATTATTGTTCTCTAAATGATAATATCCCTGATAAAACTGGTGTTTATATTCAAAAAGCGCCGCGGCAACTCCTGTAATACGGAGTATCTGTGTCCACAGCGCCCCTGATATCATATTAAGATTTGAGAAGATCAAGCGAGAAATGTCTCGTCTCCACATCGTAGTAGTCCTCGAGTTCTGCCACATAGTAGCGGAACACTACCTTGCTTTCGGTGATCTCGTTCTCTTTATTCTCTTCCTTGTTTTCGCCAGTATCGGACTGCTCTCCGCTACTGTCCTCTTCTTTCTTTCCGCCGGTATGCTTGTGAATAACTATAGACATTATGTCTCCGCTGTCTGAAACGCCGAGGTCAGCAAGCTGGGCATCGGTAAGGCTGTTGAGATACACGGTATGGTTTTTCTTGACGTTGAAGTAGGTTATTCCCGTAGGAGGATCAACGTTTTTGCTGTTGAAATATTTCAGAGCCTTGGGTTTCATCTCGCTGAAATACATGGTTTCTCCGGGCTGGCTGTCATTTCTTTTCATGAGCTCCTCGGAAGGATCCTTTACGTAGTATCTTCCCTCAGCATCCTTGCCGATACCGAAGAAGTCGAGCTGCTCCTTATTGAGCTCGTCGATGTACACAGGTCTTACATCCGAAGCCGTCTTGCCAAGAGCAAACTTACGGCTTGCAGAAAGGTCTGTGAGGGTGAGCTTGTTATCGTAGGTATAGCCGAGCTTTTCAAGCTCAGCGTCGGTCACTGTGACCTCTATCTTATCGGATATGGAGTTGTAGTAATTCGTTATATCCTGACGCTTCTGGTTATCCCATTTAACGTCTATGCTATCCACTGACGGCCTTGATATATAGACTATATGCTCCATATTTTTGAGCCTGAATGTAGCGAATGTATTCTTTATATCCGCCGTATTGGGTTCAACGTATATAGCCGTGCTTCCATCGGAGCTGTCCTCGGTGTTAACGATCCTGTACCTGTAATCACCTGAAGGCGAAACGCCCTTTGCAATCTCTTCCTCCTTCACAGAAGCAACAAAGAATGAGGTAAACATGAAGTAGCCAAGTGCTGCGAATATATACATAAGTAATATTATCGTGGCAAGAGCTGTCTTTATTCCCTCTCCTGCGCCTGAGAGCAAGAGCATAACTATGCCTACCACGACTATCGGTATTATCATTCCCCACTCGCCGAAATACAGCAACACCACTGGAAGCATTGCCGGAAGTATAATAAAGCTGCATATCCTCGTCAGTATCTGCTTACGAGTATAAAGCATTATGACCACGGCTGCAAGGGATATTCCCGAAAGAGTAAGGCACAGCGAAAGCCGGTCGTGTATCTCGATAGTGTAAAATATTGAAAGATAGCAGAGCCTGATTACATAGTATGTATAGACAACACTTAATAAGGACACTACCCTCTTGGTCCAGACATTTGCAAATAAACTTTTCATTATTGCCTCCGAAATCAATTTATCTATATAAAGCTATGCGGCTTAAAGTCACACACAATATATTATATCATTTTTATTCTCATGTTACAAGATATTTTTTGAAATTTTTCCGAAAAAACTTTTTCTTTACAAAACTCAGCAATAATTGTATAATATAAGGAGCAATATCTGAAAGGAACCGATTTATGGTAGCAAATAAAAAAAGGCCCGGCAAAATACAGTCAGTCTTTCTTATACTGACGATAGCCCTCATGGTAACGATATTCCTGCTCTCAGCTCAGGACG
The DNA here is from genome assembly GCF_017650195.1 of Ruminococcus sp. Taxonomy (GTDB): domain Bacteria; phylum Bacillota; class Clostridia; order Oscillospirales; family Ruminococcaceae; genus Ruminococcus. The sequence continues at coordinate 17,616 of NZ_JAGCFH010000327.1, read as the reverse complement.
CGGACACCTCCTCAAATACCAGCGGAACTCTCACAAGGATATTTGTAAAGCTGTTTTTCCGCGATTATGACAGTTCTTCTCTGGAAAAGCAGGCGGAGCTCTGGAATAGGGCGTCGTTCATAGTCCGGAAGCTTGCACATTTCTCAATATATACTGCTCTTGGCTTCTGCGCCTCATTCACTGCAGGAAAAAGGAAACTCTTATCACCAAAGAGCCTCGCGGTCGTATTATTCGGCTTTCTTTATGCCCTATCTGATGAGGTGCACCAGCAATTCGTAAAGGGACGCTCCTGCGAATTTAGAGATATGATGATAGACACCGGCGGTATAATAACTGGTATGCTCATATCCTTTGTTTCCGCGTGTCTTATAGCACTTGTGCTGAAACGGCACAACGATAAATAAACCAAAAAAGCCCTGAGGAAGCACAAAGCTTCATCAGGGCTTTTGATCTCTTTACTGCATACCGCCTCTTACATAGAAGTTATCCTGAATTATAAGAGCGCAGCCGCCGAGGAAATTGTTCTTTCCGTCCAGCTTGCTGAGAACAACTCTGTCAGCTATCTCCTCGCTGACAAGACGTATCATCTCACGCTTGCAGTAGTCAAACTGCTTTTCATTGAGTTTGAAGTTATGAAGAACTATCTTCTTAGCAAAGTGGCTTATAGCAAGATTATTTATCAGTACAGTATACTTCGCGATCAGATCGTCAACAACGTTCTTTACTGCTTCCTCGCCTCTCAGAAGAGCCATGAACACGTTATCAGTATTGATAGCGGTCTTATCGCCCTCTGTAAGCTCATAGAGCACGGGCGTCTTGTCTTTGGAGTAGATCTCGTAGAACGCATTGAGCATAGCATTTCTGGAAAGCTCAGCCTTTACGGAGCCATTAGGATAGCCCTCGTAAGCCTTGCCGTTGGGACAAACGATATATCTCTCTATAGTAGATGTATATGACACATAGTCGGCTGAAAGTTCATTCTTGTTTATGATAGCAAGATTCACCTGATTACCATTGTGGATAAACGCCTGATTGGTCTGGTATCCGTTCAGTGTTCTGAAATCGTTGCTTGCCAAAGCCATAAGACCGATAGCGTTACCGCAGTGTATCTCAAAATCGAGACCTCCTGACAGTTTGTCGATAAAGTTGGTGAAGTCAAGCACGCCGTCCTTGTAGAATATCTTTAGTTTGCCCCACATCGAGGGTACAACGCCTACACCGAGACCAAGTATCTTCTCCTTGGTGAGAGCGCTGTTTTCTACCATCTCATTACTTGTCTTGATTATATAATTGATGATATCCTTGCTTGTTGTCCTGTCATCAATTACCATGCTCGCCTTGTCGAGCACCTCTGAATTAAGGTTTGTCAGACCGATGCTTACTTCCTTTTCGTCAACAGTAGCGCCAAGTGCGAAACGGCTGTTCACATTTATGTCAATGAGGATCTTTCTTCTGCCCTTCTGAAGCTTCTCTGTATTAACGGGAGCTTCACCAATCTCGACGAGAACGCCCTCCTCGATCATTTCATTTGTGATGATTGTTACAGCAGCTCGTGTGATCTCCAGTGCACTTGCCACATCGACTCTGGAAATAGGTCCGGATTCTCTTATTACCCTGAGAATCTGCATTCTGTTTCTTCTTTTTAGATCAAGCTTACTAATACCTCTTTTTTCCATACAACAACAACTCCATTTCTTCTTGATTAGGTGTTTTACGTGAAGTCCGTACTGTACAATCTACATATCCCCATAGATCAATTAAGTTGTCCTCTTTGCTATAACTGACCGTATAATTTTATTCATTTATTGTCAACTCATTCTTCTTTAACTTATTTATATTATAACACATTATTATTAAAATTCAAACATTTTAGTGCGATTTTCTATAAAATCAGCGTTTTTTACAAACATTTTATAGTATTTTTGTTAAATGTTCCGTAGTTTTCACTATTAGCGGCAGGGTAACCACTGACAGTATAGTTCCGGCAGCAAAAATTTCCGATGCGTATATTGAGTTTTTTCCATAGCGCAGACTGAGGAGCGTACACATCGTAGCTGGCGGTGCTGCGGCAGCTACGAGTACTGTCATTCTTACCGTATTGTCAACCTCAGAAAGGAGAGAAAGAGGAACTGAGATAATAAGAGGCACTATCATCAGTTTAAGCAGACATATATAGTATACCCTGTGATTTTTCAGCATTTTCATCATATTGGTGCCGGATATCGTAACTCCCGAGACTATCATAGCCATTGGAGTATTGACCTCCTTAATAAGTCCGAGAGCCTCTGCGGCAGCGCCCGGAAGGCGTATACGCAAGAAAAATGTTATCATACCGAGGAATATTGCTATTATCGTAGGAGAATAGAAAACCTTCACTACTTGTCTGAAGTCCTTCTCACCGGATATGAGGATAACTCCGTGAGTCCATACGATAAGGTTGAATACGGTTATGTAGGCAGTAAGGTAAAACACTCCCTCGCTGCCGTAAATGGCATTGACAAGAGGGATTCCCATGAAACCGCAGTTTGAGTACACAGACGAGAACCGCTCTATCTCAAACTCCCTTCCCTCCTTCCTGCGGACGAAAAGGTAAGATAGAGCTATTGCAAGAGCCATTGTACCCAGCGCCAGCACAAAGGTCAGCAGTAGGTTCCTCACCAGCTCGCTACGGTAATCGGTCTGATAGGACATAAAAATTACCACAGGATTGACGACCTGAAGCATGAACTTCGACAGATCCCTGTTTGAAGCCTTGCTTATAAGTCCTGTTTTTGCGCACAATATGCCAACTCCTATCAGTATGAGCATGATCGCGGTCTTATATAATATAGTTGAAGCCATTTTAACCTCCGGCTGTACGTTTAAAATTATTTGCGGCAGTTCCGCTCAGAACAGCAATCAGATTATTTTACCACATTTGGCCATAATAGTCAATAAAAAATCCGAAGCAGCCATAAAGAAGTGAGTAAAATACTTCCTTATGGCTGCTTGCTCCTGAACATTTTATTACTCTGAGGCGGAAAGCCTTGCAACAGACTTGGGTATAATCTTCCAGCCGTCACCCTTGACGTCTACGACGCATATAGTAGACTTCTCATACTTTTCATCGCCGTCCTCGTCCTTGCACTTTGTCTTTACGACTATTTCATAGCCCTTGGAAACTGTGATATCATCGTCATCAGCACCATATCTTGAGCACTGCTGCTCCAAATAGGTCTCAGCCTTTCCAAGCTCTGAATTCTTCATCTTGTCCTTGCTTATGATCTTATAGAATCTGGGAAGGGTCTCCTTGCCGTCCAGCATATCTATCATCTTTTCGATCATTTTATTGCGCTCATCGATCATATCCTCAAGGTCTCCGTCCTTTTTGAGCTCCTTGAGAGCTGCCTTGGGAAGGGTGAGAGAAAACATGGTCTTTCCGCCTTTTTTATCGTAGGAGGCCTTAACATACTTCTTGACCGTACTCTTTGCTCCACCGCCGGAACACAGAGCTATCAAAAGAATAAGCACGAGAGCCGCTATTATACCTGCAATAACATAAACAAAGCTCTTTTGGTTCTTCATATTTCCCGGAAGCTTTTCGGCAACGTCGCCAGCGATGCTGTCAGCCTTCTTTGCAGCCTCCTCAGCCTTTTCCTTTACCTTGTCAGCAGCCTCAGCCGCGTCGCTCCTTGCTTCGCTGACAGCTCCTTCGACTTTATCCTTAGCCTTATCAACAACCTCGGCTGCGTCATTTTTTATATCCTCTGCCTTTTCCTGAATATTTTCAGCAACATCGGTAGCTTTTTCCTTTATGCTCTCAGTAACGTTCTCTGCTTTTTCCTTTACGTTTTCGGCAGCTTCTTCAGCCTTTTCCTTAACACCTTCAGCTGCTTCCTTAACCTCTCCGGCTTTCTTTGCAGCATCACAGTCGCATGAGCCACCGTCGCTGATATACTTTCCACAGTATTTACAGTATGCCATATAAAATACCTCCAAATACAAAAATAATTATGCTAATAATAATTGTATCATATATGCGCTTTTTATGTCAAGCAATATTGCTTATTTATATTGATATACTGTTATTTTTTCAGCAATTTATACAAAAGAGCCTATTGCTCCTCACTGCACTTTGAAATGGGCTATTTTACTGCTGTCCCTCTGCCCGTTTCCCGGCGAGAATATATGACAGCGTCATTGAAGCTGACGGTACGGCGGCAGTCGGAAGCATCAGCAGGAGCTTCCCCAAAGTAAGCGCCTTTTCGGACGGCTCCGGCTCTATAAGGTTATAGTATTGCAGGAACGGCATATTCAGTAACTTGTACGCGCCGTAGAAAACAAATTCACCACTTTGAGCTGATATACAGAGCAGTATCCAGCTTGTCAGCGGTATCATAGTTACAGTCGCAGCTGAAACAGCAAGTACCTTGTTCCTCTCCCCGACGCTTTTATTTTTGTCACGCTCAGCCGACTTTATGCCGTAGTCAGTCATGACTGAAATAAGTATAAGGATGGTGCATACAAGGCATATGAGCCTGACAACACTCATTGACGAGACAGCAAAGGTCATATTTATGAAAAAGCAGAGCAACTCCGCTGCTGCAAACCTAAAAATCGACGATAACGTATCCATAGTTCTTCTCCGTGGCAAATCCTGCTGATGTCGGCATTTCTGTAAGTGAATAGCGTAAAATATAAAGGGCATAATATTCACGGAGGTGATATCATGCCCGACAGACCAGATGATGATATAAAAATATACATTCCGAAGGGTACTTCGGAAGAGGACACTCAGGATCAATCCTTGCTCCTGCAATCGGAGCAGCGTCCGTAGAAAACAGTCTGCGAATAGTCTATGGAGAATTCATGCTCCTCCTCGATATGGCGCGTGATATCCGCAAGATGCTCGCAGTCAAGATGTATAAGTCTGCCGCAGCCAAGACATTTCAAGTGGAAATGACTGCGGCACTGTTCTTCATTCTCGATATACTGATAGCAAGCGCAGGTCTTTCCGTCAAAGGCATACTTGCGCACTAGCCCCTGCTCGACCAGTCGGTCGAGTTGTCTGTAAATAGTGGCAACTCCCATGGAAGAACCCTCAGCCGAAAGAAATGCGCTTATTTCCTGCACGTTGGTATGCTTTTCCTTGTTTTTCATCAGATATTCCAGCAGCTTTTCCTTCTGCTTGGTGTTATAGCCTGAATCCCTCTTCATCTTTTCCTCCGTCAGCCAGTTATTACCTTCCAGCCTTCATCGTTGAGCTTTACGACAAGAACAGTATCTATTCCGCCTTCCTCACCATTTCTGAGATATGAGTAATTAACCTCGTACCCCTCACTAACATTGAACTGATCCTCTGTCACTTCCTGAACAAAAGGCTCGCACATTGACTTGAAATATTTTTTTACGGCAGCTTGCTGAGTATCGTTTATATTATGACTTTCAGTAACCTTGTCAAAGGTAAGCTTTTCGTCATTCTGTCCGATACGTGTTTCCTGTCCGTGATTGAAGGTCTCCACAAGGGTTTCAAACTGTCCGGCCGCCTTCATAGCCTCGATAGCAGCATCAGGGTACATATATTCGTAAAAGACCTCTCCTCCTCCGAGGGAGTAGCTTGCATTGAAACATTCCTTAAGAGCGTCCTCGTAGGATCCACTGTTCTGCATCTGGACCTGTGCAACGCTGTAGGTAGGCTTTTCTTTTTCCTTTTTTTTCTCGCATCCTGCTGACACACAGAGCACAGCCGCACATATCATAATAGTGATAGCTTCCCTTTTCATATTGTTTCCTCCAGTTTTGTTCAACTTATTTTCCTTTCGATTATATCACTAATTATCGCTGTTGTCAATGCCGAGAAAACCAAAGCCGCACTGACTGTGCGGCAAAAAAAGCTATTTTACTGATACTCCTCTCACCTCGTCTGCCCTGTGGCAGCCGCTGTCGCCCTTTTCTGCAAGTTCCACCTCAAAGGCTGCAATAGCCATCATGAGACCAGAGCCGAGGAATCTGCCTTTATAATCGCTGATGACCCGTTCAAAGCTGCCGCTCCTGCGCATTATGTCGGCTACAAGAAGCACATAATCTGGTTTTTCTGAGAACAGAACCCTATGGCTGTCAAATATCCTTACAGCAGCTCTTCGACATTCTACTGCTTTTTCGTCATTTCCCTCGTCATCAAAGGCCCATGCCGCATAAAGACAAGCTTTGAGTGCTACCTCATAAATCTTGTTCTTCTCGCACACAAGGGACATTTTCATAAAGCGTCCTGCAAGGCTGTCGTCATACTTATTATAATTGGCGCTTTGAAGGTATTCCTTAGTAAACAGAGACGGTATCTCTATAGAGGAGTTGCAGTAACCGCAATGCGGACACTTGCTCACCCAATATTTTATATAGGAACGGTGTGGCTCGCCAGGGCGCATATCAAGATCTGGAACGCTCGTGTCCGGTTCATACTTCACCACAACGGTCTGTGAGGACTTCTCGCCGCAGACCGCGCAGACAAGCTCCTGCTCCTCTGTTTTTATTTCCATTGTCCGCTCCTTACTTCTGCTTTATACGGAAGCTGCTGTTATGGAGCTTAGAAGCATCAAAGCCCTTAGGTTTGCGCTCCTCACGCTTTCTGTTATTGTCAGGTCTGCGTCCAGACTTCTGCTGTTTCTTCTCTTCCTCATCGTTAAGGCGCATTGTAAGGGATATACGATTCCTCTTAATATCTACGTCAAGTACCCTTACCTTTACGACCTCTCCCACCTTTACGGCTTCGAGAGGATGCTTGATATACTTGCTGCATATCTGTGAGATATGGACAAGGCCGTCCTCATGTACGCCGATATCCACGAAGCAACCGAAGTCGATGATATTGCGGACTGTTCCAACAAGCTCCATGCCAGGCTTGAGGTCCTTTATCTCCATTACGTCGCCGCTTCTGAGAAGAGGAGCCGGAAGCTCGTCACGAAGGTCGCGTCCTGGCTTTTTGAGTTCTCCTATGATATCTGTTAGAGTAGGAACACCAATTCCGAGAGACTTGCTTATATTTTCTATGCCAATGCTGTCGGCTTTTTCGTTTATGCCTGTCGCTCCGCCACTAGCTATGTCAGCTAGTGTAAAGCCGCACTCACTGAGAAGCGATGAAGCAGCCTCGTAGCTTTCAGGGTGAACAGCCGTATTGTCAAGAGGATTCTTACCGTCACGTACTCTCAGGAAGCCTGCGCACTGCTCGAATGCCTTCTTGCCCAGCTTAGGAACCTTTAGAAGCTCCTTACGGTCGGTGAATCTGCCATTCTCCTCGCGGTAGGCAACTATATTCTTTGCCACGGAGGCATTTATGCCTGCGATATAGGATAAAAGCGAATGTGAAGCAGTATTGAGATCAACTCCGACAGAGTTAACGCAGTCCTCGACTACTCCACCGAGAGCCTCGCTCATTCTTGCCTGTGGCATATCGTGCTGATACTGTCCAACTCCTATAGCCTTAGGGTCTATCTTTACGAGCTCTGCAAGGGGATCCTGCAGCCGGCGTGCAATGGATATAGCTCCTCTTATGGATACATCATACTCAGGGAACTCTTCCGCAGCAACCTTGGAGGCTGAGTATACTGAGGCTCCAGCCTCGCTTACTACCATGTAGCTAACGTCCTGAGGCACTTCCTTAGCTATCTCTGCCGCAAAGCTCTCTGTTTCGCGTGAAGCAGTACCGTTTCCGATAGAGATAACGTTTACGTTGTATTTCTGTATGAATTCCTTTACCTTCTTTTTGGCAGCCTCAACTGCTCCGGCAGAACCTACTGGATAGATTATAGCTGTATCAAGCACCTTGCCAGTGCCGTCTATGACTGCTGTTTTGCAACCGTGAGCATATCCTGGGTCAAGCCCGAGGATTATGCTACTCTTGAGCGGCGGCTGGAGAAGCATCTGGCGAAGATTTGCGGCGAATACCTTTATGGATTCCTCTGCTGCCTTTGCGCTCATCTCGGAGCGTATCTCACGCTCGATAGACGGGAATATAAGTCTCTTGTAGCTGTCTGCGGCAGCTGCTCTCACAAGTTCTCCGCAGGCATTGTTTGCCTTGATGTACTTGCCGAAGATAACATCTGTGGCAAGAGTTTCTTCAAGGGTAACGGATACCTTCAGGAAGTTCTCCTTCTCTCCTCTGTCAAGGGCAAGAACTCTGTGGTTTGCCACCTTTGGGATAGCCTCGGAGTACTCGTAGTAGTTAATATATACGCTCTCTGCCTCGGGGTCCGAAGCCTTTGATACCAACTCTCCCTTTTCACCTGCAAGGGCACGGAGTTTCTTTCTTATATCCGCGTCGTCAGAGATATCCTCTGCAATGATATCCATAGCCCCCTGCAAAGCAGTCTGCACATCGGGTACGTTCTTTTCATCATTTATGAACGCCTCAGCCTCCTTTTCGGGCTCTGTTGCGTTATCTTGCTCCATTAGGAGCACAGCCAGAGGTTCGAGACCATTCTCTCTAGCGATGCTCGCACGGGTACGGCGCTTTGGCTTGAAGGGACGGTAGATATCCTCGACCTCCACAAGAGTTACAGCAGCACTAATAGCCGCCTCTATCTCAGGGGTCATCTTCTCCTGCTCGGTGATAGCTGCAGTTACCTCCTCCTTGCGCTTTTCAAGGTTACGGAGATACATGAGCCTGTCATAGAGCTCGCGGAGTATCTGGTCATCGAGTGAGCCTGTCAGCTCCTTACGGTAACGGGCTATGAAGGGGATAGTCTTATCGTCGTCGATAAGGGCAACGGTATTGTCTACCTGCTCCTGTCTGAGTCCGAATTCCTTGGCAAGTGTTTTATTGATATCCATAATTATTCCTTTCATCGCGGACAGCTGCCGCACTCTATTATACTATATTTATTCCTGTACCGTTTCTTCCTGTTGAGCCTCCAGAGGAGTCTCAGCCTCAGCAACCGAATGCTTGTCGTTCCAGCGGTCGAGCCATGAAAACAGCGTCTTGGCTATATCCTTATACACGTTTATGCTGTTCTTTTCCATGAGTACATCATGGCGCATACCATCAAAAAGCCTGTGGGATATACTTTCGTATCCCAGCTTTTCCAGCTTTCCCACCGATCTCATGAACTTCTTCTCCGAGATCATCGCTGGATCCTCCTTGCCAGATATGAAACGTATCGGCAGAGTAGGATTTGTCACCTTCCAGCCTCTTGACGAGCAGGACTGCTTTAGGAGCCATATCAACTCTTCATAGCAGTTGAGAGTAGGTTTGAAGTTGCAAAGAGGATCTTCGTTGAAGGCAAGCACGGCATCAGCATCGCTGCATCTCCATGAATTGATAGGATCCTCAAAGAACTGTCCGAAACCGTCGTCAATGGCGTTGAATATCTTCTCGCTCCTAAACCTGCTTCCCGGACGCTTGGACGATACCGACCTAATAGTCCTTGCTGCTGGCGAGAAGGTGCTGTGGCAGACCGTTCCGAGAAGAACTATGCCATCAAGGTCTCCGTCGTGCTCCTTCAGGAAACACCTTGCGCCTGCTGCTCCCATACCGCTCGCTGCCATAAATACCGGCACTCCCGGATAGGCTTCTCTTATTCTCCTGTTGAACTGGGCGATATCGCTTATAACCCCCTCACCGCCGTTCCTGAACATGAATCCGAGGTCATCAGCCTCAACTATGCTTTTTCCGTGACCGCGGTTATCATGTATTACCGTGATGAAGCCCTGCTCGGCAAGATAGTCCATAAATGGATAGTAGCGTTCCTTATGCTCGTTCATTCCGTGGACGAGCTGCACGATGCCGTTTATATCGCCTGACGGCACTGCAAGAACAGCCGAGATCACAAGCTTGTCGAAATCCGAGATGAACTCAAATTCCTTCAGATCAGCATTCAGCATAAAGTTCCTCCTGTAAAAAGCAGAAAATCAAAAAGTAACAAATGTTATTATACCACAGAAGCTCCAGAAATGCAACCTTGTCGCCATCCGGGAGCACTGTATTTTCAGCGTCTGGCATATATCCTGTTCAGTTCGCAACTCAGAGTATTCGGCACCCCTCTTGCGCCGCGAACAGCTGTCACACCAAGCTCCTTCATTCTTGAAAGAGGCATATCGTCCTTAGAAAAACGGTGTACCAGCTTAAGCTTTGCTGCCTTTTTTATATGATAGTTGTCGTTGTCATATTTATAAGGGATATCCACTTCTTCAGCCCTGCACTTGTACATCACAGCGGATACAGGTGATGCCATATAGATATAAACCGTATCTCCCACTATGAAATTGGCAGTCTGCTTCCAGAGTATTGAGCCGTCACGGCAGAAATCCTGCTCAACGTCATACATTGCAGGAGCTGCAGGTATCAGCCATTCTTTTGCCTCAGTACGAAGCTTTTTTCTGCTACCACTCTGTGACGCAAGCTGATGACTCATCTCAATGAGAACCTTTATCTGCTCCATATCCACGCTACCATCAAGAAGTACAGATATCCAGCTTTCCTTATTCATGTGATACGCTGGAAATATCCCATTTGAGGCAAGCAGGGAGCCTGTCATCAGAGGGCTGCACTTTACGTTGACGATATCCACCTTGCCGAGCTCAGGCTGTCCAAGCCTTGAGCCGTCAACATCCATGACTATGGCATACCACTTATCATTATTGCTACATCTCAGCACAGCGCAGTCGGGAGTCCTGCTCCACAGATATTCCGGCTTTGTGCCGAAGCGCTCTGCTGCGAACTCAAACAACCTGTCCCTTATTTTTATGCCTGCCATAGCTCATTCTCCGTTCCGACTTCTCATCTCGTCCCGCAGGAATAGATAGCAGGCGTTGCATATCTCGCAATCCTTTTCAGCACGGTGCGCTCCCGTGATCGATATACCATAATGAGCGGCTACCGTTGTCTGTCTGCGGTCAGGAAGGAGCGGAAGCACCCTTCTTGCAAAACGCAGAACGTCAATAAAGTCGTTTTCGAGAATTATCCCGTGACAGCGCAGAAGATTGTCGTACAAAAAGTTTATATCAAAATTCACATTATAGCCCATAAGCATATCATTTCCGGCAAATTCATAAAAATCCTTTATGGCTTCGGAAATACAAGGGGCTCCACAAACCATACTGTTATCGATGCCCGTAAGCTCTGTAATAAAGGAGCTGATACTATGCTCCGGCTTTATCAGCGTAGAAAATACCGCGTCCTTTCTCCCTCTGCGGTACCGAACCGCGGCGATCTCTATTATTTCATTCTCCGCCGGATTGAGCCCGGTAGTTTCTATATCGACTACACAGTAATCCTCTGGAAAGGCTATTCTACTCTTCCCTTTTTTGCGTTTTATACTGTCCACGCAAATTCTCCTTCCAACAGAAAATGTTCGCAGTCCCGTTAACGCCTGCGCAAAAACCACACTTATTTATTATAATATACATGGAGGTAATTGTCAAATCAGCAGAGGGCACCAGACAATGTTTTATATTTATATCATTTAATAATTATCTTTTGTTAAATAAATATTATTTGTAGAATTTTGATGAAATCTATTGATTTTTATTCAAAAATGTTGTATTATATAAGTATAAAATAATATATCCACCCGTAACCATTTTTTAAGTATGAAAGGGGTACCCGCCATGAAGAAGTTAACCGCGGCTGCAGCTGCTATAGCAACTGCTTTAAATGCCGCAGCATTATCTGCAAATGCAATGTTTGAAAATGTTCCTGCCGGAAGAATATGGGACGAGGAAATAGAAATGTTCCCAATGATGGAGAACGGTGACCTTGTTACCGACATCGACGGAAACGGTTCCTTCGACCTTACCGACTGCGCACTGTTTTTCGGATACACTGTATCCTCAGAGACAGACGAAACTATTGCTGAAAATATCGCCTCCATCGGAGATTACGACAATAACGGCGAAGTTGACAGGAACGATGCAGAGCACCTCATCAGATTCTATCTTCTCAACAACGGTCTGAAGATAAAGGATCTTTCGTCAGAGTCTTATACTGACATCGACCGTCAGTACACTGTAGAAATCAATGTTCCCTGCCACTTCGATAGCATGCCTGAGCGTTCCCTCTCTGACGACTTCATCGACGAGCTGAGCATCCAGTCAAATTACCTCATGGCGTCCTATCCGACGTTCTGCGAGGCTGAGCTCAGCGGCGATTTAAACTGCGATGTAAACGGCGACGGCACTTACGATTACGCAGACCTGAACTATTTATGGCTTTACGGCTATAACCAGCACTTCTTTATGTTCAGCAGCCTGCCCGACGAGGAAAAGCCTGCCGTTCCAGAGGAGATAACCGAACGCTGCAAAGCAGCCTACGACTATGTTTCCTCCGAGCTCATGATTGACTGGTTCTATGAGTATGCAGAAATGTACTGCATCGAAAAGAACGGAGTTACCTCAAAGCAGTTCGATGAAGCCTACTATGACAGTTTACTTGAAGGTTCAGGAAAGTTTGCACTGGCCAAATGCCTCAGGTTCAATTGCAACGAGTGGCTCTCAAACAGCGAGTACACAGAATATAACGGAGCATTATTCAACAGAGAATTCACTGATTACTGGAAAATACTGGAGTCAGGCGAAGCTCAGCTTCCCGATACGGATGGTGATGGCGTTATAGGCATTACCGATCTTTTCAACACCATCATCTACAGTGAGGATCTTCAGTCAGCTTCCGGTGCTGATGCTTCGGTGCTCCCCAAGAATGTATGGAAATTCTTCTCAGAGAACTGCGATATCAACGGAAACGGATTAAGCGGTGATGTCCACGATCTGAAAATACTTGATCTTGCTTACTCGTTCAATATAAGTGACGAGGAAACAGACGAGCTTTACGGCAGCTTCCAGGAAAGCTACTCGGCTTACGTTGAAATGCTAGCAGATATCAACGGCATCTCATCAGTCAAGTATCATCCCGAAAAGCTCAGCCCGGCTTGTACATCTGATGTCGATGTTGAGCGCTCAGGCGACGCAAACAGCGACGGCAATGTGGATCTTTCAGACGCTGTAAAGATCATGCAGGCGCTTGCAAATCCAGACAGATATCAGCTGTCCTGCACAGAGAGATTCAACGGCGATGTAAACAATACAGGCGACGGTATAACCGTTGGCGACGCACAGATGATACAGACAAGACTTCTTGATCAGGGATAAAACAATTCAGCCGGCAGTTTTAAATGACTGCCGGCTGTTTTTTATTATTCAGTTGCCTGGAATACACCTCTTACGAAGCTGTAGAGATGTGAATGGATAGAATCGTCACCGTGGTGACCGTTGTTCACAACGTGCCAAACATGAGGTACATTGTTATTTTTGAAGTTGTTATGATATCCCTCGGGAGTATTAAGTCCGACAACATCATCCTGTGTGCCACCGGTTATCATTATGAGATACGGTGTATCAGCAGCGCTGCTCCACTTGAATGAACCCTGTGTGCCAGGTGCAGGACATATAGCTCCTACGTAACCGAACTTGCTGCCGTACTTCATACCGATCTGGAGAGACTCGCGTCCACCCATTGAGAAGCCGGTTACAGCGGTATTCTCTTTGCCTGTTGCTACGCTGTACTTGCTCTCGATATGAGGCATGAGGCTGTCAACTATATCGTCTACAAAGTTGTCGTAGCCCTCATTTGAGCCCTGATCAGCGAAACCTGTAGCGTCATTCATAGTCGCGCTGGTGAATACGAACGGTACGACTACTATCATATCCTTAGCCTCGCCGGAAGCAATAGCGTTGCCGATTATCTGCTGTGTATACATCGGCTGATTGTTATTGCCAGTTTTTATCATACGGTCCTCATTTTCGAAGAAGCCGTGAAGAACATAGAGTACAGGGTACTTCTTGCTCGAATCGTAGTTTGCAGGAAGCATTATGTTATATGGCTTGTTCTTGTTAGCCTTCTTGGAGAAGTAGGTCTCCTTCTTGATAGTACCATACTGAACTCCCTGTTTCATGCTATGAGAATCATACGGTTCATTGTTTACCAGCGAATTCTGCACTATCTTTGTAAGCTCCTCCATAGTGTATCTTAGCTGACCGCTTGAGGTATTAGTCTTGCTGGTCGTTGAAACTGTGGTCGTTGTTGTCTTTTCCGAATTGGTTCTAGTGGTAGTTACTGAAGAGGACTGGGTTACATTCCCCTCAGTCGCCTGGAATATACCTCTTACAAAACTGTAAAGATGTGAATGGATAGAATCGTCACCGTGATGACCGTTGTTTACAACGTGCCATACATGAGGTACATTGTTATTTTTGAAGTTGTTATGATATCCCTCGGGAGTATTAAGTCCGACAACATCATCCTGTGTGCCACCGGTTATCATGATAAGATAAGGTGTCTCATCGGCGCTGTTCCACTTGAATGAGCCCTGTGTGCCTGGGGCAGGACATATGGCTCCTACGTAACCGAACTTGCTGCCATACTTCATACCGATCTGAAGAGACTCTCGTCCACCCATTGAGAAGCCGGTTACAGCCGTATTCTCTCTGCCCGTAGCTACGCTGTACTTACTCTCGATATGAGGCATAAGGCTGTCAACTATATCGTCTACGAAGTTGTCGTAGCCTTCGTTCGAGCCCTGATCTGCAAAACCCGTAGCGTCGTTCATGGTCGCGCTTGTGAATACGAACGGTACGACTACTATCATATCCTTAGCCTCGCCGGAAGCGATAGCGTTGCCTATGATCTGCTTTGTATACATCGGCTGGTTGTTGTTGCCCGTTTTTATCATACGGTCCTCATTCTCGAAGAATCCGTGAAGAACATAGAGTACAGGATACTGTTTACTCTCGTCGTAGTTTGCGGGAAGAAGGATATTGTATGGCTTGTTCTTGTTAGCCTTCTTGGAGAAGTAGGTCTCCTTCTTAATAGTACCGTACTGAACTCCGTTCTTTTCCATGTGTGAATCATTAGGCTCGTTGTTTACAAGAGAATCCTGAACCATCTGAGTAAGCTCTTCCATGGTGTACTTTTGCTGACCAGGAACGATCTCTGGCTCGATAACAGGAAACTCACTGATAGAGCCGAGCACGAACTGAGTAATAAGCAAAACGTCATTTACCTCAAAAACGCCGTTGCTATCCGCATCAGCCGCCTTGATGGACTTTTTGTCCTCGATTCCGCTGATAAGACCTTTTCTCGCTAGCACGATATCAAAGCAGTCTATCTTTCCGTCATAATTGATATCGCCCTTGTGCATGGTAACAGGTGCGGACGGCTCCCCTATTTCTGTACCGCTTTTTGCACCTACGACCTCGTCAACGTAGAAATCACACACGCTGGAATCCGACTCGATATAGAGCTGGATATTTGATGCTCCGTCCGGGATCGTGAAGCTGTTGTTCTCTAGGTGAGCCCACTGCCCCTTTTCAGCGGTGACCTCTGCGATCTTCGGATACTTTGTACTGCTTCCGTCGCTGTATTGCAACGTCAGGTAGAAGGTCTCCGACGCCTCCTCAGTCATTACGTAAGCGCTGAAGGCGTAGTTCTGACCTGCGACGAAGTCAGAGCTCAGACCAACAGTAGCTCCGTTCCAGGCACTCGCTCTGCCGCTTGTTTTAAGCGAGCATTCTCCCGAGCGAGATATGCCTGTAACTACCTTTACAGAAGCGGAGCCTCTGCCACTCCATTGTTCAGCACTGTCCTCAAAAGTGCTGTGGAGCAGATAGTCATTGTCGGCAGCAACGGAAGGCATAGCTTCCAGCGCTGACATCGCGATTATTACTGCCGTAAGAATAGAAATCCTTTTTCTCATTCTCTGTTCCTCCTTTTAAAAAAATAAAAAAACAATCTCATGTTTCATTTTTACCATAAATTTTGTGATATGTCAACCCATAATGTGAAGATTATTGATATGCAAAGTTTTGCATACACTACCTGATAGTGAAAAAGTCCACCAAGAGCATCAATTTACCATTTCTATATAAATTATATATATGGCAATAAAAAAATCCTCTGCAGGAACAATCCCGCAGAGGATATTTTACTTTTTCATGTTTTTCTGCCATTATAAACGGCAGTTTTTTTCTTGATTTCAGCGCTGGTATAAACAGGAATAAGCCTCTATTATACCATCAGATATTTCAAGCTCTGATTCGCCGACCTTTCTTTTCAGTACATCCCAGTTTGGCATTCTGTCATCAATATTATGAGCATCGCTTCCGAAAACGAAGCTATCACACTCATCTATGATACGTTTAGCCAGCTTTTTCTCCTTAATATGTGAAAAAGCATCGTTATTCACTTGCATTATTGCATTCGAGTTGATAAGTGATTCTATCTCGTCCTCAGTGCAGTAATCAACGTAACGATGAACGTGAGCGAGCATGATATCTATACCATACTCAACGGAGATATTGTACATCTCCTCAGACATCCACTGCTCATATTTTCGGTAGGGGAGCTCCATAAGCATGATGCTTGTGCCCTCTATCGCCAGCTTCTCGATATCCTTTACGTCAGATATACCGTTCTCAACAGCCACCTCAGCTCCGAGCAGCATATTCTTTATAGGCGACCTTTCCTTGAGTATCTCAAAGGCAGCCTGTCTTCTTTCGAGAAAGCTATCTACCGACTCCTCCTTGTGATAGTAGAAGTGTGGAGTAAAGACAACTCTTTTAACTCCCTGATCCTTCATCATTTCGAGCATAGCAAGTGATGTTCCCAAGTTTTGGGACCCGTCATCAAGCCCGGGAAGTACATGACAATGATATTCAGTTAGCATTATTTTCCGCCTTTTTTCTTTTTGCTTTTATTTTTTTTATTTTTTCCTTTATTTGTATTTTTCTTTCTGTTTCCTTTATTTACCTGAGAATCGCCCTCCTCATCGTCGTCATCATCGGGCTGATTTTCATAGCCGTAGCCGTAGCCCTTGTCATACTTATAATACTTGTACTTGTACTTTGAATAGTACTTGCCCTTGTGCTTAACCTTTACGCCGTTCAGAATGAATCCAAGCATATTCATATTCGAGAACTCTATCTTCTTCATGGCTTCGTCAATGTCGTCTGTGGTGGTGTCTCCATAACGTACAACCATGATAGTACCCGACACATTCTTAGCCAGCTCCATGGAATCTGTTACCACGTTTACGGGAGGAGTGTCGATTATAACTATCGAATACCTCTCGCTGAGCTTTTCAAGTATAGAGGTCATATTATCGGAAGCAAGGAGCTCCGAGGGGTTCGGCGGTATCGGACCGGCAGGCATTATGTCAAGATTTTCCATAACATCCTTTGCGATACACTCATCAAGGTCAGCCATCTTACCTATAGCTGTTGAAAGACCCTTTCTGTTCCTTACGCCGAATATTTTATGCTGAACGCTCTTTCTGAGGTCTCCGTCTATAAGAAGTACCTTGCTTCCGCCTTGTGCGAGTGCGATAGCAATATTTGCGGAAGTCGTGGATTTTCCTTCCGCAGGACTTGTAGACGATATAGTGAAGACCTTCTTCTCAAAAGGAGAAAGCGCAAAGTTTACATTTGTTCTGATTGATTTGTAACTCTCGACAACTGAGAACGGCACATCCTTGTCCGTGAGCTTTACATGCTTGTCATTCTTGGATCTCTTCTTTTCCAGATCAAACTGCTGTATCTCACCGATGATAGCCTTCTTGTACTTTTCGTTGAGCCATTCAGTCTCCTTAACTGTAT
>NZ_JAGCFH010000326.1 GCF_017650195.1 Ruminococcus sp. | reverse complement strand
GGTTATTATCTTTGTATTGGCAGCCTTCGCAGGATCACGCTTTACCAGCTTGTAAATACTAACCTGACTGCCGCCATTACCGATATCCCAGCAGTAGAATTCGTCATCTCCTGCGCTGACTACGTTCATCGGTAAAGCGTCCGCGTCGATCCAGTTGAGTATCTGTTCTTTCGTTCCGTCCTTTTTTATACCGTAAAGGTCGGTGTCATCGCAGTTCAGCAGCAGATAATCACCGTAGCCCGTGGTGAAATTATCTCTGTACATCAAAAAGCTGTCGCTTTCCAGAGTAAAGAAAGGTTCTCCGACAGTCCTCCTTTCCGGGTCATAAACAGCGATCTTCCTTACGGACCTGCTGTAGTCTGCGTCGGGGTAATAGGAATAGGTTAGCAGTACCGAGCCGTCGGAGGCATACATGAAGTATGCGTCTTCTGTTTCGCACTCATCACAAACCGAGGAGAGCTTTTCAAGGCAGCCGTCGCTGCTGCATGAAAAAATCTCGTTCCTGCCGATAGTAAGGAGCAGAGTATCGTCGGAGCTGATGATAAAGCTGCCGAGATACCGCTCTTCCTCCCCGTCGCAAAGGTATTCATCAATATTGCTGAGCATGGAAAAGCTCTTTACAGAGCCGTCCTCGTTGTAGAAGCATATGCCGTAGGAGGTCTTCCTGCTGTCATAGAAGCTCTCGTAATCAAAGCTTTCGTCATAGCCGTCCGGCAGCTTCACTCCGTCGTCGTCATAGAGCATATAAATGGCAGCATACTGCCCCTCCGGAGAAATAGAGGTCCAGCAGTAATGATCGTCTGCTGCCTTTGCCTCATCGGGGATATCGAGCTTTATCTCCATGAGCTCTGATAGCCCGGCGTCGGCGCGGTAGAGCATTTCACTATTATCTGCGTAATTATATGCAGTAAGGATATAGCCCCCGTCCTTCTGAGGAACTATCGTGCCTAAATTGTCAAATCCGCCGAGGACCTTATAGTCGGTGAGCTTGTAGGAATCCGCAAGAAGCTCTGCCGCAGACTGCGGTACAGACTCTCCGGCGGAATTTACCCCTGACTTATCCTTGATACCGTTGTTCTTTGTATCGCTGCAAGAGCTCAGGGACAGGCAGGCTGCTGCTGCAAAAGCCACAGCACGTATTATTCTGTCGTTCATTTTATCTCTCCTTTTGCGGAGGATCTCCGCATAGTTCCTGCAATGACCTCTGCTTTATGTTTATCATTGCCTGTACACTATTATAAACGTAAGGAACTGCAAAAACGTGACAAAAAATCTTCCTTGAAAAAATTTTTCCCCGGAACTGAAATATTCCGCGTTAAAATTCGATTATATAGACAAGAGGACCTCAAAACCTAACGAAAGGAGGTTTCCCGGTTATGAATGATGCATCTATCATGGAACTGCTCCGGAAGAGAGACGAAAGCGCGATACAGGAGCTGAAGCTTAAATACGACGGACTGTGCCTGTATGTAGCGGGAAATATCCTGTCAGGGCGCGAGGACGCAGAGGAGTGCGTGAATTCCGCCTATTATGACCTTTGGAAGAAGATACCGCCGGAAAGTCCCTCAGACCTTAAGACCTATCTTTGCCGTATCGTAAAGAACAAGGCTATAGACAGACTTAAGTACAACACCGCACAGAAGCGGGGCTCGGGATATACGGTCTCCCTTGACGAGCTTGAGGAATGTATACCCGACAGGGGCGGCGACGATGTCTCCGCGGAGAAGCTTGCAGGGATAATAAGCAGATTTCTCAGGGAACAGGACGAAAAGCACAGAAAGGTATTCGTAAGGCGCTACTGGTACGGCGACTCCCTCGCGCAGATAGCAGGGTACTACGGTATGAACGAGAAGACCGTCGCTACCTATCTTTTCCGGACAAGAACAAAGCTCAGAGAATATTTGAAGAAGGAAGGTTATGATTATGGATAAACAGAAATTTTATAAAGCTGTTGATATGATCGACGATGACCTTATAAAGGAAGCGGAGATAGCTCCCGATAAGCTTATGGAAAGCGACGGCGAGGGCATGACAGTATCCGGCGTTGAGACCTACAGAAGACCGAAATGGAGCATTATCGCTTCTGTTGCAGCAGCTGCTGTACTTGTACTGGGCGTGGGCGCTTCGCTGAATATGCTGATGAAGCACCGCCCGAACGTAGTGCAGGATATGACTGATGATACACTGGAGGACAGCAGCGGCAGCGATCCCGCAGCAGAGGGTACAAAAGAAAGTGAATATAAACAGGGAGCAGGAGAAGAGGCGACCGCAGCTCAGCACAGCGAGGGACCGAAACCTGTTGATACCACTGAAAGTACAGGTACGGCTCCCGATAACGGTGAAGAGCCCACAGCTGTTCCGATAGTGGAGAACGACGGCAGACAGCAGGAGACAGTACAGACAGCGGCACAGCAGACCACTCAGCCGACAGAAAATACTTCCCCAAAGACTACTGCCAAAACCACCTCAAAGACAATTGCTAAGACCACCACAAAGACCACGACCAAGCGTACAGAGCCCGTTACTACGACAACAAAGTCCGTAACTACAGAGAAAATGGACGTATTTGCCCGTCTGAATGCTCTGACCTATTCTCCCGAGACCTGTGACGGACTTGCCGAGTATGTGCTGAACGCTCCCGGAGATACTGAGATATTCTATTTTAATTTTTCGGGAAATTACAAGTGGGTATGGCGCAACGGTTCGGCAAGTAATCCCGTACTGAAGGAAGCTGTTCTTCCCGATGACCTTGCCGAATACCTTATGGAACACGGCGAGGAGATAGGAATGTATCCTGCATATTACAGCATTCCGGTGCCCATGCAGGGCTATAGCTTCAATGCTCAGTATATCCGCACTAACGGTTACAGTGACGGTGCAGTATATCCCAAGAAAAAGCTCATAACGAGCCGTGCGGAGCTTGACAGCTACATTGAGGCTAATAAGGACATATATGATTTTAAAGGCTGGGATACAATAACAGGCTTCATGAACGCGACTGCTAAATATGACGATAACTGGTTCAGCAGCCATAAGCTTCTTGTAGTTGTACTGGAAGAGGGAAGCGGTTCCATAAGTCATACAGTAGCAGAGGTCAACGGACTCGGTGTAACTATACAGCGTGAAATACCCGAGGTCGGCACCTGCGATATGGCTGAGTGGCATATCCTTATAGAGGTGGACAAGGACTTATATGTCCACAGCGACTTTATGGTAAGCACCTACGAAAAACACATAAGATAAAAAGCAGAAGGCAAGCGAAAAGCTTGCCTTCTTTTTATGTCCTGCCAGCCGCTGCCGGCAGTAATTCTTTATTGGTATTAAACAAATGTGAACATACATTCTTGTGCAGAACAGAGAACTTCAAAATTATTTTTTCAATATTCAATGGTTTTACATTGAATTTCATGCCATTCCGCCCCCCTTATAGAAGGTGTTTTTATCTGCCTGCCTCTGCGCTAAATACTGACGACCTTATATCCTGCGGCTTCCACAGCCTGTTTCAGCTCATCGCTGCTTATATCGCCGCAGAGCTTCACCACAGCCGTACCCTTTTTATGGCTCACCTCTGCGCTTTCCACGGCTTTAAGCTCCTCCAGAGCCTTTTTAACGCGAGCTTCACAGTGTTCGCACATCATGCCCTTTATTTTTATGGTCTTTTCTGTGCTGCTGTCGGGGTTTTCCTCAGCTTTTATGTGTACCGACCGCTTTTTATCGCGGCTTGGGTCGTAGGGCTTGAACATATTCAGCCTCAGGGCATTAGTGACCACGCAGAAGCTTGAAAGGCTCATTGCCGCCGCACCGAACATAGGGTGGAGCTCCCAGCCGAAGAGCTTAATGAAGGCTCCTGCGGCAAGGGGTATACCTATTATATTGTAGAAGAAAGCCCAGAATAGGTTCTCGCGTATATTCCTGAGAGTTGCACGACTGAGCCTTACAGCGGCCGGAACGTCTGCAAGACTGTTCTTCATGAGAACTACATCAGCCGCGTCTATGGCAACGTCCGTGCCTGCGCCGACGGCTATGCCCATATCTGCCGAGGTAAGGGCAGGTGCGTCGTTTATGCCGTCGCCCACCATTGCGGTAACACCCTGTTTTTTCAGCCTGCGTACAACCGCTTCCTTTTCGTCGGGGAGCACACCTGCTATGACCTCATCAACGCCTGCCTGCTCGCCTATTGCCCTTGCAGTGACCTCGTTGTCTCCGGTGAGCATTATCACCTTTATACCCATATTTTTAAGTTGTTTCACGGCTTCAGGACTTTCCTTCCTGATAACGTCCGCAACCGCTATAAGACCTGCTGTCTTTCCGTTTTCAGAAAAGAAAAGTGGAGTTTTTCCCTCTGCGGAAAGCTTTTCGGAAGCAGACCTGATATCCTCCGGTATATCCGCGGAAGATCCTATAAATTCGAGATTTCCTCCCGATATTTTTACACCATTTCTTTTTGCAACAAGACCGTTTCCGGATAAAGCCATGAAACCAGTAACATCTTCAGGCACCATGCCTTTTGTGGTGCAGCATCTGATTATCGCCTTTGCAAGAGGGTGTTCACTGTGAGTTTCAAGGGAAAGCGCAAGGGTAAGAAGCTCCTCCTCCGTGCGTTCTCCTGCTGGGATAATGTCAGTAACTACCGGCTCTCCAGCGGTAATTGTACCTGTTTTGTCGAGAGCGACAATGCTGACCTTTCCAGTCTGCTCGAGAGATATGGCATTCTTGAAGAGTATGCCGTTCCTGGCTCCAGTACCGTTTCCGACCATGATTGCCACGGGAGTTGCAAGTCCGAGAGCACAAGGGCAGCTTATAACAAGGACGGATATCGCTCTAGCAAGGGCATAGCCTGTGCTTTTGCCTACAAGCATCCAAATTATAAAAGTTACCGCGGCTATTATTATTACCGCAGGCACGAATATCCCCGATACCTTGTCAGCAGTTTTTGCTATGGGAGCCTTTGTGGCAGCTGCGTCTGAAACGAGCTTGATTATCTGTGAAAGAGTGGTATCTTCTCCCACCTTTGTGGCTTCACATTTTAGATATCCTGAGGTATTGACAGTAGCGGCAGTTACAGAAGAGCCTGGTTTCTTGTCTACAGGTATACTTTCTCCTGTGACAGCAGCCTCATTTACGGCGCTTTCACCATCTGTCACTATACCATCAACGGGTATGCTCTGACCTGGACGGACTACGAATATATCACCCTTTACTACGTCATCAGCAGCAATCTCAGTCTCAACGCCGGCCCTTATTACTGTGGCAGTCTTCGGGGACAGCTGCATGAGACTTTTCAAAGCGTCCGTTGTCTTTCCCTTTGAGCGCGTTTCGAGGAGCTTTCCTACGGTTATGAGAGTGACTATCATTGCAGCTGACTCAAAGTAGAATTCGTGGGTATAGCTCATGGCTTTTGTGATATCACCATTTACTTGAGCGTCAGCCATTGCAAAAAGGCTCCATGTACTGTACAGGAATGAAGCCATAGAACCCATAGCTACTAGAGTATCCATATTAGGGGAGCGGTGAAAAAGTCCCCTAGTGCCATTTATGAAGAATTTCTGATTTATGACCATTACTATCGCCGAAAGCAGCAGCTGTGAAAGGCCGATAATGATATGATTTTCAGCCATAAAGGCGGGCAGGGGAAGTCCAAGCATAGAATGTCCCATTGATATATATACAAGTATTAGCAGGAATACAATAGAAGCGGATAGCCTGCGTTTCAGCGTGGAGAGCTCTCCAGTCTCTGAAAGCTCGTCATTTCTGACTATTCCGGCTTTCACAACACTGTCAGCCGAAGAAGCTCCGTAGCCTGCGTCTGTAACTGCTTTTATAATAGCGCTGTCCGGAGCGCTCCCTTCAACCCTCATAGAATTGGTCAGCAGGCTTACAGAGCATGAGGTAATGCCTTCTAAGGAGGATACGGCTTTTTCAACTCTTGCACTGCACGCTGCACAGCTCATGCCTGTTATATTGTATTTTCTCACAGCTCCGCCTCCGTTTCTGATATACTAACGTTAGTATATCATAATTATGATTCTTCGTCAATCAGGGCTTATACTGCTGTTGCATATGGCTAATATCATGGGCCGTGTATGTAGGGGCGGATATCAGGCAGCTTCGCTTATCCGCCCTGAGCCTGTAAGCAGAGTATTCAATTACTGATAAGGCTCATGGGATCTATGAATTTTCCGTTGTGGGTGACTTCAAAGTGAAGATGAGGAGGAATACTGCTTTCGATATCTGCGGTCTCGCCGACAGCTCCGAGGATATCTCCACCGTCAACTCTGTCTCCTTTTTTTATGGCAAGGTCTGAGCCCATACCACAGTACTTGGTGATATATCCATTCATATGATTTATTACTATCGTAACTCCCCACAGAGGGTCATTTGATACAGACTCTATTTCACCAGCTGCTACGGCATAGACGTCAGTACCCACTTCGGCTGCTATATCAGTACCGTTATGGGTCTGCCATGTTCCTGTGGTCGAGTTTTTTACAAGCTCTCCGTTGCTGAATTCGCAGATGATATTGCTCATATCCTCAAGTGGAGAGCGAACCTCTGACATATCTGTGGCAGCCAGCTCGGCCTGTTCAATGTAGACGTTGTCCTTGAAGGGAGCGTCTACCTTTATTTCCGCAGCTGGCAGAGTTTGCAGCGGAGCCTCTGTGATTAGGGGGGCAGTCGCCGTTGTTTTAGTTATGTTGGCAGGAGCTGTGGTCACTTGTATGTTGGTGACCTGTCTGCTGACGGTATTCTCTTGTACAACACTGTTGCTTCTGGTATAGGAGTCTATCTGCGGCAGTCTGTCACCCTGTTTATGTGCGAAAAGGCAGGCGGCGCCGATCATTACAGCACTTATGCCGAGTGCGGCGTAGAAGCCCTTTGAGCCTTTTTCGTTATGCTTTTCGGTCAGTTCGTTTTTTTTCACACTAACACCTCCGACCATATTATTGACAGTAGGCAGGAAAATATACATTTTTTTCGTTTTTAGTCTATAGCCGGTGCACCCCAACCTCACACAATGCTGTCTGCCCTCGAAAAAAGCCATAAGGAAAAATTTTGACCTTCCTTATGGCTCAGCTTTCAGAAAAATATGATTTGGTAAAGAACGTGATTCTCAAGAGATGTTCTCCGGTGAGTCGGTTTAATTGCTAGGGGGTGGGCGAAGCTACACTTATAATCACAATGCGCTCCGAAAGAGGGCATTTTCTGTAAACTATGCAGTTTAACAGACTGACCCATAAATGAAAAATATCAGTTATAATTCGGTTCCTGTGAAGCATCCGGTACTAAGCTGCTGGTATCCTCGGAAGAAGGCGGAGGAAGAGTTGCGGCAGGAACTGTCCATATCTCAGTTGGCTGAGTCCATGGTTCTGTCGGCTGAGTCCAAGGCTCGTAAGGAACTGTAGTCACGGGCTCGGTATATGGTTCATAGACTGTAGCTGCGGTAGTTGTTGCGACAGTTGTGGTGGTCAAAGTAGTTGTGATCGTCGTTGTTTCGGTGGTAGTGAGAACTGGACGCACCTCATCAGGAAGCTTCGGATTTGTGGGCTTTACGCCATTCAGACCGTAGCATTCCTGATAAGCGAGTATCAGGTCTCTTATCATATATTTCGAGTATTCACCGTGCTCGACAACGCCAGCAAAGGCAATCTCCGGATCGTCTGCAGGAGCAAAGCCTATGAAGAAGGAGTTCTGGTCGTTGATGTTTGCGCCTACCTGCGGAGTACCGGTCTTTATAGCTACATCAAAGCCGAGGTTTGTGAGGGAGTATTTTGCAGGCATACTGCGTGAAGCGTCTATCATACCGCCTATGATATAGTCATAGAGGTCAGGAGTATTCAGCTCTATCTGATTTGCCACTACAGGCTCTGTCTTCTTTATGAGCTGACGCGAGCCATAGGAGTAGTAGCTGTCAACGATATAAGGTTGATATCTTAAGCCACGGTTTCCGATAGTGCTTGCGACGACAGCCATTTGCAGTGGAGTGATACCGCAGTCCTGGTTACCAATACCTGCCTGGATAACATTTCCTATGACCCATTCCTGACCATGTTCTTCAAAGGTCTCAGGGTTACACAGGTACCCCTCTGCGTCTCCTGTTTCTATTCCGGTATGAGAGCTGAGGCCGTACATTTTTGAGTATTTTGTGATATTGTCGATACCCAGCATACGTGATAGTTCATAGAAATAGCAGTTGCATGATACCTCTATAGCGTGGCGCATGGTGATATTTCCGTGAGTACCCGTACACGAGTAATGACTGCCATAGAACCAATAGTCATGACCGCAGAAGAGGGGAGTACCGCCTGTTACAACGCCCTCGTTTAGACCAGCCGTAGCGGTAATGGTCTTAAAGGTGGAGCCGGGACGGTAAAGGCCGTAGGTGCAGCGGTTTACAAGAGGAGAATCCTCAGCCTGTAAGAAATATTCGTAATTCTCCGAGTAATCCTTAAGATTATAGGTAGGAGCCGTAGCCATTCCCTTTACAGCGCCCGTTTTAGCGTCAATGACACAAACTGCTCCGCATTTTCCTTTCAGCAGACTTGGCATGGGATTTATGGCAGGGAAGGTATAATTCAGAAAATCGTCGAGGATATTCTGTAATTTCAGCTGATAAGCACCGTCAACGGTGAGCTTTATAGTCTCTCCGGAGTTTGCTTCAAGAATGGTCTTGACGTCTCTGACAACGCCATCCTTGACGGCTATCTGCTCCTCGCCGTTCTGACCGCGCAGGGGAGTTTCCATAGCAGCTTCGATACCGCTCTTTCCGAGGGTGTCGTTATAGCTGTAACCCTTGGATTTCAGATCGTCGTACTCCTCCGCGTAGATAGGACCTACAGTGCCTATCTCATGTGGAAGGATATCTCCGCGGACTATCTTTCTTTCAGAGGCGTCAACTGCCTCTACGCCGCGGTAGAAATTGCTCAGCTCCTTCATATCGACCACAGTCTTGTCGTCAACTCCTTCTGCAAGGAGGAGGTCGTTAGTATAGGAGAAGTCCTTGTCTATCATCTGATAGCGCATACCGGCGATGATACGCTTTTCCTCATCGGTATAGGTATCGGCTATCTCGTAATCGGATATGAGTTTGTCTATACAGTTTTCAGCTGTTGCGTAGACGTTGAGGTTAAGGTCGGAAATGAGCTCCGAGTTATCATCGGACATGAATATATATGGTTTTGTAAATGATACCGGTATGGTCTCCTTGAACTTGTAACCGTGTTCCTCAAGGGCTCTGTATATGCCGAGGAGTATTTTGTTGCCCTCTTTGAAGTCAGTTGGGAAAAAAGCCATTTGCAGGACTATATCGGTGCGTGCGTCGTTGGTGACTATGGTATTTCCACTGAAATCTATGATCTCTCCACGGGTAGCCTTTATGCCCTTCTTGTAGGTAAGGGTGCCGGGCTCGTACTGCTGGGGAGTTTCAATAGCGTTGTCACCTACTACCTGTATCCTCATGAGTCTCAACGAGCTTAAAAGAGCAAGGGATACAACGAGGAATATGATTATAATAGATTTGAGATTTTCTGCAAATCCTTTCAAAAGGTGTGCCTCCTTTATGATTATGACCGCACCTTTGGTGCGGTCTGAGATATTATCTTCTGTTTTCCGACTGAATATTTGTGTTTATCGCTTCCTCAATAGTAAGGTGCTCCTTTGGCATGAGAAGGCGATTCACAAACTTCAGCACAAAGTAAATCAGCACTGATGATATAACGGTATATATCCAGACTCTGAGCGTTACTCTTACGAAGATACGGTGTACGTTGGCGTAGCCCCATATCTGATAGTAGAACTTGTAGTCCAGCCAGCACTGTATGTACGAAGCGGCAGCGGTGACAAACATATAGTTTATAAAGCGGTCCCTCAGGTACAGCTCAAACATGAGATTTGCAGCGATACAGAAAAAAGCGAGTATCACAGCGTTGTAGCCGAAGAGCTTTCCACAGCATATATCTATGAGAAAGCCGCATAATGCTCCCGTAACTGCTGAGGCGTAGATATTGTTTTTCAGCGCTATGCCTATTGCGAGAGGAACAAGCAGTATCGGCTTATATAGAGTACCGGAACTCATTATTATGAAACCAATAAAGATGAGCAGGTAGTATATTCCCCAGCGCAGAGTAGTTTTTATGCGAAAGATACGCTGCTCACGGGTAGTTCTAATCCTCATCTTCTTCGTCCTCCTTCTTGCCGCTGAAATCGGTTATAACGATAACAGAGGTAAGACGGGAAACATCCACGCAAGGATTTATATCGGCGCAGACTGAAAGTCCGTTGGAATCGAAACCTATCTCAAGTATAGTACCTATAGGGTAATCCTTAGGGAAAAGACCGCTGGAGCCGGCGGTTATCATAAGGTCTCCGCGCTTGAGCTTGTTCTTCTTCGGAACGTGTATAAGCTTTGTGTGACCATTTTCAGAGGAGAGTATATCACCTTCGATTATGCCCTGATCCGCATTTGACGATGAAGCGACTGCGGCAACTGATAGGTCGGGTGAAAGAATAGTCCTTACGGTTGAAAGATGCTTTGAGACCTCGACGGTAATGCCCACAAGACCTTCTGCGGTTACTACGGGGCAGTTCACAAGGATACCGTCTGCAGAGCCCTTGTCGATAGTGAAGGACTTGAAGGGGTCGTTAGTTACGTAGCTCAGCACCTTGCAGGGTTGGGAGAGCTGGTAGTCGTCATGGTTTTCCTTGATAGTAACGAATTTGCGGAGCTCTTCCACCTCAGCCTTTATAGCGTCGTACTCAGTGAGCTGAGCGTTGAGTTCGCCTATCTGCTTTTTCAGGCGTTCGTTCTCCTCATAGTATTTGTCAGCGTTTTCAAGCTTATCCACAGTGTGCTCCATTTTGGCGCTTATACTGTTTGAAGCAGCGCGGAAAGGCTTTGTAACGGTATTTATGAAGGAAGCTCCCGAAACGGAATAGCCGCCTTTTGTAACGGCGTATACCATAATGCCGACGAGAAATGCGAGAAAAGCAAGCAGAACCTTGAATCTGGTGCTTTTTATGAAATCACGCATGGAGCTCCCCCTTAATAGTACTTGACGTTTTCAGTGAGAGCGTCCTGATAATCATTGATATTTTCAAGTATCTTTCCGGTGCCCTCGGCAACGCAGTCAAGGGGATACTCGGCGATATATACCGGCATACCGGTTTCGCGGTTTATGAGCTTGTCCAGACCGCGGAGCAGAGCGCCGCCGCCGGCAAGTGTTATGCCGTGGTCGATAATATCCGCCGAAAGTTCAGGAGGAGTTTCCTCAAGAGTTGACTTTATCGCGTCGATGACTCTTGAAAGTGGCTCAACTAGAGCGTCACGTATCTCGGCAGAGGTAACGGTTATATTCTCCGGGAGACCGTTGAGTAGGTTCCTGCCTTTTATTTCCTGGGATTCCTCCTTCTCGCTGGGGAAGGCAGAGCCGATATCGAGCTTGATATTCTCAGCTGTTCTCTCACCAATAAGGAGATTGTATTTTTTCTTAATATAGTTTATAATAGCAGCGTCAAACTCGTCGCCAGCGCATCTTACCGAGCGTGAAGCGACTATTCCGCCCATTGATATAACGGCTACCTCGCTGGTGCCACCGCCGATATCAACTATCATACTGCCGGCAGGCTCGTTTGTTGGAAGACCTGCGCCGATAGCGGCAGCCATGGGCTCCTCTATTATAAGTACGTTGTTAGCACCTGCCTTTTTGCAGGATTCGCGTACTGCACGCCTCTCAACGGCTGTAACACCAGAGGGTATGCATATAATAACGTTTGCCTTTGTGAAGAAGGTACCCTTCAGGGCTTTCCTTATGAACTCCTGAAGCATGGTCGTGGCTATGTCGAAATCGGCGATAACGCCGTCCTTCAGGGGCCTTACGGCAACTATCGAGCCGGGAGTACGGCCGATGACGTCCTTAGCCTCCTTGCCGACATAGCGGCATTTGTCCGTTCTTGTATTTACAGCAACGACCGACGGCTCTCTTATTATTATACCCTTTCCTCTCATATATACGAGGGTATTAGCTGTGCCGAGGTCAATGCCAATATCTTTTGTAAACATTCTGTAGCTCCTTAAACTGCTTTGATTCTGATATACACATATTTATATTATAGCACTAACGGGAAATATGTACAAGAATTTTTTTCTAGAAAAACCCGTGGTTGTAAATTTTGGTGTAATACGGAAACTGCTCCGCATAAAGCCGGTAAAAAACTGTCGAAATGGACGACAATGCCTTATCACTTGGAGGTGATGAGCTTAGGAGCGGTTTTTATGTATGCATATATAGCAATGAGTATGCATATTATCTGTGCTATATTGATATTGAAAGAGAAACCGAAGGTTATGCTGAACAGCTCCATTGAGAATTTGCTGTCCTCAAGGCTTATGCCTCTAGAGTAGCCGAGCCATGCAAAGGCGCCTGATGCGACTGTGCCAATAACTCCGCCGAGAATGCAAGCGCAGATAAAAAGAAGCAGAAAATAGAGTGTTTTTTTCATAATAATATCTCCTATCTTTTGTTTTAGTGTATTTATTTAATTCCCGATGAACCAAAGCCGCCGTTTCCTCGCTCTGTTTCGGAGAGCTCCTCGCTAACTTCGATATCGGGCATTAATATACGTGTTGGTATCATCTGGGCTATACGCATACCGTGTTCTACGGTAAATGCGGCTTTTCCGTGATTAATAAGGGGGACGAACCATGCGCCACGGTAGTCGCTGTCAACTACTCCCACGCAGTTGGCAAGGGATACTCCGTACTTTGAGGATAAACCTGAGCGTGGGTATATGAGCAGCGCAATGTCTTCTGAATCCGGCTCAGCTGTAATACCGATTGGTATCATTTTTATCTCGCCCGGCGCAATTGTTACGGGAGAATCAAGGCAAGCGCAAAGGTCAAGACCTGCGCTTCCAGGCGTTGCACGGGAGGGGATAACAGCTCTTGGATCAAGCTTTTTGAATGTGAGTTTCATGTTGTGATACCTCTGTAGTAAAGTCCTCTGGTGATATTTCCCTGCGGCTTTTGGCCGCTGAGAGCGGCAATTGTGCTCTCGGTGTCCTCGTCGGAAAGGTAAATGACACCGTAGCTTATTCCACGGAGCTCCTCAGTTCTATCAAGCATGTACAGTCTGTCTGGGTTGAGTATCTCGGTATAATCATTTGAGCATACCACAGGGAGCTCCCTGCCGGTGCGGTCGGTGAGCTTCTTTTTGCATTTTTTGCAACCCACCTCATTCCTTATAGGGCAGTTTCTGGTGAGCATCAGTGGCAGTCTTCCGTATACCACGGCTCCCAATGGGAGATCGGTATGTACGGCGGCAGTTTGCTTAAGAGTTGCTTCAACTGAGAAAACGCAGTCCTCAAGGCCGAGACGGCGGAGATAGCCTGCAGAGAAGGAGTTGAAAATATTCAGCGTGAAGCTGCCGTGGAGCCTGAATCCAAGTTCTCTGCCAATTGCGATACAGTCGGGGGTGTGGCAGTAAAGCCTGTCGAGCCCCTGTCTGTAAAGCTCTCTGAGGCGTTCATTGAGACTGTATTCGTTTACGATGAAGCGCGGCGGCGATACTATCAGCTTGCTTATATCCACGCTGCCAAGTATTTCCTCATTCAACAGTTCCTCAGGTACTATGAGATACTCCGAAAGCTCCGCGGCAGCTTTTATCTGTTCAGCTGTGCGGCAGAAGGTCCGGAGAGAAATCTTTCTATCAGGTTCTATGCAGCTTTGCTGAGGTAGATGAGGAGTATAATCGGAAAATGTATATTCCGGCGTGTTTTTGCGGATGATCCTACGGGTCAGTTCCTCAGTAACATTTCTTCTATACTCGTTGAGCTTTCCGGCAGGGACCATAAGTCCGTTGTCTATATCTGCGGTCAGCTTTCCAAGTATGAAAACAGTATCTCCCAGCTTTGAGAGCTGCTTTTCAAGAGAGGATTTGTCAGTGGGGCGGCTGAGAGCCCTTTCGGGAACTTCGCCTTCGTAGGAGACCGTAATGCCATTACAGTTTCCGGTCAGCACCACAGGCTGTCCTTCCTTTATCACCGCATGGAGATCAATCGTGTAAGCCTTTCGCTCGAAGCGGTAAAGCTCGTGTATTTTTGGTATGAGCTCGTGGGCTGATATAACATCGTCCTTTTCGCGGACTCCGAACATATCCAGCCTTTTGCCTGTGAAGTAGCCGTCAGTAAAGCCGCTTCGGGAGAATACTCCGCGGAGGAGTTTCATATCGGGGGCATTGCCTTCAAGGGCGCTTTTTAGCTCATGTACAGCGGAAGCCACATATTCGGGGCGCTTCATGCGTCCCTCTATCTTGAAAGAATCAACTCCCATAGCTACAAGCTCATGGACATTCGGAAGCAGGGAAAGGTCTTTCAGAGAGAGAGCAGCCTTATCCTTATTGCCTACGGCAGAAAATGGAAGTCTGCAAGCTTGTCCGCAACATCCACGGTTTGCGGAGCGCGAGCCTATCATAGCCGACATATAGCACTGTCCCGAGACTGACATACACAGCGCACCGTGTACGAATATCTCGGTTTCTATACCTGTACCGCATATACGGGAAATAGTCTCACTGTCAAGCTCACGGGCAGGTACCACTCTTGCGTAGCCTAGCTTCTTAAGCATTGAAGCTCCTGCGGCGGTATGAACCGACATCTGCGTGGAAGCGTGGAGTACAGTGTCGGGAATACAGCGGCGTATCAGCTCCGCACAGCCCCAGTCCTGTACTATAAAAGCATCGACGCCGTTTTGGGCGGAGGTTCTGATATATTCGCAGAAATCAGCGGCTTCATCGTCGGAAATGACTGTATTCACTGCAAGATCGAGCTTTGCGCCATACTTATGGCAGAGCTTTGCGGCTTCGGCTATCTCTTCCTCAGAGAAGTTATCGGCGCTGCTTCTTGCAGAAAAGCGCTTTCCGCCTATGTATACAGCATGCGCACCCGCCCTTAGAGCTGCTCGGAGAGTTTCCATGCTGCCTGCTGGAGCGAGTATCTCTGTATACTCCATTAAATGCTGTCGCTGAGCTGCTTGAGCTTAACCATATTCTCAAGCTGAGTTATCTTTGACTTGAGGACCTCGATTTCCTTCTGAGCAGCGTCGCGCTCTATACGGGTTCTGCCAGCCTCATCTACATATTCCTTTGTCTGATCGCGGATATTGTCAAGGCGCTGATTAGCCTTGTTGAGGTCGTCAAGGAGTGCCATAGCCACCATTATGGAAGCGGCATAAGGTGAAGAACCGCTTGCTGCGGTGATCTCTGTGATTTTTGTTTCAAGTGCTCTTGCAAGAGCATAAACGTAGTTCGGAGCCTCGGCAGTCTTTATCTTGTACTCCTTACCGCATATTATGACCTTTACTTCATTAAGCATAGTATCGTCCTTTCCGTGGCGTATTTTTTACCACTCTACATTATACACTATTTTTCGAAAAAATGGAAGTGTTTTTTTGAAAAAATTTATTTTAGTAACCGGAGCGCTGCAAGCTGAGAGTTGAGAGTTATATAATCCGAAAAAATCATAATTTATAAATCCTTTTCTTCGTATGGCTTATCCCACGAACCAATCTCAATAAGATTGCCTTCCGGGTCAGCTATATAACAGGTTCTCTGTCCCCAAGGTTCAAGCTCTGGTTCTAACACTGGCGTAGCTCCGTTTTCCACCGCTTTTTTGAATGCAGAATCAACCTCGGCAAATGTATCAACATAAAGAGTCAGTTCAAAATGGCCGTTCAATCCCTTGATATAGTCATACCTGCGGCTTGTCATTTTTTCAAAGTCTTTTCTCCCGTATAATAGAAATAAAGTACCGTCTTTCACAAGATAAACATTCGATGTGTCTTCTGCTTCTTTAATCTCAAAGCCAAGTACATCTCTGTAAAACCTAATCATTTTGGACATATCCTCGACAAATAATCCAAACCCATCCAATCTCATAAGTAACCTCCGTTAATTCAGATTTATATAAGTAAAGGCTTTCAACTTTCTGGCGGATATTTTTCGCCCTCTAAATGAGGTAACGAAGGCAGCGTACCCTACAGCAAGCTAACAGCTTAATAGTACCGCTTTAATCCAATTACCTTGCCGAGGACCTCCACCTCGTCTAAGATAATAGGCTCCATTGTCTTATTTTCCGGCTGGAGGCGGTAATGTCCCCTTTCTTTGAAGAAGCGCTTCACTGTAGCCTCCTCGCGGTCTATGAAGGCTACAACTATATCTCCGTTTTCAGCGTAGTTCACACGCTTTACTATTACTATATCACCGTCGAGTATGCCGGCCTCTATCATGCTCTCGCCTCGTATTTTCAGAGCGAAGAGCTCCTGAGGATCGACTCCGGGTGCTTCAAATCCTATGTATTCCGTGATGTCCTCAACAGCTGTGATAGGCTGACCTGCGGTTACTGTACCCATTACAGGAACAGATGTGGTGCCGCTGTTGGGCAGGCGGAGAGTGCGGTTGAGATTACCTGTTTTCTCGATAAGCCCCTCGCGGACAAGAGTCTCGATATATCTGTGGGCTGTAGATGTGGACTTGAAGCCCATAGCGTCCATTATTTCCCTTACGGACGGCGACATACCGTCACTGAGGCGGGATTTTATATAGTTGAATACAGCTATTTCTTTATCCTTCAGCATATTATTATTCCTCCGAAAGCTTTTTAAGTACCATTTTTGCAATCTTGTAGGCGTCACCGCAGCCGAGTGTTATAACGAGGTCGCCTTTTTGTGCGTGACCACAGATATAGTCGCAAATCTGTTCAAAGTTAGCGTACTTGCGTTCATCTGTCCACTCTGCGGTCTCATCCTGCGGGAACCATATACAGCCAGGTATCTTTTCTGCAAGATGACGGGTGAAGATACCGTATGTGTTCTTTTCACGGCTTCCCATGATATCGGTGAGCACAGCGTGGTCGGGTATTTGCAGCACTCTTGCAAAATCGTCAAGAAGCAGCTTTGTTCGTGAGAAAGTGAAGGGCTGGAATACTGCCCATACATGCTTGAAGTTCATCTCCATGGCGGCGTTTAGGGTAGCTTCGAGCTCTGTGGGGTGGTGAGCGTAATCGTCGACTACGGTTATGCCTTTCTCAAAACCCAGCTTCTCAAAGCGGCGCTTGGCTCCGCGGAAGTCCTCAAGCCCCTTTTGTATGAATTTGAAGTCAACTCCAACATAACGGGCAGCCGCAACGGCTGCAAGGGAATTGAGCACATTGTGTATGCCTGCTACATGAAGAGTCACAGTTCCCAGTTTTTTGCCCTTATACATTGCGTCATAGATTGTGAGAAGTCCGTTTTCATGCTTTACGTTTTCGGGGTAGTAGTCGCAGGAGCTGTCTCTGCCGAATGTTATTATCTCCTTGCCTGTGATACCCTCAAGAGACTTCATGGAATTTTCGTCGGAGCCGTTTACAATAATGCACTTCGAGGTGTTTTCATTGAATTTACGGAAGGACTTGATTATATTATCAAGCGTGCCGAAGTAGTCGAGGTGGTCTGCGTCTATATTCAGAATAACGGCTATATCTGGGAAGAATTTGAGAAAGTGGTCCTCAAATTCACAGGACTCGCACACCATTATATCACTCTTGCCGGCAACTCCGCTTCCGCCTATGCAAGGGAGTTTTCCTCCGATATATGCGGAGAGGTCCACTCCGGCAGTAAAGAGTATTTGCGTTATCATTGAGGTAGTGGAGGTCTTGCCGTGAGTTCCGGAAACACATATAGCGCTGCTGTACCAGCTTGTTACTATGCCGAGAAGGTCGGCTCTTTCAAGTACGGGGACTCCGCTTGCTCTTGCTGCCATGAGCTCCGGATTGTCAGCCATGATAGCGGCTGTGTGTACGATAAGGTCTGCACCTTCGATATTTTCAGCTCTCTGACCGATAAATACGGGGATGCCCATTTTCCTTACAGCGTCGAGAGTCTCGGTCTCGTTATTGTCTGAGCCTGTAAGGTAATAGCCTTGAGAGTGGAGTATCTGAGCGAGAGGATACATTCCAGAGCCTCCGATACCGATGAAGTGTATGTGTTTTTTACCTTTTAAGATATTGATATCCAAAATGATCACCTTTCCTGAATGATAATTTTATAAAGCAGGGCTTATACCCTGAGAAACAGCCAGTATATCATCATTTAACATGTGTAATGCATGAATGTTATAAGTTTTTCACCTTTATTTTGCATAAACGCTTGCTTTTTTACAAAATATGCGTTATAATAAGTTTACAGGTTTACTTTCTACCGAGATTAATAGTTAAATATAAAACATTTCGGTGTTCGTACCGTAAGTTGCATAAATAATGTGAAGGAGGAAAATTATGGAAATTACAGATGTTAAGATCAGAAAGATCATGGCTGATGGTAGGCTTAGAGCGGTAGTATCTTTAACTATCGATGATATGTTTGCCGTTCATGACATAAAGGTTGTACAGGGCGATGAGAGGCTTTTCGTTGCAATGCCTAGCAGGAAGGACGAAAACGGGGTGTTTCGCGATATAGTTCATCCCATTTCTGCGTCGGCAAGAAAGATGTTCGAGGAAACTATCCTTGAAGCCTATGAAAGACAGCTTGCCGTTCTTGAAGCCGAGGAGACCGGCGCTTCCGAGGAAGCAGTATAAACGATATCCTACCAAGACCTGCCCTGTGCAGGTCTTTTTTTGTCTGTGTGTGGTCTTTCTTATATCCCGAGTATACGGGCTGCTTTAAGAACTGTTATCTGTGTCTTTCCGTCACGTATAGTTCCGTCCATTACTTGCTTTACCGCCTCTGAGAGGGGGATGCGTTCGACGTCGAGAAATTCGTCGGGATCAAGGTCTTGTCTGCTGAATCGCAGTCCTCTTGCAAGATACATATATGTTATCTCGCTGTCGTATGCCGGAGTTGGGAGCATTTCACCTAGAAAGATGTACTCCGAGCAGGTATAGCCTGTTTCCTCAAGGAGCTCACGTCTTCCACACTCGCCGTGATCTTCGCCCTTTTCGAGCTTTCCGGCAGGTACTTCTCGTGTAACCGACTGGAAGGGATAACGGAATTGTTTTACGAGAAATATTTCGTTGTTCTCGGTTATCGGTATTACGCATACTCCTCCGTTGTGGTGCAGTACATCCCGGACAGCGGTCTTGCCGTTTTCAAGCTCGGCGCTGTCGTGAGTTATGGTAAAGATAGGCCCTTTGTATATAAGGTCGCTGGATATAGTTTTTTCCTGTAAATGCATTATTTATCCTCCTTTTTGCTGAAAAGACTGTCGCAGTGATACAGGACGGTCTTTAGTTTCTGACATGAGTTGTAGCCGTAATAGTGCCGGAACGGGAAGCTTTTGCTATTACCGAACTTTCTGCGGCATATCAGTACGTACAGCGCAAGTGCTGCGGTTGCTGTTAGGCTTATTATAACGCCTGCTGTAAGATAAGGCGTTCTGTAGGTGAATACTATAGTATTTTTTCCGGCCTCGACTTTTACAGCCATGAAGCCCTCGTTCACTCGCTCAATATCGGCTTTTCTACCGTTTATCTCGGCGCTCCAGCCCTTGCTGTAGGGAACACTGAAAAATACTAACTGAGGCTTCGGCAGTTCTATTACAGAACGGAACCCGTTAG
Organism: Ruminococcus sp.; assembly: GCF_017650195.1. GTDB lineage: Bacteria > Bacillota > Clostridia > Oscillospirales > Ruminococcaceae > Ruminococcus. The sequence goes on along the minus strand of NZ_JAGCFH010000326.1, from coordinate 33,402 downwards.
AGTTATAAACGAAGCTATCCGCGCAGCACTGCTGCTTCTGACGGCAGAAAAACTCATAAGTGCGGCGGTTCATGGCTGAGGAACTTGAAGGGTCGAGCTCCTCCATGATATCACTGTACTTTTCTGCCTGTTCCTCTGAAAGAATTATGGAACGAAGCATCATTATCTCACGGTTCAGTTCACTTTTTTTCATTGCCGTAGATTTTGTGATGTAGGTGTCATAAGCCCAGCCCATAGGTATGAACAGTTTATTCTCGTATATTTCGAAGTTTTCGGTCTCGCCGGCGTATTCAAAGCCTGTGAGCTCGTTAGGTATAAGAGCGTTGCTTATGTCCTCTTCTTCCGGGTCTGATAAAGCCTTTCTTGTCCTTGGGGCGGATACTCTGGAAATGAGCTCATCATAGCTGCACCCCTTTTCCTTTTCCTTGTAGAAGTACTTTACTGAAAGAAGGCTGCGTAGGGGATAGTCCCGGAGAGTGGGACGTGAAGCCACGTCGCGGGTGATGCCTACAAAGTTGTAGAAATCCATTATTGATGGCGAAACGACACTATGGAATGCTCTGACCGATGGTATGCCCCATATCATCGAGGCATTTTCACTGTTGTAGCCGGTGTCTATGCGGAAGAAATCATTACTGCCTGGCATTTCGTATACATCGTTCTCATAGTCTATGAATTCGCTGATATACTTCCTGGCCGCGCCTGCACTATCAGCGCCGTAGACAGTTGTAGTGAACACGCATACTACCGAAGCGGCTGCGGTAGCGAATACGGTGAAGGCTGTATTGAGAGTGCCATTTTTCTTTCTGCAGAATATTAGTGCACAGCACAGCAGAAGGACTGCTGCGACACCTACAGTTGCCCAGAAATATGGAATGTCCTCAGGCAGCGTGAAAAGCTGCGTTTTTTTGCCAGATTCGGTTTTTTGAGGGAAGCAGCCGATCACTGCGAAGGCTGCAAGAAAAACGGCGTTCGTCTTTAGGCCGAAGAAACCGTCTGAGCTTTCGTCGTCAAGGGTATGGGCGGTCATCATAGCCATTATCAGTATCGGCATATAGAACCAACGGGCGTAGTAATATGAGTTCAAAGCCTGAAATAGGCTGTTGAGTATGGGTATAAATGCAAATACTATGCACACAACAGTGAGTCTTGAAGCCCAGTGCTTTCTTCTAAGGTGAATGAATGATATTACGCCTGCCATTGAGAATAAAGGCATATAACCACCGACAGATGCCCACAGTTCGTAGTTTTCGCTGAAAAGTACGGAATATCCTGGGGGATCGCATGGCATGAAGAAGCTCTGTATTATCTTAGGTATGAGCGTAGTGTCAGCATAAGCTATCATGTCCACGCCGTAAAGTCGTTCGTTCAGCCTGAAATTTCCAATGAGAGCCATTGCCGAGGGCAGGAGTATGAATGCAGACATTAGCGTACCGACTATAGCCTCAAGGCAGAGTCCGAGAAAAGTGTGCCATGAGGTATGAAAATCAGGACTTTTTCTACGGCAAAGATAGTAAATTACTAGAAATACCGCCTGGCCGGCAAAGAAATAGTAATTTACGCAAGCCAAAAGCGCCACAGACAGAGCAAAAAGGCCTTTTCTGTGACAGTTTACACATTCCTCCATTGCTATCAGCATAAGAGGGAAAAGCGCGGTAACGTCCTGAAAGTGATTGAAGAATATGTTGAATATCTGAAATCCAGAGAAGGAGTAAAGCAGAGCTCCAGTAAGAGCAGCATTATTGCCGCGGACAAATCGCCTTATGTATGCGTAAGCTGTAAGAGCTGCTGTGCCGTGCTTTACTGCGAGCATCACCGGTATCGCACGGAGCATTATGCTCTTCGGAAGAAAGGCTATCAGCCAGAAAAACGGGCTCCCGAAGAGGTAGAAGGAGTAGGACGTCATAAGGTCAGAGCCGAGGTCTGTCAGCCAACTCCAGCCTAGCTGTCCGTTTTTCACAGCTGAGCTCACAAGGCAGTAAAATGGTATTTGCTGAGCGTTGAAGTCGCCGTAGTATATGAAATACCCGTGTTCCGCAATCATCATGGGAAGCATAGTGAACAGCATAGCCGCAAAGCCTATAAAGAATGCTGTTAGGTATTTTTCTTTTGTACAGCGTAGGTCAACTATGCTCCTTTTCAAAATATTGTCCTCCGTAAGAATAGATATACAAAAGAATTATACCATAAACGGTACAGAAATGCAACAAAAAACGAATATATTTTCGATAAATGATCTGCGATCATATGAAGTCTGACAGCGCTGCGGCGGCGGTTGCTTTTTTTTTTTTAGTGTGGTATAATTAAAAGAATACTTATGACAAAGGAATGAATAGTTTAAATGGAAGTTTACCTTGACAATGCCGCTACCACAAAGCCCTGCGTTGAAGCGGTCGCGGCGGCTGTGGAGGCTATGACCGAAAAATACGGCAATCCCTCCTCGCTACATCGTGCCGGACTTAACGCGCAGCTACTTGTGGACGACGCAAGAAAAGCCATAGCTTTGGCAATAGGTGTTGACAGCGATAATATATACTTCACTTCGGGGGCTACCGAGAGCAATAATCTTGCCCTAAGGGGAGCTTCGGCTGCTTATGGCAGAAAGAGAAAAAAGATTGTTATATCGGCAGTTGAACATGCTTCCGTTGAGGAGACTGCTGCTGACCTAGAAAAAAACGGCTTTGAGATAGTGAGAGTTTCTCCTCGCGAGGACGGGCGGTACTATGAAACGGACTTTGTAAATGCCTGCGACGATGATACCTGTCTTGTTAGCATGATGTATGTCAATAACGAAACAGGATATATCCTCCCCGTAAAGGAGACCTTTTCGGCGGTAAAGCGAAAATATCCTGACATTATCACTCATACAGACTGCGTACAGGCTTTCATGAAGTTCCCTGTTAAGGCTAATACCCTTTGTGCAGACTTTATCTCCATCAGCGGTCATAAAATACACGGCGGTAAGGGCGTGGGAGCTCTTTATATAAGGAAGGGAGTGCGTGTGCATCCAGTAGTTACCGGTGGCAAGCAGGAAAAGGGCATACGCTCCGGTACTGAGAGCGTTCCTATGATAGCGGCTTTCGGAGCGGCTGTGAAGAAGCTTTCTCCGACGATAAAGGAGCGCTATGAAAAGGTAAGCGGACTTAAAGCTAATCTTCTCGGTAAACTCAGCGGTATAGAGGGAGTTGTAGTGAACTCTCCGGATGACGGCTCGCCTTATGTTGTGAATATTTCAGTTGTGGGCAAGCGTTCGGAGATAATGCTCCATTTCCTAGAAAGCAAAGAGATATATGTTTCAAGTGGTTCTGCTTGCTCAAAGGGACAGCAGAGCGGTGTACTCGGACAGTTTGGCATCAAGGATAAGCGTGCAGACAGTGCACTTCGAATAAGCATGACTGTGGAGACTACGGAAGAGGAGTTGGATATCCTCTGTGAGGCTCTCCACGAGGGCATTGAAAAGGTAAGAGGATAATTTGGGAAGAGGAACAGAAGAAGAGATTCTCGAAAGGTCTGATAAAAGCCACAATAATACTGTTTGTGCTGTTTTTGTTTTTCTTGTTCATGGAGTATAGCTTTGATAAGCATTTTTTAGGCTATCGTATAGATGAGGAAATGTCTGTGTAGAAAACTGCATGAAAGCCATTAATACATATATTATCGGGGTTTACGAAAAAATGGTGAACAGATACCGAAAGGCAGGGAGTATATCGTAAAAGGCAAAGGTCAGAATGTTAAAGCGTGTGAGTTGATTGCAGAGAATTCAAACTGTTATTATCTGCCTGATAGTAAAAAAGTTCTGGGCTGTAAAATTCAGGGACGGTACACCATGCGAAGCGTAGACCTGCTATCGTCCGATTAAAGATGATGAACTAAGATATTACAGCATAGATGAACAAGTTGAAATGTATAATAAAAACGTTATGAAAAATAGGAAAAAGCTGATTGTTTACTGCAATGTCAAGGAAGACATACAATACTTCCACTGACGCAGATATTATATTATAATAGTATAGGAGAAGAATATGAAAGAACTGATACTTGTAAAATACGGTGAAATGGCACTAAAGGGTCTGAACAAAAAGACCTTTGAGGATATGCTCATAAAGAACATAAAGCGCAGACTGAAACCCCTTGGACATTTTCAGTTGACCAGTGCACAGTCCACTACATATATAACTCCTCTTGACGAGGAAATCGACCTCAATGAGGCAGCTGACAGAGTAGGCAAGATATTCGGTATCGCTACATACTGCCGCGCCTGCGTATGTGAGAAGGACTTCGAGGATATATGCAATAAAAGTTATGAGTACCTTGGCGATGTGCTGAGCTGTGCACGGACCTTCAAGGTCAACGCAAAGCGCTCGGACAAGGCTTTCCCCATGAAATCACCTGAGATATGCATGGAGCTTGGTGGAAAGCTCCTTGAAAAGTTCCCGAATCTCACTGTTGATGTGAAAAATCCAGAGGTTACGGTAACGGTGGAAATACGTGACGAGAACGCCTTCGTTCACGCTGAGAATATCAAAGGAGCAGGAGGACTTCCCGTGGGAAGTAGTGGAAAGGCGCTGCTTCTCCTCTCCGGTGGTATAGACAGTCCGGTAGCAGGCTATATGATGGCAAAGCGCGGAGTGCATATAGCTGCAATACACTATGTAAGCCCTCCATACACCTCGGAGCGCGCACAGCTCAAGGTGGAGCAACTCTGTCAGAAGCTGACGGACTACTGTGGCGGCATAGCCTTTTACTGTGTGCCCTTCACCGAATTGCAGGAAGCTATAAAGGATCACTGTCCCGAGGAGTTCTTTACTATTATAATGAGAAGGCTTATGATGGAGATAGCTCAGCGCATCGCCGCAAAGGACAACTGCCTTGCGCTTATCACGGGCGAGAGCGTGGGACAGGTTGCAAGTCAGACTATGGCTGCTATGGTGTGTACTGACGCAGTGTGCCGTATACCTGTTTTTCGTCCATGCGTTGGAATGGACAAGACTGAGATTATCGAAATCGCACGTAAAATAGATACATTTGAAACATCGGTGCTGCCATATGAGGATTGCTGTACCGTATTTACTCCCCGTCATCCGAAAGTAAGACCTCAGCTTGCGGATATCGAAAAAGCGCAGAATAGCTTCGATTTCGAGCCGCTTATACAGAAAGCTGTGGAAAACACTGAAATGAAAACGTTTAACTTCGAGGATTCTTTTTAAGTTTTTCACAAAATAATCACATCTTTTTTGTATAATGTAAACTAAAGCAAGGACGGCGATTTAGTGGTTAGCGTTAAATTTTCTGAATGTGACACTGATAAACTTGACAAAACAGTCACAAATGTTGTAAAATTATTAGAACGGAAGGGTCTGACTATCGCTACGGCTGAAAGCTGTACCGGCGGACTTCTTTCAGAGCTTATAACATCAGTATCGGGCGCGTCTGCGGTCTTTGAACTTGGGCTTTGTACCTATTCCGAGCGCATAAAGACTGAATTTCTGGGGGTGCCTGCTGAAATTATTCGTGATTTCGGCGTGGTAAGCGAACAGACGGCACTTAGTATGGTCAACGGACTGAAAAAGTGTTCGGGTGCAGATGTTTGCGTTTCCGTTACAGGTATAGCAGGTCCGTCGGGTGGAACTGCAGAAATTCCTGTGGGAACGGTGTATATCGGTTTCGACATTTGCGGCAGCAGGTTTGTAAAGCTGCCGGAACTATGGAAACTCAGCGATATGAGCAGAGGGAATATCAGGAGATGCGCCGCTGCTTATGCTTTTGAGATCGTCGAAAAAATGCTGATGGAGGAGACACAGACTGATGAGCGACAAATTCAATGAGTTTAGCTCAGAGGCTCAGCGCAGAGCTGAGAAAATAAAGGCTATAAGAAGGTCTATACACGGAGAGGCTGAGGTTGCTCCCACGACCTACGAAAATAAAACTGAAACAGAACGTACAGAGAGTATTTCTGATCGCATAATGAGGGCAAAAGAAAAGAAACAGTCCACAGCGGCTGATATACTTGACGAGCTTGATGCTGCTATAGCTTACGAAAAAGCTTTGGCTGCAAAGCAGGCTGAGGAAGCGAAAAGAGCAGCGGAGCTTTATGCGGCAAATGCTTCTCCCGACATATCCGATCTTATCCCCGGACTGGAAACTCCTGCTCAGGAGGAACTTAAGGAGATAGCAGAGGAGATAGCCGGTGATTTCACTGATATTGTGAATACTGCCGCCGAGTATGCGGATATTCCTGAGAAATCCGTGGAGTATGCAGAAATCCCGGAGGAAGCTGTAGAATATGAGAATATTCCAGAGAATGCCGTAGAATATGAGAGTATCCCAGAGAATGCTGCAAAGCCTACTACATACGAAGCCGACAGCCTTGAAGAGGTGTTTTCGGTAAAGCCGGACGAGGAGAAAGCTGAAAATGTCCTTTCTGGTGTGGCTTTAAAGGCAGCAACAGAGGCTGATAATATTGAAAATAAAGAAGCTCCTACGGAGATCTTCCGTGTGCCCGATGAAGGAAAACGTAGCGAAACCTCCGGAGCTATATATAATAAAGAGGAGAAGGGATCTGCACCTGTCGTGAAGGCTGCTATGGATACCTTTGCTTCAGAAGAAAAGAAAAAGCACAAAAAGAAGAAAAACTTTAAACAGCGCTTTATCGACCTGTTTCCCCATAAGGGAGACAGCGTCGGCGAGTGCATAAGAAAAACAGTTTTCCTGAGTAGCATGGCGGTCATCATCGTATGCGGTTCTTTCATATTGAATTATTACTATGAGCGTTGGAAGAGTAAGAAGCTGAATAACGAGATCATGGAGATATATGACAGCTCCGAGACCCAGGAACCAAAGGTGAAAGCTGAGGACACTTCCGAAGGTGACACTCGTAAGCGGTATACAAGTATGCTGGAGGGAGCAAAGAAGCTCTACGACATAAACAATGAGATCGTGGGTGTAATCAGTATTCCTGATACTCCTGTCAATAATCCTGTGCTTCAGGCTGAGGACAATGATAAATACCTCAGGAGAAAGTATGACCTTACGGAAAATGATGCAGGCGAGATATTCCTCGACTACAGAAATCATTTTGATGATGTAGGTGATGACGGTTACCTTAAAGAACCAAATTCTGGCAATCTTATCATATACGGCCATAATATGTATGACGATCAGATGTTCGGATCACTTAAATATTACATCAGGAACGAGGCATATTACGGACAGCACCCTATTATAAACCTCAGCTCCAATTACGAAAAATACCAGTACAAGATATTTGCAATCTTTGTACTTGACGCTTCAGATAATACGGATACCGAATTCAACTGCTGGAATATACTTGACTTTGCTGACGAGAACGCCTACTACGATTTTGTGAACGAGGCAAAGAGGAGATCGGTCTTCCTTAACGATGTTGACGTTGAATACGGAGATCCGCTGCTCACACTGTCTACATGCAGTACCTATTTCCCTGATGAAAGGGCAAGACTTATCATTCTTGCAAGAATGGTAAGAGAGGGAGAGGATCCACTCAAGGGTACTCAGCACAGCTGGCTTAATCCCAATCCCAAATGGCCTACGATCTACTATGCGGATTATCCCAACGAGCACTACGATCCGAATGCTGAATTCGTTCCCTACGGTCCAAAGGGAGGAAAGTGATAAGCATGAGCAAATCTATCAAGATCATATCAGCTTGCGTTGCGTGCGCGGCTGCACTTGGACTAGGTACTGTGGCGGTTCTCCTTAGGAAGGATGATAAGTCGGTACCCACTATTAGTAAGAGCGAGGAAACTACAGTTCCCACAGAGGCGACCACTGTTGCAATACCCGAAAATCTCTCGGAGCTGTACTCCTATGTCCCTTCAAGGACAGGTGTCAGCGAGAGGACAAAGTCTCTTAAGAGGCTCAACAAGGATATAATGGGCTATATTAAGATAGACGGTACGCAGGTGGATTATCCATTCGTGCTCGATCCTGGTGAGGTCGCACCAAATGACCCATATTATGGTCCGGATGCCTATATCCCTGATTCCTACTATCTCGAAAAGGACCTGTTCAGACAGTATTACGATCGCGGAACGCTCTTTGCAGATTACCGCGATACCTTTGGAAGCAATGAAGCAGAGCATTCAGAAAACATGGTGATATATGGTCACAGTTGGTACGACGGCACAATGATGGGCTCCCTTAGGAAGTACCGTGCCGGCTTTGAATTCTACAATCAGTATCCCTTCATAAAGCTCAGTTCAAATTACAGGGATTACGATTATGTTATTTTTGCCTACCTTGTTACCAGCGGAAGTTATGATGCTACTGACTTCCATTACTGGAATATGGAAGAGATAGACACGGAAGAGGATTTCAATTTCTACATCGACTGCTGCAAGCGTTCATGGGGCATTGACACTGGTATTGATGTGAAGTATGGCGATCAGCTTCTGACCCTTTCTACCTGCTATGCTGACTGGGACAACTCGCGCTTCATAGTTGTAGCAAGAAGGCTCAGAGATGGCGAGGTCGCTGGTGACCTTAATTCCGTACAGCATACGGAGGCATTTCTCAATGCCCAGAAGGAAGCAGCTGAAAATGCTGAGAAGCAGGATGAAGAGCAGCCTCAGCAGTAAGCAGCTATATTATTATATAAAAGGAGATCGTTATGAAGGTACAGACAATGCTTAAACGGGCAGCTGCTCTGACCTCGGGCGCTTTGGTGATATCTGCTTCTTCCAGTGTTACCATTGCGGAGGAAAGCACAACGGAATTGACGACAGTATCGTCAGTCATCGAAACTGCCTCCGAGGAAACTACAGCTGCGAAAACGGAAGCAGTTTCTGAAGTCTCTGACGAAAAAGAGGACAGGGATATCAATATGCCTGAGGACTGGGAAAAAGCTGATGTCAGTGAATACGGCTCCAGCCTTTCTCTCATAAGCTATGAGCCAGCCACTCCTGAAATGGCAAGAGTGGGTGAACCTGTTGATCCTTATGCAGGGCTTTCCGAGGAGGAGCGTAAGGCTCTAGAGGAAAACATTGCAAAAAAGAAGAACGCTCTTAGGAAGGCTACGCCTACTCTGTCAAAGAACGCGGCGACCAGCCACACCAAGGAGCCCACAGCGGTGGAGTTAGTTACCTCCGGCGCCGCTGTTGGCGATATACCAGCGGAAAGAACTGCTCCGAGCGTTGAAGAGCAGCCAGGAAAGTTTGCCTTCGTTACCTACGGTTGGGGACACGGAGTTGGAATGAGCCAGAATGGAGCTAATTTCTATGCGGCTTATGCAGGTTGGACATATCAGGATATCCTGTTCCATTATTATCCAGGTACCTATCTTATGAATACTGAGGAGACCGACGAGGAGGAGCTTACAATAGCTCACGAGCCTGCCGGCGATACCCTTAAGGTGGTATCCGAGATAGTCAACCGTGAAGTTGGTGGTAGTTTCTCCTACGAAGCAATAAAGGCTCAGGCAGTTGCCGTATATACATATTTAAAATATAACGGAGACGATTCCAGTGACCTTAGGGGCAAGCCTGATCCTCCGCAGATAGTTATCGACGCCTGCAATGATGTACTTGGTGAGGCACTATTCTACGACGGAAACTATGCCCTGACAGTATTCTCTGCTTCAAGCGGCGGTTGTTCTGCAAACTGTTATGAAGTATTCTATGCCGATTACCCGTATCTGAGAAGCGTGCCTAGCGACTATGACGCTGCTTTTGATCCTCATTGGGGAACGGTAACATATATTGACGCCGAAACTGTAAAGAAAAAGCTTGAGAAGGCGTACCATGTGACATTGTCGGACGATCCGGGCAACTGGATACAGCCCGTATATTCGGAAGAGACAGGCTATGTCACAGAAGTCAGCATTGACGGACAGACAACAGCGAAGGGATATCCCTTCTCTTTAATGATGGGATTAAAATCTTCAAAATTCAATCTTACATATACATACGATTGATAAATGGCGCATAGCCACATATATATTAAAGAACAAAAGAAATAAGTCTTTGGATATCAGTGGGGGCAGTTTCTCATTATATTCAGAGACTTATTTCTCCTTTTGGGTGAAGAAAGGTGAAGCCGAGAGGTGAAAAAAACTTATAATTATCCCAAAAAGGTGAAAAAAGGTGAAAACTTAGAAAAAATATTTAACGAAAAAGAAAACGGGTGTTTCTTTTCTTGTTAACATCAGGTTAATGATTGAACAAAACCGACGAAATATCTTCGATTTTGTGGAGAAAAATCATTGAAAACACGAATTGCTTTTTATTCCTATTAATGCTAAAATAGGTTTAGGGTGAAAAAAGGTGATTGGATGTGAAATTTTCCAAAAAGTGGTAAATCATTCCTGAGGTTACAAGAAAGGGAGGCGGAGTTCTATGGCAGAGCATTTATGCGGTACTTATTATCCCAGCATAGATCAGAAAGGCCGTATGAGCTTCCCCACAAAGCTACGAGATATACTCGGAGCTGAATTCTTCCTTTGTCAAGGGCATGATGACGCTTACATCGCCGTTTACTCGCCAGAAGCATTTCAGGACTACTGTGATAAGCTTTATTCTATAACAGGTAAGAAGGGCGCTGACATTAGGCGTAAACTTCTTGCAGGTGCGGATAAGCAGATTCCTGATAAGCAGGGACGTATTTTTATCACACAGCAGCTCAGGGATCACGCCGGAATCACCGATGAGGTGGTCGTTATCGGTTCGAATAACAGAGCTGAGATATGGAACAAGTCCAAGTGGGAAGAATTCAACAGTAGCGTTACTCAGGAGGAGATCAACGAGGCTCTCGAGAATCTTGTTATCTGATACGGACGTTTTTTGCCTTCGTTACCGATGTATTTTCGGCTGTAAGGAGAGAATTGTTTAATGGAATTCAGCCATATACCTGTAATGCTTGAGGAATGTATCGAAGGACTTGACATTCGTCCCGACGGTATCTATGTTGACGGTACCGCAGGAGGAGCAGGTCATTCCTCTGCAATTGCAGCCCGCCTCAGCGAAAAAGGCAGGCTCATAGCTCTTGACAGAGATCCAGACGCTGTCGCCGTGGCGACGGAACGTCTTTCTGTCTATCCCAATGCAAGGGTGCTGCACAGAAATTACTCTGAAATAAGAGCAGTCCTCGACGAACTTGATATAGACTATGCTGATGGTATCCTAATGGATCTTGGCGTATCGTCATTTCAGCTTGACGAGGGAAGCAGAGGCTTCTCTTATCACTCCGACGCTCCTCTTGATATGAGGATGAGCAAGGAGGGAATGAGCGCAGCAGATGTTGTTAATACCTTTTCGGAAGCAGAGCTTGCAAAAATGATATTTGAGTACGGAGAAGAGAAATTCTCCAGAAGGATAGCTACAAATATCGTGAAGGCAAGGAAAGCTTCACCGATAGAAACAACATTACAGCTTGCGGATATCGTAAGAGAAAGTGTTCCACAGAAGGCGAGACGCGAAAAGAACCCTTGTAAGAAGACCTTTCAGGCAATAAGAATAGTAGTTAACGGAGAATTCGAGCACCTAGAAAAGGGGCTTGAGGATGCTTTCTTCAGTCTGAGGGCAGGCGGTCGCCTTGCAGTCATAACATTCCACTCGCTTGAGGACAGACTTGTAAAACAGAAGTTTGCGGAATGGTGCAGAGGCTGTGTATGTCCGCCAGATTTTCCCCAATGTGTATGCGGACGCAAGCCGCAGGGAAAGCTTGTGAACAGAAAGCCCTTAGAGGCTAAAGAACAGGAACTCGAAAGAAACAACAGAAGCAGAAGCGCAAAGCTCAGAATAATAGAAAGGAGTGCGGAAAGCAATGGCTGAAAACACTGTACGCTATTATAATTATGACAGCTATGACGATGCAGGTTCGGACGAGACGACCGATACAGGCGACGTTGTGCGTGATGAAACTGAGCATAAGCCCGAGATACAGATGAGCAGGAACGAAGCACGAAGTGGCTCGGTCATATCGATAATCTTTGTATCCCTTCTGGCTGCCGCACTGCTCGGCTCGGTAATCTATTCGCTTGATAAACGCAACACCATGTATAACAAGGTGTTTGCCCTGAACGAGAAGCTCGATAGTGCCGCTGCCGAAAATGTAAGACTCCAGTCTGAACTTGAAGGTAAGGTATCTGCCAAGAGCATAGAGGAGTATGCGAAGTCTCTTGGAATGGAGAAGATAAACTCCTCGCAGATAAACTATATTACCATACAGACGGGCGACGTCGTAACTATTCCCGAGAAGGAAAAGGGCTTGATAGCAAAAATAAAGTCTTTTTTCAATAAATGCGTGGAATATTTCAGAGGGTAGTACCAATATAAATATAACATACGGACTGCCTGTATAAAATGAATACTATCGGCAAAACAAGATATATATAAATGCCGAGGTTATATGTAGAACAAGGAGATACAGCGGGTGATCGTAATTACGGGACCGCAGTTCCCGGACCCGGGCGGAAAATAGGGTCCGGGAGCGGCAGTTCCACGCTTGAATAGCGATAAATCCTTCGTCGTATCAAAAGAAAAGGACATCCCAGAAGAAAAATAAGATGTTCAGAGGCGGGGCACATAAACACCCTGCCTTTATTTATTTATATAGATCATCACGGAAGGAAGATTTTTCAGTGATAAACACAAATCCGTCAAAGGCTATGAAATTCCGGACAAAGTTCGTAATGACGGCAGTTTTCAGCGTACTGTTCGTGTCAGTGGCTGCAAATTTCTTTAAAATCTCTGTGCTCGATAACAAGACATATCAGGATATGGCTAATAATCAGCACTTTGCCTCTATGGCTGTATCAGCCCACAGAGGCTCTATATATGATTCAAAGGGAGTTGTCTTTGCAAAGAGCGCTACAGTATATACGGTCTTTGTTGACCCTAAGCAGTTCAATGCGGACGTAAAAAGCCTGCAGAGTCGTATAGACAAGAGAAATCTTGATAAGGCGAGCGGCAAATACGTACCCAAGTTCGATGAGGAGGGCAATGAGCTCGACGTGCTCCCAGCCTCTGCCGAGGAATTCGTAGCAAAGGCTACGGAATTCATATCCATAAAGCTGGAGATAGCTCAGAGCAAGTTCACTTCCGCTATCAATGCGGAAGGACAGTACAGGGAGCTCAAGGGCAAGGTGGAGAAAGCTACTGTTGACGAGATAAATGAGTTCTTTGACAGCATGGGCTTTATATCCATAGGCTATAACGAGGATACAAAGCGTTATTATCCTCAGGATGACCTTGCTGCCTCTGTTGTGGGCTATACAAACGGAAACGTATATTACGGGATAGAAGCTTCCTACAACAAGTATCTTTCCGGTGTTGACGGAAGGACTATATCCGCAAAGGATTCCCACGGAAACGCTCTTCCATACAAGTATTCAAAGACCTACGACCCGCAGGACGGCTCCGACGTTTACCTCACTATCGACAGAGAGATACAGTATATACTTGAAAAGTACCTCAAGGAAATGACAGAGGAGAATTATGTCAAGAACCGTTCATGCGCTATACTTATGAACCCTAAAACAGGCGCGATACTCGGCATGGCACAGTATCCCAGCTTCAATCTGAACGATCCGAGAGAGCTGAACGGCGATATGCTGATAAATAAGGTATATAACGAAAAGAATATATACTCCCCGACTGAAAAGGAGAAGGAGGACGCAGAAGCGGAGGCTGTTGAGAGACAGCTAAGAAACAAGTGCGTAAGTGAGAGATACGAGCCTGGCTCAGTATTCAAGATAATCACAGCTGCCTCAACGTTGGAGGAAAAGACCATAGATACTGATACATGGTCCCATTATTGCAGAGGTGTTGAGACGTTCAAGGATGGTCAGAGAGAGCTTGAGATACACTGTCATAAGCTGCCACCCGGACACGGCATGAGGACATTCCAGGAGGCTCTTACGGATTCCTGCAACCCGGCGTTTATGGAGTTAGGAAAATTACTTGGTATAGAAAAATTTCACAGCTATTTTGAAGCCTTCGGATTCGCAGAGGAGACAGGCATAGACCTCCCTGCGGAAGCGGTGGGCGATATACCGCCTATCGAAGATACGGAAGGCAGAAAAGCGATGACCCATATCGATCTTGCCTACTCCGCCTTCGGACAGTGCGAGACCGTTACTCCTATTGAGCTCATAACTGCATGTAGTGCCGCCATAAACGGCGGATATCTGCTTCAGCCATACGTTGTTGACAGGGTAGTGGACGGCGACGGCAATATAGTTTTAAAGAATGAGCGTACCGTAAGACGTCAGGTCATATCGGAGGATACCTCCACTAAAATGCGTCAGGCGCTGAGAACAGTAGTCGAGGATAACCCTTCCGGAAATGTTGATATAAAGGGTTATGCTATCGGCGGAAAATCTGGTACCTCAGAGAGACGAAGCGAGCCTGAGGTCGTAAGGAATCTCAACGATAACAGCGTGACAGAGGGAAACAGTCTGGAGTACGGAGCTTCATATGTATGCTTCACACCTGCTGACGACCCTGAGCTGATACTCCTTGTGCTTGCTGATATGCCGGACAACTCACCTGGAGCTTACTACGGAAGCAAATGTGCAGTTCCCTGTGCTGAGAAGATACTTAAGGAGATACTTCCGTATCTCGGAATGAGTCCGGAATACAATGAGGAGGAGCTCAAAAACCGAGATATAAACGTACCTCTTCTTACAGGAGCAAGTATAGACGACGCCAAAAAGACCCTTGACGAAATGGGAATAAGACACGTTGAGATTGGAAACGGCATAGAGGTCGTTGAACAGTCTCCTCAGACAGGAAAGGCTATCTCAAAGGACGGCTGCGTATACCTTTATACGGAAAAGTACACAGAGAGTGAGAAAATGGTAAAGGTACCATATCTAATAGGCTGCTCGCCTGAGGTAGCTAATCAGTCGATATACCTGTACGAGCTTAATTATACCGCCAAGGGAGTAGTATCTTCACAGAGCGGCTCTTACGTAAAGAAACAGTCTTACGAAGCCGGCACATACGTACCAAAGGGCACGACAATAGAGCTTGAATTTGAAACAGATACGTTTACAGACTGACGCATATCCAATATGCGAATGACCTGATACATATCATGCATGATACAAAGATATAACTTTAAAAGAAAGAGAAACAATAAGACAGGAGGCAGACAAAATGAAATTGAGTGATCTTATCGAAAACAACGCTGTTACAGCTATAGGCGATACTGAGATAAGCTCCGTTACAGACGATACGCGCAAAGTGACTGAGGGTAGCCTCTTTGTCTGCGTAAAGGGTGGGAGTTTTGACGGACATACGGCGGCTGCGGAAATGCTTGAAAAGGGTGCAGCTGCGGTAGTATGTGAGCGTGATCTCGGTCTGGGCGACAGACAAATCATCACCAGCAATTCAAGAAAGCTCTATGGACAGATATGTTCCGCATGGTTCGGTCATCCGGAGCGCAAAATGAAAATGATAGGTGTAACGGGTACAAATGGTAAGACAACTATCACAAACGTCATAAAGTATATCCTTATGAAGAATGGTCACAAGACGGGACTTGTAGGTACTATACAGAACGAGATAGGGGACGAGATTCTTCATACCGACAATACAACGCCTATGGCTTATGATTTTATGGAGCTGTTGGCAAAAATGGCTGACGCAGGCTGCGAGTACGTAGTCATGGAGGTATCTTCTTTCGGGCTGTGCCAGTACAGGATAGGATCCTCATATTTCGATGTGGCTGTATTTACAAATCTTACGCAGGATCACCTCGATTATCACAAGGATATGGAGGATTATTATCAGGCTAAGAAAATGTTGTTCGATATATGTGAATGTGCTGTAATCAACATAGATGATGATTACGGTAGACGTCTTATGGGCGAGATAAACTGCAAGAAGCAGGGATTCAGCGTAAAGGAGAATGCAGATATCTATGCGGACGGCATAAAGATAAAGTCCACTGGCTCCAGTTTCTGGCTATGTAGGGACGGAAAGTCACATCTCATAAAGACAAGGATGCCTGGACTTTTCAACGTATCCAATATAACAGCTGCTATTGCTGCCTGCCTTGAGGAAGGTCTCGGCATAGACAGTATAATCCCGGCTATAGAAGATTACAACGGCGTAAAGGGACGCTGCGAGATAATTCCCACAGGGCGCGATTTTACAGTTATATGCGATTACGCCCATACTCCCGACGCTGTTGAGAATATTCTTAGGAGTGTAAAGGAATACACCGAAAACGACCTGATATGCCTCTTCGGCTGCGGCGGCAACCGCGATGCGGCCAAGCGCCCGAAAATGGCAAGAGCTGCGGCAAAATACGCCGATAAGCTCATTGTTACTTCGGATAATCCGAGAAATGAGAAGCCGGAGGCTATCATTGACGATATACTTGCAGGACTTGAAGGAATGTCCGTAAACTACGACGTTGTGACTGACAGACGGGAAGCTATATATCATGCCTTGAAAATTGCTGAGAAAGGTGATATAATAGTACTTGCGGGCAAGGGACATGAGGATTATCAAATCCTTGCAGGCATGGAGCATATCCACTTCGACGAGCGTGAGGTCGTTGCTGACGGACTTAAGTTGCTCAATCAATAAAAAAACGGGGTAAATTACTTTTGTAGCGGTTGGAAACTGTCGGGAAATTACGCAAACGCCGTATATACGATAAACTACCATAAAATATGTATCCCCAAAAACTGGAGTTGTTATTAAAAAATGTCAATGTCTTTCTGGATAATCAACCTTTTGATAGTACTTTTGTCATTCGTTATCGCAGGAGTATCGGGTATTTATCTCGTTCCATTCCTGCATAAGATAAAGTTTGGTCAGCCTATAAAAACTGTGGACGGACCAAAATGGCACGCAAAAAAGCAGGGAACTCCCACAATGGGTGGATTTATGTTCATCATCTCGACTATCATAGCCGCTATCGCTGGCTACTGGATATGCAGGTGGAAAAATGGCATAGATACCACGGATAATGAGAGCTTTAAGGCGTTTTACCGTATGCTTAGCTGTATCGTATACGCAGCTTCATTCGGACTTATCGGCTTTATCGATGATTTTGCAAAGGTTGTCAGAAAGAAGAATGACGGACTTACTGCGTGGCAGAAGATCGCCATGCAGCTTCTCTTTTCTGTGGGCTTTCTTTATGCGCTACGCAAATTCGGTGACAATTCCACAAGGATAGATCTTGGCTTTTGGAAAAGTCCTTCTCTCGACATATTCTATTATATCCTCATGATGGCTGTGATAATTTACCTCACTAATGCGGTAAATCTCACAGACGGAATAGATGGACTCTGTGGTTCTGTTACTTTCATTGCCATGCTGGTATTCACCGTATGTTGCTCCATACTCAAGCAGTACGAGATGATATGCTTTGCAATGGCACTGGCAGGCGGCTGTCTTGGCTTCCTGCTCTGGAACCTGAATCCTGCGAAGTGTTTCATGGGCGATACGGGCTCAATGTTCCTCGGTGCATCGGTAACTGCTGTGGGACTTGTACTCCACAAGCATCTGTTGCTTATTCTTGTTGCTCTCGTATATATCATCGAGGCACTTTCTGTTGTTATACAAGTAGGCTATTTTAAGATTACAAAGAAGCTTCGCGCAGATCATCAGGGGCAGAGAATATTTAAAATGACGCCTATACATCATCACTTTGAAATGAGCGGTTTCAGCGAGTACAAGATCGTTATAACTTTTTCGCTCTGCGGCATTATTTTCGGAGTTCTGGGAATAATTACACTGCTGGTATTCTGAGCCGGCATAATTTCATCGTACCTTAGGAGGAAAAATGGCTGCAAGCAAAACTAAAAACAAAAAAAGCAGTGCCGTATCGAACCCATTTTCGGGCGGCAGGCGCGGAGACCTGAGTCTTTCGTTCTTTGCTTACGTTATGATACTGTTAGTTGTCGGTATCGTAATGATGTCCTCTGCAAGTTATGCGTGGGCATACAGCGAGCACGGTGGCGATGGTCTTTACTATGCAAAAAATCAGGCGAAGCATGCCGTGATAGGTTTTATAGCAATGATCTTCTTCATGAAGATGGACTATCATAATTTCAAGAATCTTAAGCTTCCTGTATTAAAGAAGCTGAATATAGCTAGCCTTATGTATATAGCCGGCGCGATACTCCTCTTAGCGGTTTTGCTTATCGGTAACGATGAGGGCGGTTCGATGGGCGCAAGAAGGTGGATAGATATCGGACCTATCAATTTGCAGCCCTCTGAGGTGGCAAAGCTGGCACTGATAATCTTCTTTGCTTACAGCATGGAGCGTGACGGTAAGAAGATGAACACCTTCAAGACTGGCATTGTCAAGTATACAGTGATACTCGGTGTATATCTTGTGCTTATCGTGCTTGAAAAGCATATCTCGGGCTGTATCCTTATCGGTACTATCGCTGTGGCTATGATACTCTGCGGTGGTGTGAACAAGAAGCATTTCATAGGCCTCGGGGCGGCTGGTCTAGGCATAGCTATTGCCTTCATCTCATGGCAGGCTCAGGTCCCCGGCAGCTATGTAAGTACACGTATAAATGCATGGAAGGCTCCCTTTGCGGATAAACTTGGCGATTCGTGGCAGACAGGTAACTCTCTTATAGCCATAGGCTCTGGTGGACTTTTCGGACTTGGACTTGGAAACTCCCGTCAGAAGTACCTCTATCTGCCTGAGACCAAGAACGACTTTGTTTTTCCGATAGTATGCGAGGAACTTGGTTTTGCAGGAGCTCTTGCTATAATCATAGTATTCTTCCTTCTCATAGTGGAAGGCTATTCTATCGCGGTCCGCTGCAAGGACCGCTTCGGTATGTTGATTGCTGTGGGTATAACTACTCAGATAGGCATACAGACTGTACTGAATCTTGCTGTTGTAAGCAATCTCATACCAAATACAGGTATCAGTTTGCCTTTTTTCAGTTATGGCGGAACGGCGCTGATAATGCAACTGGCGGAAATGGGCATAATGCTGAATATCTCACAGCAGAGACACTATCCCGATGAGAAGCCGCGGAAGAGAAAAAGGAGCTCGGGCCAGAATGCTGAGATCGCCGAGCCAGAAGGAGCATGAGCATGAAGGTACTTATCGCGTGCGGCGGTACAGGAGGACATATCAATCCAGGTATCGCCATTGCTGATATAATAAAGAAAAAGTACCCCGACGCGGAATTCCTTTTTGCAGGAACTCCCAAGGGAATGGAGGCTAAGCTTGTCCCGAAGGCAGGCTATAAGTTGGAGACCATAAAGGTTGCTGGCTTTCAGAGAAGGATATCCCTCGAAAATATAGGCAGGAACGCCAAAGCCCTTGCATATCTTGTTACATCTGGCAGGAGAGCCAAGCAGATAATAGAGGGCTTTAAGCCAGATATCGCTATTGGTACCGGCGGCTACGCGGCTGGACCTGTTATTAGGAAAGCTGCAAGAATGGGTATACCTACTGCCATACATGAGCAGAACGCCTACCCTGGAGTTACTAACAGACTCCTCTCAAAAGAAGTGGACTACGTTATGCTCACTGTTGAGGAAGCCCTTAAATTCATGGATAGTAGCAAATTTGAGAACAGCGTTACGGGACTTCCCGTAAGGAGCAATATTAATACAATGAGCCGTGAGGAAGCGCGGAATAAGCTTGGCTTTGACGATAGCTTCACCATTCTTTCCTTCGGCGGAAGCCTCGGCGCAGGCTGTATAAATGACACCATGACCGAGGTTATAAAATGGCATACAGGCAAAAAGCTTGATATAAACCATATACACGGTTACGGTGGTATGGGAAAGGACAGCTTTCCGCAGGCGATGAAGGCTGCTGGTATACAGCTCAGGTCTGACAGACTGCGCATAACAGAGTATATAAACGATATGGACGTATGCCTTGCGGCGGCAGACCTTGTGATATGCCGTTCGGGAGCTTCCACTCTTGCGGAGCTTGAAGCCGCAGGAAAGGCTTCGATACTTATACCTTCGCCTATAGTCGCAGGAAATCACCAGTACCACAATGCAATGGTTCTTGGCAATGCAGGAGCTGCAGTAGTTATCGAGCAGAAGGATGTGACCGCTGAGAGGATGATTGCCGAGATAGAGCGTCTATACGGCGACAGAGTGAAAGTAAAGTCAATGTCAGAAAGCGCGGCAAAGCTCCATCTTTCGGATACTAACGAGAGAATACTTGCAGTTATAGATAAGCTTATTGAAAAGAGCAGGAAATGAATTACGAAAACAAAGTGCAGGTCGGCGAAACGGCTCTGAATATATATACCGAGGGAAGCGGCGTGACTACCATAGTATTTATGGCAGGAAACGGTGTAACCTGTCCCGTGCTTGAATACAAGCCTATATACAAGCGAATGTCCTCGAAATACCGGATAGCCGTAATTGAAAAGGCTGGCTACGGTCTCAGTGACCACGCAAAAACACCGAGGACTATCGAAAACCTTGTTTTAGAGAACAGAGAAGCCTTACTCATGGCAGGAGTTGAACCGCCTTATGTTCTAGCGCCTCATTCATATTCGGGATTTGAAGCGGTGTACTGGGCAAATACCTATCCTGACGAGGTAAAAGCTGTTCTCAGCATGGATATGGGTGTACCTGGGCTTGCAGTATTACAGGCGGAGGAGATATCAGAGGAAAAACGTCTGAAGCTTCTCGAAAAGCAGCATAAACTGCTGAAAAGGATAGCTAAGGACGGCTTGCTTGCAAAGCTTGTAAGAAGTAAGACCGAAAACGTATCAGGACTTATGACCAGTAGCGAGCTTACGGCTGAGGAAAAGTCAATGTACCGCAGGCTCTTTTATCAGAATATTGCAGGCAACGAGTACATCGAGGAGTCGCAACTCATGACTGAAAATGCAAAGAAGGCTCTTGAAACCGGCAGTCTGAAATGTCCTTGTTGCCTCTTCATCAGCGATATGAAAACTCTGAGCCGGAAGTTGTCATGGCGTCAGGCGGGGCTTGATTTTGCGGAGCAATGTGGTGCTGAGGTGCATCTTTCCGATAAGGGCCATATGATGTACGCATCCATTCCTGATGAGATGTCGGATACATTCAACAAATTTCTTGAAGCGCATGGTATAGGCGCTCAGTAACATAATTCACACCCCATGCATACTATACATAAAAATGCTGTGGGGTGGTATAATGCAGAAATTTATAATAAACGGAGGCAGACGGCTGAGAGGCGAGCTCGCTTTGCAGGGCAGCAAGAACAGCTCGTTGCCGATAATGGCGGCGGCACTTCTGTGTTTCGGCGAATGTACGCTGCACAGCTGTCCTGCTCTCACGGACGTATATGCGGCTGCGCGTATACTCAATTGCGTAGGTTGCAAATGCATGTTTTCTGACAATACGGTGGTTATAGACTCAGCTTCGGTTGGAAGCACTTCTGTCTCTGAGGAGCTTATGCGTGAAATGCGTTCTTCCATAATCTTTATGGGAGCCATGCTTGGCAGAACGGGTGAATGCACCGTAAGCGTGCCGGGAGGCTGTGAGCTCGGTCCGAGACCTATAGATATGCATTTGTCTGCTTTAAGAAAAATGGGGATAGATATCCGTGAAAGCGGAGGAGATATAGTTTGTAGAGTCTCTGGCGGCAGAGCAAGGGGAGCAAAGATAAACCTTGCCTTTCCGTCTGTAGGAGCTACCGAGAACGTTATACTTGCAGCAGTCACGGCAGATGGTGAGACCGTCATAAACAATGCGGCGCGCGAACCGGAGATATGTGATCTTTGCAGATTCCTGCGAAAATGCGGCGCGGATATCAGCGGCGACGGTGAGAGCCGTATAATAATAAATGGAAAAAAACAGCTCCATGGCTGTGAATATACAATTATGCCCGACAGGATAGTGGGAGCTACTTATCTCTCTATGGCAGCTGCCACAAAGGGCGAGATAATACTTACAAATGCCTGCGTTCCTGAAATGGAACCATTTCTGTCTGTCCTCGAACAGACGGGATGCAGTATTTATACATCTGAAAACAGAATATACCTGCGCAGCGGTACTCGGCTCAGAGCCGTAAAGGACAGGATAAGGACAATGCCTCATCCTGGTTTTCCCACCGACGCACAGGCAGTGCTCATGGCTGCCTTGACAGCCGCCGACGGTACGAGCGTATTCGAGGAGAATATCTTCGACTGCCGCTACCGCCACACCGAAGCTCTTGTGAAAATGGGAGCGGATATACATGTACTGGGCAAGGTTGCTGTAGTTAAGGGCGTTGAAGGGCTCCGCGGAGCAAATATAGAAGCGACAGACCTCCGCGGCGGAGCGGCATTGGTAATCGCAGCTCTGTGCGCAGATGGAAGCTCAGAGATTACAAGGCTATGTCATATTGACAGAGGCTATGAAAATATGGAAGAAGCCGTAAGACTCCTTGGCGGCGATATACGCCGGAGCTGAGGCGGAAGGATTTGGAGATAGTATGAAAGACGTCGAAAAAACCAGTGTTGAAAGGCAAAACAGCCGTAAAAGGCTTAGAAGACGGCAGAGGTGGACAAATGTCTATGGTCTTGTTGTTTTACTCCTAGTTCTAACTATAGGTATAACCATAAGCTATACGTTTCTTTTTAATATAAGCGAGATAAGAGTGACAGGACAGTCGGATATGTATACGGCAGAGGAGATAGTTGCTGCATCAGGCATAAATGAGGGTGACAACCTACTGAGGCTTGACTGTAAAAAGAGCGCGAACCGCATACTCAACGAGCTTTTGTACGTGGAGACAGCGGATGTAAAGAGAAAGTTCCCGTCTTCGCTGGAAATATCTGTGACACGCTGCATACCAGCTTTTAATGTCAACTATGGTACCGGCACGCTCCTTGTGAGCAAGAAGGGAAAAATACTTGCTGACAACGGCTTTATCACAGAGGGGCTCCCTATAATATATGGGCTCGATCCCTCGGACAAAACTCCCGGAAAAATGACGTCCTCCGAGAACAAACACAAGAATGAAGCATTCAATGCGCTTATTTCGAGCATTGTGAAAATGGGTGACGATAAGATAATGACAGTGGATATGAGCGATGAGCACGCAATTGTCGTTAAGTATAAGAATGAAATGATATTCAAAATGGGTAACTGGAACGACGTTGAGTATAAGCTCAGACTTGCTGAGACAGTTATGAACGACGAAAACGTAAAGGGTAAAAAAGGCTATCTTACAATGATTGGTACAAATGAGTGCAGCTTCAGGTTAACTGATGGTCCCGTCATCGTCCCCGGCGGTTCTGAGGCTACAACAGCTGCTGTTACTGATGAATACGGCAATCCTATAGAGGGAGAGAGGAATCCTGAACAGGAAGCCAAGATAAACGAATTCAACAACAGGCGCAAGAGCGAGACAACTACAGCGCCCAACAGTATATACACAGGCAATGAATGGACGGATTATAGCGGAAGTCAATGGACTGATAACAGCGGAAGCCAGTGGACGGACAACAGTGAAAGCCAGTGGACGGACAACAGCGGAAGCCAGTGGACGGACAACAGCGGAAGCCAGTGGACGGACAATAGTGGCAATCAGTGGACAGACAACAGTGCAACACAGTGGACTGATAACAGTTTAGGCAGCTATGACGGTGGAACTCAGTGGAGTGGAGACAGTGGCAACAATTCTGGTGCCGTGGCCACGGATAACAGCGGTTATACCGATAATAGCGGAGATCAGACAGGACAGTGGTGATGAGATTCCTATGTACAAAACGCTGTGTTTTGAATATGCGTTCTTGTCTAATTCGCCGAAAATAAAAAATGTTTAATTAGGACTTGAAAAAAGTGCTTTTATATGCTAAAATATAAAGTGTATTTATAGATTAATATATAAATTTAGATGAATTAAAGGATAATATAAATAGTAGGAGGAGTTCAAATGTCAGATTTCAATTACGAGGAAACACTCGAACCCGATGTTAACATTAAGGTCATCGGTGTTGGCGGTGGCGGCGGAAATGCCGTAAACTGCATGGTGGATTCGGGTGTCAATAATATAGAATATATCGCAATTAATACTGATGCCAAGGCTCTCAACAAGTCCAAGGCCACTACAAGGATACCAATCGGCGCAAAGCTTACAAAGGGCAGAGGCGCTGGAAACAAGCCTGAGATTGGTCAGCGCAGCGCTGAGGAGAACCGTGACGAGATTGAAACTCACCTCAAGGGTGCAGACATGATCTTCATTACTGCCGGCATGGGCGGCGGTACAGGTACAGGAGCTGCTCCCGTAGTTGCAAAGATAGCTAAGGAAATGGATATCCTCACAGTTGCAGTCGTTACAAAGCCTTTCCTCTTTGAGAGAGAGCAGAAAATGGCTCAGGCTGAAAGAGGTATCGCTGAACTCAGAAAGTATGTTGACTCCCTTATCGTTATCCCTAATGAAAGACTTCTCGTGGGACTTGATAAGCCCCTTACAATGCTCCAGTCCTTTGCACTGTCTGATGACGTGCTCAAGACTGGTGTAAAGAGCATCTCCGACCTCATCGTTGAGGAAGGATACATTAACCTTGACTTCGCTGACGTTTCAACTATCATGAGAAACGCAGGCTACGCTCACATGGCTATTGGTCACGGTACCGGTAAGGATAAGGCAAGAGACGCTGCAAATGCAGTTATCTCCAGCCCGCTTCTCGAAACATCTATTTCTGGTGCAAAGAGGCTACTTATTAATATTGCCATGTCAGAGGATATTCTTTCGTCCGATGTTGATGCAGCTACAAAGATGATAACCGATACAGCTGCTGACGGCGTTGAGTTCATCTTCGGTACAGCTTTCAAGGAGGATATGCAGGACGAAATGACTATCACAGTTATCGCTGCTGGTTTCGACGATATGGATTCTGCTAATGATGCAGCAGTTGCTGCGGCAGATTCTGTGGAAAGCCACGATGACGATATAATCCCGATAGACAATCCTCTTATTGACGGACTTGGCTTCGGCGCACCGAGCAGTGCTCCTAGACCTGCTTCAAGTAATCAGGATTACGACCTTGACGACATCTTCAAGATGCTTGGCAACTAACAGATATATTAAAGCGGTTCGTTAAGAGCCGCTTTAATTTTATGTAAGAGGAAGCTGTAGAATGGCTTGAGATCGGCTTGCCAAAAGGTTTTGACAATGTTTCTTCGACGTCTGCAAAAGAATTTTGGTTGATAAAATATATCGCGTCTGCTATGATAAGTTCAGACAAGGAAAGTACCCTTGCGGAAAGGAGTGGAACGTATGGAGCTGAGCAACAGGATAAAGGAACTTAGGACTGAGAAAGGCTGGTCACAGGAGGTGCTGGCACAGCACGTGTATGTCAGCCGCCAGACCATATCTAACTGGGAGACAGAAAGGAGCTATCCCGATGTCCACAGTCTGCTTATCCTCAGTGACCTCTTCGGCGTTTCTATCGATGAGCTTATCAAAGGAGATGTTGATACTATGAAAGAGAAAATTACCAAGAATGATGGAAAAGAAATGAAAAAGCTTTATAACCTTGCAGGCATAGAAACGCTTGCAGGTCTGGCTTCAGCGGTGCTCGCTTCCGTACTTGACATTGAAGCGCTCAGACTGTTATTTGCAGTGCTTACAGGTATGTTTCTGACAGCCGATTTTACGACATTTCATAAAATGGGGCAGATGCAGGCAGAGCACGATGTTCAGACATATCGCGAGGTCATCGCCTTCATGAACGGTGAAACTCTAGATGAAATTGAAAAAGCTGCGGAGTTTGAAAAGAGGAAGGTACTGAAGAAGAAACGTATTGTAGCTTTATTTTTAGTTCTGGGTATAGGCTTGACAATCGAAATTATCGTTTTTTCAGTTTTATTATTGATAAACCGCGGCTATATTATATAAGCCCGAAGTTTGAGGTGCTCTTCGGTTTTTCCCTTAATTGATGTTTACAAAAGCGTATTTTGTATAGCTTTTGTATTTCCAAACTGTAACTAAATATATTTTTATAACGCATAAAATTAAAGACATTGACGCTAAAATATCAAATGAGCAGTTTTTAAGGGATTTTTATAGTAAATTGCACTAAAATCAATTCAAATTTTCTACATTTCAATAGTTGAAATAATATAATAAATATGTTATAATTTACATAAGGCAAAATCATCAGAACCTGTATTCATGGACTGTGAAGGCTTTTTTATATGCAATATCACTAATCCCCGCCTTCACTGCGTTCGAGTACGGGTTCTTATTCCTTAATTTTTTACCTCGGTCTGACCGAGGGGAACGGAGAGTACCATGAGTGAACCAACACCAACCGTATTAAGAGAGACCAAGATCGGTCAGAAGGGTTTTATCAAAGAGGACGTTATTACATACCTCGATGAGCTGAATTCAAAGATCGTTGCCCTTGAGGAAGAAAATAAGACTTTGAAGGAAAAAGGCTCCCAGGCTGATCCTGAGGAGATCAGTAAGTACAAGAGTCAGGTGGAGAACCTCCAGGAGAAACTCAATACCTCCAATAACGCTCTGAGAGCTGCAAAGAAGGAAAACGAAGAGCTACAGAATATGATAAACCAGCTTAAGGCACAGGGCGGCGGACAGCAGGCTGCTGCTGCACTGGAGGCTGCAAAGAAGGAGATAGATACGCTCAAGGATAAGCTTAAGGCTGCAGAGCAGAAGGCTGCCGCAGGTGCTGCAAATCCGCAGGCCAATGCACAGACAACTGCTGCACTTGAAGCTGCAAAGAAGGAAATAGAGGATCTCAGGAACAGACTCAGGGCTGCTGAGCAGAAGGCTGCTGCAGGCGCTGCTGCTGGTGGAGCTGCTGACGGTGAGCTTGCAAAGGTTAAGCAGGAGCTTGCTAAGATTACTGATGAGCTCAACGCCAAGAAGAAGGAGATCACTGATATTACAGGCAAGCTTGACGCCAAAACTAAGGAAGTTGCTGACGCTTCTGCTGCAAAGGATGCTGAGATCAAAAAGCTCAACGACGAGATCGCTGAACTTAAGGAGAACGCAACTCCTACATTCGATATGGGTGCTCTCTTTACAGAAGCTCAGAAGAATGTTGCTCAGATCCAGAACAAGGCTAAGAGAGACGCTGAGGCAGTTACCAAGGAAGCAAACGACAAAGCTGCTCAGGTTCTCAAGGATGCTAATATTGAGGCTGAAAAGGCTGTTGCAAACGCAAATGTTGCCGCTGAAGCCTGCATAAAGGAGGCCAACGATCAGGCTCGCAATACTGTTAACGAAGCTAATTCACACGCTGACAAGGTCAATGCGATGTCAAAAACTGTACGCGAGATGCTCCTCACTGAGATCGAAAGTATTAACAGCAAGTTCACAGATATTGCCTCTGTACTCAATAACCTTACAGGTCAGTGCTCAGGCAGAATGAACGATGCTCAGAATATCATCAACGAAGCTCGCAAGGCTGTAGACGTTCAGAAGAATGACGGCGTTGTAAAGAGGTCTGATCCTCCGAGAGCTGAATTCAAGCCTCTCAAGGCTCCCAAGGCTGATATCACAGAACTTCCCTCTGCAAAGGTAAACGAGGGCAAGTCAGATGACAGCTTCAACAGGAACAATAACAACAATAATAATAAGCCGGCACAGCCCAGCGCTAATCAATCTAACGTTCAGAACCAGCAGAATAAGCCCGTTCAGAACGGCAACAAGAGCGCAAACTTCAATTTTGATATGGCTGAGCTACTTAAGGCTGCTGAGGAAGAGGCTGCCAAGGAAGGCGAAAACTAAGAGAGAATGATCCGTATCCCCCGGCTCGTCCGGGGGACGGATAATAAAAAACACATTATCGGATATGCAGATTGCTGGGTGGATATCTTGCTTGATTTGGATTTCAATTTGAATGAACTTAACGCAAAACCGGATGAGGAACTTGCCGTTCTCGGCAAGACTGACAAAACAGCTGCCGCTGTACTTATCTCACGTTTTTCAAGGCTTGTTTTTATTAAATCGGAAATTTACGCAAACTCCGAGACCGACAGTGATGACCTGCATCAGGAGGGCATGCTCAGCCTGCTTAAGGCAATTGAGACCTTCGATCCCCACAAGGGCGTGAAATTCTCGACTTATGCCGAGGTTTGTATCGTCAACCGCATGAGAAGCCTTTCAAAAAAGTCTGTAAGGGAACAGAGTTTTGCTGAAAGAGTCGGGGAGGAAGAGGCTGCTGACGTGCTGTCTGTGGAGGAAACTCCGGAAAGTATATATTTTTATAAGGAATTCTTTTCCGAGCTGTGGAAGGATATATGCTCCGTCCTTTCTCTTACCGAGTTGAATGTACTTACGCTCTGCGTACAGGGACTGAGCTATAAGAGCACTGCGGAAAAGCTTGGGATGACTGAGAAATCAGTGGATAATGCAATGCAGCGTGCAAGAAGAAAGATACGCGCGCTCATGCATGATACAAATTGAATATGACCGTGTAGCTCAAGGCAGAAGAGCGTTGTTTAACAAAGATGTGGGTGGAAATCCAACCGTGGTCGAAAATAATTAAGCGAGGTATTGTACTATGTACGAAGACAAGACATTAGTTTGCAAGGATTGCGGAAACGAATTCATTTTCTCCGCAGGCGAGCAGGAATTTTATGCAGAGAAGGGTTTCGTTAACGAACCGCAGAGATGCAAATCATGTCGTGATGCAAGAAAGAACGCAGGCAAGGCTGAGCGTGTGATGTATACAGCTGTTTGCGCATCATGCGGCGGTGAAGCAAAGGTTCCCTTCGAGCCGAAGGAAGGAAGAGCTGTATATTGCAGCGATTGCTTCGCAAAGATGAACGAGGCATAATTAATGAGACCGAAAGCACAGTCGGAAACGGCTGTGCTTGGTTTTGTTTATGCGTACTGCTGTGCAGTGCGCTATTTTAGTATAGTATAGATGAGGTGCAGCAATGCTTGATAACAGATTGAAAAAGATCGCTGAGCTTGTAAGCGGAGAGGGAATCGCCGTAGATGTGGGCACGGACCATGCATACCTTGCGGCTGAGCTGATAAACAGCGGAAAGTGTAGTAAGGTCATTGCTTCTGACGTGAAGGACGGACCTCTTAGCTCTGCCCGGAGTACTGTAGAAAAATATGGCATACAGGACAGGGTTGAGCTGATACTTTCTGACGGACTTGAAAATGTGCCACATGATGGTGTGTCAGATATTGTCATAGCAGGTATGGGCGGAGAGACTATCGCCGCTATAATTGAAGATACGGATATGGAAAGCTTTGGTAGCGAGGATATACACTGGATATTACAGCCTATGACAAAGCCTGATGTGTTGAGGAAAAAGCTGAACGAGTACGGCTTTATAGTATGGCAGGAGTACGCAGTGGAGGAGGCCGACAAGCTCTACCTTATCATGGAAGCTCAATACAACCCATATATGCCGACAAGGATTACGGAAGCTGGAAGCATTTGCGGCTTTTTCGCGGAGGATGACCCTGTTGGAGAAAAATACAGAGTGCATGAGGCTCAAAAGCTTGAAAAGATAAGCATTTCTCTTGCCGGTGCAGGGGACAGAAACGGCGCACAACATTATTCCGCTCTTGCTTGTAAGCTCAGGAACGGCATTGAAGTTGTGAAGATAAGCGATATTAAGGAGTATCTTGACAGCGTTTATCCTTTCTCCTTGCAGGAAAAGTGGGATAATTCGGGCTATCTAGTGGAGAGCGCGGTGCAGGAGTGCGAAAGGGTGGTACTGGCTCTCGATATTACAAACGATATCGTCGATGAAGCCTTCCACAAGGAGGCGGAGCTGATAATCTCCCATCATCCCGTAATATTTGAACCGCGGAGGAGAATTACACGGAACGATCCTGTATACAGATTAATCGAGAGTGGCATAGGCGCTTTATGTATGCATACAAACCTTGACATCGCAATAGGCGGTACAAACGGCGTGATACTTGAAAAACTGAGCAAGAGACTTGACGTTGATGGTGAACCTGAGTTCTTTGAGGAACTTGGTGGAGATAAGGGACTGGGCTGGATAATAAGTCTTAAAGAGGACATTGCCCTGAGGGAGCTTGCCACAATTTGCAAGGATATATTCGGTTGTGAATATGTCCGCACTACTCATGACTGCGGTGCGAATATATCAAGGATAGCCTTATGCTCAGGCTCCGGAGGCTCTATGCTGGGAATTGCGGCTGAAAAAGATTGTGATGCTTTAATAACTGGTGATGTAAAGCATGATGTATGGATAGATGCAGCAAACTGTGGGATATCTCTACTTGATTGCGGGCATTTCCATACAGAGAACATTGTGCTCTGGGAGCTCCGCCGTGTCCTCGAAGAGCGTTTTCCACAGTTGGATGTTGAGATAGCGGAATGCTCCACTGACCCCTGTGAGTACGTCTGAGGTGAGCATATGAGTATATTTATATGTCCCGTTTGCGGTGAAAAGCTCGAAATATCAGGAAATACATACTTATGCTCCGAGCATCACTGCTTTGATAGGTCTAGGAGCGGTTATGTCAATTTGCTACTCTCAAAGAATACTGGCAGTATTGTTCACGGCGACAACAAGCTAATGGTGCAGGCGAGGAGGCGTTTTCTCGGCAAGGGATACTACGAGCCTCTGTGTACAGCTCTCTGCAATGCGGTCAGCGAGTACATAAAAGGTAATACGATTCTTGATGCGGGTTGTGGAGAGGGTTACTACACCACCGCAATAAATGGTAAGCTTCATGAGCAAAATATTGCTGCGAGTGTGTACGGAATAGATATATCCAAGACAGCTGTGGAGTATGCGGCAAAGCGTTGCCGGGAAGCAGAGTTTGCAGTCGCCAGCGTTTTTCATATCCCTGTTGGGAATAGTAGCTGCGATATGCTCGTTACACTTTTTGCTCCATACTGCGGAGAGGAGTTCCGGCGAGTATTGAATGACAATGGCGTTATGATAATGGCGATACCCTCCGAAAATCACCTGTGGGAGCTTAAAAAAGCTGTGTACGATACCCCTTATAAAAACGAGGTAAGACCATATGGGTTGGAAGGCTTCAGGTTGGAGAAACAACAGAGGATAACTTATGATATAAGCCTCGATTCACAGGAGGATATAGACGCCTTGTTCTCCATGACGCCCTATTATTACCGCACTGGTAGGGAGCAGCAGGAGCGCCTAGCACATATTGGCAATCTTTGCACCAAAGTCGACTTTGAATTGCTGTTATATCGCAAATTTTGATTAGAATAGAACCACACATATATGTTATAATATGATAGGAAGAATGTGTGCGGTTCTGAGAACGCAGCAACCGTGGAAACATGGCACTGCGTTCATTTTTATGAAAAGGAATGATTCTATGGCTCTTGACGGAGCTTTCTTGTATGCGGTAAGAAACGAGCTCCTGCCGCTTATTGGCGGAAGAGTCGAAAAAATACATCAGCCCTCCCGTGAAGAAGTAATAATATCAGTGCGTACAAGAAATGGAAGCAGGAAGCTTTATATTTCCGCGAATGCCGGTAGCGCAAGAGTACATATAACAGAAAATACGGTGGATAATCCGCAGACTCCACCTATGTTCTGTATGTTGCTCAGAAAAAGGTTAGGCAGCGGAAAGCTCATTGATATTAGGCAGGACGGTCTGGAAAGGATTCTCTTTCTTGACTTCGAGTGCATTAACGAGCTCGGGGATATGGTTACGGTGACACTTGCCTGTGAGATAATGGGGCGGTGTTCAAACCTTGTAATGATATGTGACGGAAAAGTCGTTGACAGTATAAAGCGCGTTGATGAGGATATGTCTCGTGAGAGACTGGTGCTTCCCGGAATGAAGTACACTATGCCCCCGAGGGACGACAGGTTGAATTTTCTTGTCGCTGAGCCGGAGGAGATAAAAGAAAGACTTCTTGACACAGAGTCAAAGGAGCTCTCAAAGGCGCTTATTAGGATATTTGAAGGCATATCTCCCATACTTGCAAGGGAATGGGCGTTCTTTGCTGGAAGGGGAGCACATATAGAAAGCGGCAGTGTAAGTAGCGACCAGATGGACAGACTGCTCTTTGCAGTGAAGCGTACACGTGAACAGCTAGTCAGCGGAGAGTGCTGTTTTTCTGCGGTTAGTGACAAGGAGGGACAGCTCAAAGATTTCTCCTTTATACGCCTTTCACAGTTCGGTACCCTCATGTATACAAAGGAGCTTGGCAGCGCTTCGGAGCTACTGGATTACTTCTATTCTGAGCGCGATAGGGTTGCTCGTACAAAGCAGCGTGCAAATGACCTCTTCAAGATGCTCATGAATCTTACCGAAAGGACGTCAAGGCGTATCGCTGCACAGCAGGAGGAGCTCGCAGCCTGTGCCGACAAGGACAGGGCAAAGCTCTGCGGAGACCTTATATCTGCAAATATGTATCGCATACAGAAGGGCGACAGCAGTACTACAGTGGAAAATTTCTACGAGGAGAGCTGTCCACAGATGGTGATACCGCTTGACGTGAGGAAAACTCCTGCGCAGAATGCGCAGTACTATTATAGTGAATACAAGAAGTCAGTAACGGCAGAGGAAAAGCTTGCCGTTCAGATACAGAAGGGCGAGGAGGAGTTGCAATACCTTGAAAGCGTTTTCGACTCGCTCACAAGAGCTTCCTCTGAGAATGACATAATCCAGCTTCGTCTGGAGCTCCGGGAACAGGGCTATGTGAAGTACGCAGGAGGCAAAGCTAAGCCTCCTAAAGCGCTGCCCCCTCTAGAGTACAGATCCAGCGAAGGATTTACCATACTCGTAGGACGCAACAATAAGCAGAATGACCAGCTGAGCCTGAAGTTTGCCGAGAAATCGGACATTTGGCTCCATACTCAACTTATAACGGGCTCCCATGTGCTGATACTCACCGATGGAGCCGTACCTCCTGACAAGACCATAGAGGAGGCTGCGGTGATAGCGGCTGTGAACAGCAGCGGCAGAAATTCCGGACTTGTTCCAGTGGATTATTGCCTTGCAAAATTTGTCAGGAAGCCTGCCGGTGCAAAGCCAGGCAAGGTCATTTTTACAAATTACAAAACTGCCTTCGTCAAGCCTGACGCCGAGCTTGAGCAGAGCCTGAGGGTGTGAAATGGGCAGGCGCATAAACGCGGACTTCTTTCACCGTGACGTGCTGGAAGTAGCTCCCGACCTTGTAGGCAAGATACTGGTACGCAGACTGCCTGACGGTACGGAGTTGCGGGAGCGCATCGCGGAAACAGAGGCTTACCGCGGAGAAGAGGACAAGGGCTGCCATGCTTCAAAGGGAAGGACTAAGCGTACAGAGCTACTCTATGGGAGGAGCGGAGTGATATATGTCTACCTTTGTTATGGTATGCACTGGTTGATGAACGTCATAACCGGCGAAAAAGATCAGCCGCAGGGAGTTCTCCTTAGAGCAGGGGAACGGTATGACGGTCCTGCGAAGCTCACAAAGAATATGAAGATAGACGGGAGCTTCAACGGAAAGTCTCTCCTCGGGAATGAGGAGATATGGTTCGAGGACGACGG